>CALRWH020000006.1:0-44186 GCA_943371805.1 Pseudomonas synxantha | reverse complement strand
GAGCGGCACCTCGATGCTCCACCGTTCTGCAAGGAGATGAGGGCTCGGCACATATGGGCTGTTGCCGGGCACGCACACATGCAATCGCCTGTGGATCGCATCGCCAGCGGCGAGTGACACGCCGTTGCCGGGGTAGAAGTCGAGTGCACTGACACATGCGAGAGGTCCGCCAAACCTCCAAGCCAAGCGGTTTATTTGAGGGACGCCGGGGTGGCAGTGCCACCCTTGCCGAACGGCCTGCAGCGAGCCGTAGTCACGGTAGAGCTCGAGCATTGTCGGGTCAACGCCGACCGCCCTCAACTCTCGAGTAGAGACAATGCCGCCCATGCGCGCGAGCAACGCGCGCACCGGCTTCGAGAGATGACCGGTGCCACGAGCTGGGCCTGAGTACTTCAGAGTTGAGCGCATCACGCTGCAATGATGAAGTCTCGACGAGGTTCGCGTACCGGTGCTCGACTTTCCGTGTGGACGAGCTAGGCGGCGATCGTGGTGGAGGAGCCAAGCGGTGCCGCTCTGCCGGCGCGGCGCCACGCGGCCGGAGGACTATGCGTCGCGCAGCCGGAGCACTGTGCGCCGCGCATTGCTCACGCAATGGCTCCTTTGCACCGAATACGGCCAATCGGGTGCTCGGGCGTGGACCACCGCGAACGACGTCATTGAGCGCATGTTCCCGGAAAGAGCGTCGAGTGACTCCCCAATCTAAGGAAGGCTCCGACCAAAGCTGTTCGCCTTTCCTACGATTGGGGAGCGTTTCGAGACAAACCGTTGCACTGACAGTCGTGCGCTCTCAGGCGCCGCAGATTCGGGTGGAGGGAAGGGCAGCGCGGCGACGTAGCGGGGCGGGGCGGGGCTGGCGGGGCGCGGCCGGCGGGGGCTAGCGCTTGGCGGCGCGGTCGGGAGAGACGAGGTAGGCGACAGCGGTGAGCGGGATCGGGAGCCAGGTTGGCCGATTGCGTGCCTCATACATCGCCTCGTAGACCGCCTTGTCGAGCTCGAAGGCGTCGAGCAGGGTGCGGTGCGCGCGCAAGTCGGTTCCGCTGACCGCGATGTAGCCGTCGAGGAAGGCCGCGCGGGCCTCGCGCGCCCAATCCTGCGGGGACATCGAGCGTGAGCCTGCGCCTGCGGCGGACGGAGCTGTCGCGGCGGGCGTGGTGGCGGGCGTGGTGGCGGGCGTGGTGGCGGGCGTCGGTGCGGGCGTCGTGGCAGGTGTCGACGCGGGCGCTGTTGCAGAGGGGGTGGCGGTGTTGCGCAGCGAGCCGACCGCGTAGTCGAATGAGCGGAGCATGCCCGCGACATCGCGCAGCGGTGAGTCAACGCGGGCTCGTTCGGTCAACGGTCGCAACGGCTCGCCCTCGAAGTCGACGAGCAACCATGGGCCGTTCGGGCGACGCAGCACCTGACCCAAGTGATAGTCGCCATGGATGCGCTGCAACGCCGGCCACGGAGCCTCGCGCGCCGCGTCATACACCGCTTCAATCGCGGGCCGGAGCTCACGCAACTGCGGTACGTCGGTGATCGCAACAGCGAGGAGCTGGTGCCAGCCCGCCACGAAGCCCACGATGTCACCGAGAGTCGGCTCGCGGGTAGGCATGCACGCGGCAAGAGCGGTGTGAACCTCGGCCGTCACGCGACCGAGAGCTTCGGCGTCGGCGGCGAACGACTCGCCCGCCGCGGCAGCCTCAAGTGCGAGAGGCCAACCATCGCGTACGCCCGGCATGAACTCTTGAGCAAAAGCGATGTGGCCGGTCGACGGCTCGAGGGTGTGGGTGTCAGAGCCGTGCGGGTCGACCCAGGTGGCCGACAGCGAGCCGAGCATCCGCGGTACCGAGCGGTTTCCGGCGCTCGTGAGCGCCGTCTGCAGCACCACGTCGGGGTTCTCGCCGGCGTGCACGAGCCGAAAGATCTTGGCCACGAGCGGAGCCTCCGAGCCCGCATCGAAAATGATCGACGTGTTCGACTGTTCGCCCGCGTGAACGCGCGACGTGAGGTCGCTGCGGTGCACGCCGAGCCGCTCGAGCAGCACGCGCGTGTAAGCAGGGTCGTGGGCTCCATCGAACAAATAGTCGCCGTTGTCGTCGCGACCGATGAAAGAGGGCCCAGCGCCGCGCGGAATCGTGTGGCGCAAGACAATCGGCACGTGGTACAGCGACGGCGGGTTGTTGGCGGTGTCGCGCATCAGCAGAACGTGGATGCGGGCATCCGCGTCGTCGGCGCTCCACTCAACGCGGCTCACCTCAACGAGTTGTGGCAGCCGCCCTTTTCCGGCGTACCACCGCTGGCGGGTCATCCAGTCGGTGAGGCACTCCATCGTGCTGTGCATTCCACGACCCTACACAGAAGGCGTCGTCACGCCGTGCGGGCTCGCAAGAAGCCATTCATGGCAGCCGTGAGCGGCGCATCGACCGTGAGGGGCCGCGCATCGACCGAGCGCACAGGTGCCGCGTGCCGCACGCTCGACACGACCCACGCCGCATCAGCGTCGAGCACCTCATCAGGGGTCAGCGGTACGACCGCGGTGCGAAGTCCCCACTGGTCGGCGGCCGCAAAAAGATCGACCTGTGTCGTGCCGGGCAAGATGCCGAACGCGTCGGGCGGCGTCGCCAACTCGTCACCGCGGCGAATGACGAGAGTCGAGGTGGGCCCCTCGAGCAGCATGCCGTCGGTCGACACAAAGATGACGTCATCGGCGCCACGGCGCTGGGCTTCACGCACGGCAGCACGGTTCACGGCGTACGAGAGAGTCTTGGCGCCCGCGAGTAACCACGGACTCGTCGAGCTCACATCGCTGCGCAGTCCGCGGTCAAGCAGCACGACGTCGACGCCCTCGGTGCGCTCGCGCCGAAACTCGGGCGACACGGTGCCGTAGGCCCAGCCCGTCGGCACGGGTTGGCCGGTGGCGCCCGCACGCTCAATGCCGCGCGTGAGCACGATTTTCACCCAGGCTTCGTCGTGGTCGGCGAGGCGTTCGGCAATCGCGAGCACAGCATCCCGCCACAGTGTCTCGTCGATCGCGGGGAGGTCGAGCATGCGTGCCGACCGTGCGAAGCGCGCGAGGTGTGCGTCGAATGCTTGGGGGTGTCCGCGGCCGATGCTGATCGTCTCAAAGATGCCGTCTCCGCGTGTGGCGGCCACGTCGAGCACCGAGAGCTGCGGATGCTCGACCTCAGCCTCGACGAGGTGCCCCGCCGAGTCGGCCGACGCGGTCGAGTGCGACGGAATAACGAGCAGAAGGTGCTGCGGCACGGTCATGCAGCGACGGTATACCCGCGCGTGCGTCAGCCGCGACTCGGCTCGCTCACCGCAGGTCGGCGCGCACGACAGGAATCGGACCCGTGCGGCGCCGGCCGTGACTGACTCCGCGCACGCCGCGCGTGTGCACGCGGTTGATGAGAATCGCGACGGCGGCGAGCACGACGATAAAGGCGGCAATGCCCACGACGTAGATGACGACACCCATGATGCCGTTGGGTCCGTCGGGCTCGAGGAAGGGGTAGGGGTACCAGCCGGTCGACGAGCCGCGCAGCATCGTGACGCCCACCCAAATGAGTGGGTAGCTCACGGCGAGCCACAGGGCAGACCACGAAATGCGCACGCGGCCGGGCGTGAGCAGCCAGTCGAGGGCGATGTAGATCGGAATCCACACGTGTAGCGACTCGTTGGGCCACACCGGCCCGACATATCCGTCGTCGTTCGGAATGTCGCGCAGCAGCACGTTGTAGACCACGGCCGTCACGAGCGCGTACGAGAAGATGCTCGCGCGAATCGCCGTGTAGAGCCGCGTATCGCGATCGAGCCGCAGCGCCATGATGCCGCCGGCGATGAGCACGACGATGTTGATCATCGCGGTCTGAATCGTGAAGTAAGCGAAGTACTGGTCGGGCTCGAATCGGCCGACTGAGATCTGGTCGGTGATTTGGGTGACGAGCGCCGCAAAGATGAGCAAACCGGCGACGATGCTGATGATGCCCGAGATGTGTCGAAGGGTGGCGAGGCGAGCGGTGGCGGCCTTTTCGCCCAGGGGAGAGGTCTCAGTCACGCGCTTGACGTTAGCAAGAAATGTGCATGTTCATGCATGAATCTTGCAGAGCATCGCTCACCTGATCGGGCCTTTTGCGCTTCGCGCACGGCAGGCTGCGTCAGTCAGCGAGTCCGAGCACATCGAGCAGCCAGGCGAGTTCGATCGCGCGCTGCTTCCATGCCGAGTAGCGGCCACTCACGCCGCCGTGCCCGGCCTCCATCTCGCACCGCAGCAGGGCATCCGCCCCCACCTCGCGCAACCGCGCCACCCACTTGGCGGGCTCGACATAGAGCACACGGGTGTCGTTGAGCGAGGTGACGGCGAGAATGCGCGGATACGTCTGCTCGGTGACGTTCTCGTAGGGCGCGTAGCCCTTCATGTACGCGTAGACCTCGGGGTCGTCGAGCGGGTTGCCCCACTCGTCCCACTCGATCACGGTGAGCGGCAGCTCGGGCATGAGAATGCTCGTGAGCGGGTCAACGAAGGGCACGTCGGCGAGAATGCCCGCAAACAATTGCGGCGCGAGGTTGGCGACGGCGCCCATGAGCAGCCCGCCCGCGCTGCCGCCCTCGGCGACGAGCCGGTCGGGAGCCGTGACTCCCGCATCGACCAGGTGCTGCGCCACGGCGACGAAGTCAGTGAAGGTGTTGACCTTCGCGAGCGTTTTGCCGTTTTCGTACCAGGCGCGGCCGAGCTCGCCGCCGCCGCGCACGTGGGCGATCGCGAAGACCACGCCGCGGTCGAGCAGCGACAGGCGCGGGATGCTGAAGCCGGGGTCAATCGACGACTCGTAGCTGCCGTAGCCATACAAGTGCACTGCGCTCGGCTGCGCCCCCTCGACGCCGTCGAGTGACCCGACGAGCCCCTTCTTCCACACAAGCGACACGGGAACCCGTGTGCCGTCCGCCGCCACGGCCCAGTCGCGTCGTTCGGCATAGTCGCTCGAGCGGTAGTCGCCGAGCACGGGCTGCTGCTTGAGCACCGTGATGGCCGCAGCGCCCTCGCGCACGCGCGCGACGTCGAGGCTCGCCACGGTCGAGGGTTCGGTGAAGCTCGCGTAGCCGAAGCGCAGCAGCGGTTGGCTCCACTCGGGGTTTCCGCGCGCACCGATCGACACGAGCTTGTCGCCCTCGATGGGGGCGATCAGCTCGACCCACGCGCTGCCCGGCCACGTGAGCTCGACGAGCTCGGTCGTGGGCCCGAGCGGCGCGACCGCGGTGCGCGGAAGCCCGTCGGCGCGATAGTCGAGCACGAGAAAACGCTCGAACGCGTCGATTCCCTCAACCCGCCGACCCGGCTCGTGCGGCACGAGGGTGACGGGTTCGGCGTGGGGAGCATCCACGGGCACGGCCACGACACAGAAGTCGGGCGCCTCGTCATTGTGCGTGACGAGCCACACGTCGTGACCGTTGAGGCGCGCGTGCTCGAGGTCGTACTCAACGCCGTGGCGACGCGGCCACACGACCTCGAACGTGCCCTCGGGCGTGCGCGCATCGAGCACGTGCGTTTCGCTCGTGATGCTCGATGCCGCCTCGATGACGAGGTAGCGGCCGCTACGAGTGCGCCCGGCGCCGACCCAGAAGCCGTCGTCGGGCTCGTGGAACACGGCCACATCGTCGGCGCGCGCGGTGCCCACGCGGTGCCGCCAGACGGTGTCGGGGCGCCACGACTCGTCGACCGTCGAGTAGAAGACGAACTGTCCGCTGGGGTCGAAGAAGGCGCCCGCGGCGGTCTCGGTGATCTCGTCGGGCAGGTTCTCGCCCGTGCTGAGGTCGCGAATGCGTAGGGTGTAGCGCTCGTCGCCCTCGGTGTCGATCGCGAAGAGCAACCACCGGCCGTCGTCACTCACGTCGAGCGAGCCGATCGAGAAGAAGTCGTGGCCCTCGGCCTCGACGTTGCCGTCGATGACGAGCTGCTCGCCCTCGCGCGGCTGGGCGGGGTCGTCGAGCGGCGGCGGGGGAGTCCAGGCGGCGGGGTCCGTCGGGTTCGCCGGGTCGATCGGCACGGCGGGCACACGGCACTGGATGCCGTACTGCAGCCCCTCGACCGACCGCCCGTAGTACCACCAATCGCCTTCGCGCACGGGGATGCTCATGTCGGTCTCGAGCGTGCGGCCCTTGATCTCGTCAACGATGCGATCGCGCAAACCATCGAGGTGCGCCATGCGGGCCTCGGCGTAGGCGTTCTCGGCCGTGAGGTGCGCGATGACCTCGGGGCTCTCTTTCTCGCGCAGCCACTCGTAGTGGTCGACGAACACGTCACCGTGGTGTTCGCGGCGGTGGGGCTTCTGGGTTGCCCGGGGCGGGGCGGCGACGGGGGGCGTGGCGTTGCTGAGATCGTGGCTCACCTGCCCAGCGTAGGCTTTCGGCACCATGTCTGATTCGCCCCTGGCCGCCAACCCCTACGAGGTGCTCGGCGTGAGCCCGACGGCGAGCGACGACGAGCTGCGCAAGGCGTACCGACTGCGGTTGCGCGAGGCGCACCCCGACACGGGCGGCTCGGCCGCGGCGTTCGACGCGGTGCAACGGGCATGGCAGGTTGTCGGAACCCCGGCGGCGCGGCGGGCGTATGACTCGGGGGCAGAATCCGCTGCGGGCTCGAGCGGCGGGCGTGCGTGGTCGCAGCACGGCGGCGGTGCATCCGGCCCGGGGCGCTATGACTCGCGGCCGATGGCGAAGTCGTACGGGCATCCCGGTGGCTGGTACCGCGAACAGTACTTGGCGAACGTGCGCGAGTGGGCGGGCCGCGGCGTCGACCTGCCCGACCCCTTCGACGCCGCCCTTGTGCGCTCGGCGCCCCGGCAGATTCGGCACTTGTTGGCCGCGGCGATCGCCGAAGAGCGCTCAGCCACGGCTCTCGCGACGCTCGGCCTGGGCTTCACGATCTGGCACGACGTCGTGGCGGGCCCGCGCCCGATCGACAAGCTCGACCACGTCGTGCTCGGCCCCACCGGCCTGTGGGCCGTACTGAGCGAAGACTGGGGCGCGCCCGTGACGGTCAAGCGCGGCGAGGTCATCGGCGAAGGCCTCGAGCCCGGCGAAAAGCCGCTCGCGCAGCTCGGTGGCCGGGCTCGCGTGCTCGCGCGCGCTGCTCGCTGCCGCTTCTCGGCACTCGTGATCGTGGTCGAAGACAACCAGGCCGCCGAGTCAGCTGTCGAACTCGGTTCGGTGCGCGGCGCCCAAGGGATGCTCGTGCAACGCTCGCGCCTCGTCAACCTCATCCGCACGGGGTTGCCGGGTGTTGGCGTCGGAGGTACTGACCTGTTTGAGGTGCGTACGCGGCTGCAGTCGGCCGTGCGGTTCGTATAGGCGACTGCTAACCTGGCTAGGTAATCACGCCAGGTAGGGGGAAACGTGGAACCGGTCAACATTCTGGATGCCCGCAACAGTCTTTCGAAGCTCGTCGCGGCCGCCGAGAACGGTGATGACGTCGTCATCGCCAAGCGTGGCCGGCCCGTTGTGCGCCTCGTGCCAGTAGAGCAGCCGCGCTTCACGGGGGGCGCGCTTGCCGAGCGTCTCGTGCGCAATCCACCCCCGAGCTCGCGCAGCGCGGCTGAGATTGACGACGACATTCGCGATGCACGAGAGAGCTGGGGTTCGTAGGTCGTGATTTATCTCGACTCGTGCATCCTGATCTACGCGGTCGAAGATGACGGCGAACGCGGACGCCTCGCGCGGCAATCGCTCGCCGACCACACTGATGACGAACTCGTGGTGTCGCCGCTTGTCGTCATGGAGTGCCTCACGGGGCCGCTCAAGCGCGGTGATCTCGCACTTGTTGACTACTACCGCGACACTCTGAACGCCGTCGGCCGAGCGCCGTTCGACGAAGACGTCTTCGTGCGCGCTGCCGAATTGCGAGCGCGGCATGCGATGTCGACGCCGGATGCTCTGCACCTCGCTGCGGCCCAGAAGGCAGGGTGCTCGGCGCTGTGGACCAACGACCGGCGTCTTGAACGGGCGGCGCATGGCCTCGCCGTGGCAATCGTCGAGGCGCAGTGACGGTGCGGGTCGCGGGCGTCGACCTTGCGGCGGAGGCCGCGGGTACGGGGTTGGCGGTGCTGCGGGTCGAGCCGGGCAACGTCGCGCTTGAGTCGCTGCAGCTCGGCGTCGACGACGAGACCATCGTGCGAGCGACTCGCGACGTGAGCCTCATCGGCATCGACTGCGCGTTCGGCTGGCCGGTCGACTTCGTCGACTTCGTGTCGCGGCACGCTGCCGGCGGCGAGCTATCCGGCTCTGACGCGGGCGACCTCGCCTGGCGCCGGCGCCTCGCCCATCGCGAGACAGACCGCGTCGTCACCGAGCGCACGGGCGCGCGACCGTTGAGCGTCGCGACCGATCGACTGGGCATGACGGCGCTGCGGTGCGCGGTGCTGCTCGACCGGCTGGCGGGCGACGGGCGCGTGGTCGACCGCTCCGGAGAGCATCCGAGTGCCGTCGTCGAGGTCTACCCCGCCATGGCGTTGCGCGTGTGGGGCCTGACTCGCCCGGGCTACAAGCAGTCGACGGATGCGCGCTCCGCCCTCATCGCCGACCTGCGCCGCGCGGCCCCGTGGCTCGAGCTCGGCGACCATGAGCCCCTCATGCGGGCCTCGGCCGATGCGCTCGACGCGGTGCTCGCCGCGCTGGTTGCGCTCGCGCACGCACGCGGGGCGAGCATCCGGCCCACGCCCGATCAGATGCGCACGGCGCGGGTCGAGGGCTGGATCAGCATCCCGACGGTCGGGCTCTCAGAGTTGGGCGCGATAGCCTAGAGGTTTGGGGCCGGGCCGCGAGCGTGCGGCGCCCCTGTGAGGGAGTTCGTGGTGGCTGGGTCGTTGACGGAAGAGTGCATTCACGGTTTCGAGCCCGGCATGTGTGCCAGTTGTTTTCCTCCGGCGGCTCCGGCCGCGCCGGCGCCCGTGCGGCGTGCTCCGCGTCAGGCGGCCCGCAGTCTGCGCAGCCCCGCTGCGGGTGCCACGGGCAAGGCCGCCGAGGTGCGCCCGCCCAACTTGCCGCAGCGCATTTTTCACGTCACCCACATGAGCAACCTCCCGCTCATTCTTGAGGCGGGTCGGTTGCTGCCGCCGTCGGAGGCGCAGCCGGCGCTGCGACTCGCGAGCGATCTGACGCGCGAGTTGCGCAGCTCGGCACCCGTGCCGGGCGACGGCAGCCCCGACGATGACGGCATCGAGCGTTCGGCTTTCGACTGCGTGGCGTTCAGCTTGTCGCCTCAGGCGACCTGGTGGCTTGAGGTGCAAGAGGGCGCTGCGGGGCCGACGTGGAGCGAGGCGGCGAAGGCCGCATCCACTGTCGATTTCGTGGTGTTGGGCGTCGACATCGCTGCCGTCTCGAACACTGTGGTGGTGACTGACGGCGACGCTGCGGCGCCGGCAACGCGACTCGGCATTGGTCTCGAGGGCCGGCAACGGATGCTCGCGCGCGCCGCGTCGTCTCCCGAGTCGCTGCAGGCCGCCGAGGCCCTGGTGCCCGGCCCCGTGTCGCTCGCGACGGTGGCTCTCGTGGCCGTGGCGAATGACCGTCGCCGCGATGAGGTTCGCGACCTGCTCAAGGCGGCGGGCGTGACGGCGAAGGTTGCGGTGTATCCGCCGTGGTTCGTGCCGAAGGTTGACGACTAGGTCGACGCTGTCGGTCGGGTCATGACCAACGCCGGGCGTCGCGCCTGGTGATGTCTCGCTATTGAACGAGAACGACGCTGCTGCGCGTGTCGAACTGCACGATCGTGCCAAACGTCGTGCCTTTCAGGCTGAGCGTGTAACCACCTTCTGGCAGGGCGACGTAGCTCACTTCGAAGTAGAGCACGTTGCCGATGACGACGCCGCCGTCGTTGCTCAGAAACGGGTAGCTGTCGGCGCTGAATTGTAGGGGGATCGTTTCGACCCCGACCTCGTCGATGAGTTCGCTCGCCCTGGTGACCACGTCAACGAGGTAGGCGCGCTCGTCGGCAACGGTGAGAATGCTGATCGGCTCGCTGAGGTTGGGGTCGGTGGTGGTCGGCGCACCCTCAGCCTGCGGCGCTGGTGCATCGAGCTGCGGGGCCGGCCACACCGCTCGCGTCGCGGTTTGCAGGGTCGGCAGGTTCGTACTGAAGGAGGTGTTCAGCAAGGTGAACCCCGTCGAGACGAACGTGAGTGCGCCCAGCGTGATGCCGATGATGGCGAGAATGCGTCGCCCTCGCGTGCCGGGGGCGGTTCCGGGCCAGGTTGCGGCTCCGATCGCCAACGCCAATACGCCCCCCGACATCAACATCGGTCGGTTCGATTCATCACCCTGGGGGTAGGGGATTGCAGCGGCTACGACAGCGAGCATGCCGACAAAGGTCGCTCCTATAGGGCCGACCCACCCGGGCGATGCCGGGGTCGAGAACAGTGATCCCGATCGACCCTCCCGCATGCTCCTCCGGGTTGGCGGAACCCAGTCGCGAGGGCCGGGTTCGCTCCGCAGCGGTTCGGCAGCCATGGTTCCATCATGTCGGTTTATTGAGGGTGCGTCGAGTACGAAACGAGGCTGCCGTGCGCTCGCTTCGGCGGTCGTGTTCGGCAGACTCCCCAATCGAAGGAAGTTTGGGCGACTCGTGGTTGAAGGTTTCGCCGCGTGATCTCATGGGCCCGCCGCGCGATCGCCGTTCGCGGTGGGTTTCTCCGCATGCGCTATGTGCCGTTGGCGGCACATGCCACGAGCGGCACACTGCCGTTGTGCAAAGCCGCACCCGCTGCCGCGTGACCGCACGATCGGCGTAGCCGAGCGCGCAACCGGGCCCGTGACGGCGCGCGCACCCGCGACGTAGGCTCACGTCATGGCCCGCATGATCCCGCCGACGATTGGCGATGACGCCCCGCCCGGCGAGCATGCCGTCTACGCGGCCCTGCAACAAGCACCAGCCGACTGGGTCGTCTTTCACTCGCTCGAGATCGCCAAGCACGTGAGCCAGGTGCAGGGCGAAGCGGACTTTGTGGTCGTGGCGCCGGAGCGGGGCATCCTCGTCATCGAAGTGAAGTCGCACGAGAGCATCGAGGCCGACGGCGAAGGCCGCTGGCGCTACGGCAGCCGCGACTGGGTCACGCGCAGCCCCTTCGAGCAGGCCTCGGGCGCGCAGCACTCGATCATCGAATACCTCGAGGCGCGAGGCGCCGGGCCGGTTGGGTATCCGATCTTTCACGCCGCGTGGCTCACGCAACTGAACAAGAACAGCTTTGCGAAGATCATCGGCTGGCATGACTGGCAATTGCTGGATGCCGCCGACCTCGCCCATGGCCACGCCGCCGGCGCGGTCATCCGCGCGCTGAACAAGGCCTCAGACCATCTCGCCGAGACCATCAGCGGATACCGCCGCGTATCTGGCCAACCCGACCCCGAGCACACGGCGCGCGTCGTCGAGCTGCTGACTCCGCGCTTCGTCGCCGAGCTCAGCGCGAAAGAACTCGCGCGCCGTCGCGAGGCCGAGCAAGCCCAGTTCACGGCCGAGCAAGTGCGCATTCTCGACGTGGTCGGAACCAACCCGCGGCTGCTCGTCGAGGGCCCGGCCGGGTCGGGCAAGACGTGGGTGGCGGCCGAGGCTGCGCGCCGGGCATCCGTCAACAAACAGCGCACGCTCGTGGTTGTCTTCAACCGGCTCATCGAGGCGAAGCTCGCCGAGCTGTGCGGTGAGGGCATTGAGGTGCGGCGCATCCACTCGCTCATGGCGCAGGTGGTCGACCGTCACGCGGGCAAGAATGAGGCGCAGCGCAAGCTCGCGAGCGGACGCGTCGAGGCCGACTGGTATGACGTGACCCTGCCCGAGCAGGCGCTCGACGCGGCGCTCGAGCTGGGCCCGCAGTTCGACTACCTCGTCGTCGACGAGGCGCAAGATGTGGCGCTCGAGCCCTACCTCGACGTGCTCGACGCGCTCATGGTCGGCGGGCTCGAGCGCGCGCCGGTCTTCATCACCGGAGACTTCGACCACCAGATGATCTACCGCCGGCGTGAGGCTGGTGCCGCGGCCGGCCCCGGTGACGATGCGGCGACGGATGCTGCGCCCACGCCCCGCGCAACCATAGTGCGCCGCTTCCCGAACCTCGTACAGTTGCAGCTGCGCTCGAATGTGCGCACGACTCCCGAGGTGGCGCGCTTCGTGGCCGAGCTCATCGGCGAGCCGACCCTCTACAGCGAGCACCGCCGCAGCGACGACGACCAGGTGTCGGTCGAGCGCCACACGTTCTCGACCATGGCCGAGCAGCAGGCGCTGCTTGCCGACGCCGTCGAGCGCATCCTCTCTGAGCCGTTCACGGTGCGCGAGCTGGTGATTCTGTCGCCCTACGCGCGCGAGCGCTCGGCGGCCGGCCAGGCTCTCGCCGACCGCGCTGCTGGTTCTGGGGCGACGGATGCCCGCCTCACCTCACGCCTCGGCCTCGCTGTTTCAGGATCTGCCATCGACGACGCGACGCGCATTCGGTGGGGCACTATCCACGAGTTCAAGGGCCTCGAGGCGCCCGCAGTGATTCTGACCGACGTCGACCTGTCGAAGGACTACCACCGCGATCTGCTCTATGTGGGGGCGTCGCGCGCTACCGATCGGCTCGTGGTGCTCGAGGCTGGCTGACCTGGGTTACGCGGGATTCTCGGGTGGTGACTCTCCAAACCGCTGCTGGGCTGCTTGCTTGCTGATGCCGAGCACCAGCCCGATGAAACCCCAGCTTCGCCCTTTGGCGCGAGCGGCGGCAACCGCGTTGGCAAGCTCCGTCTTGGCGCGCTCGACGTCTTTGGCGGCGAGCCCAATACGCCTCAAATCGGCGGGATCGTCAACGGGGTAATCGTCGAGGTCGATGGCGTCGAGCAACTGCTCTATGTCGCGCACGGCTGTTTTCTTGGTCATCTACTTTCTCCTCACCGCAGGTAGTGCATGAAGCGTCGCCGCAGTGGCATCGCGTGAAGAATGCTGCGATCGGTGAGGCCGTGTTTGCGTGCCGACGGAAGAACTCGTGGCTTCACCGTAACCGCCCCCCGGCCCGTTTGTCAACCTTTAGTTGACGTGCAGCTTGACGCCGTCTTTTTGACCGTCCGAGAGCGAACCTGCAGCGCACGAGCGAGTTGTGACCTGCAGGGGGCAGAAGCGATAGAGCTGAGGAGGAGGCGTGGCTTCGTCATGCTCACGCGTCGTTGCTGTGGCAGGAGTGCCTTGCGCGGGTGGTGTGAGCCGGTGCGATGACGATCAGGTTCAGCCGCCTCCCCAATCGCAGGAACTTTGTGCGACTCGTGGTTGAAGGTTTCGCCGAACTCGGGGGAAGCCTTAGTCGGCTGTGTTCGCGGCGCGGTGCCGCGCGAAAGCTTCGACCAAGCGTTGTGGCGGCGCCTCGTCAGACTCCAGAGCTTGTTCAACCAGTAGTGCGTCAGCGGGGCTGAGCTTGAGCACCCGATCTTCGAGCAACACCTGGCGAGCGCTCGACATGGCTGAACCCAGCACAAAGGCGGTGAGGTCTTGGCCTTGAAGCCGTGCCGCTTCCCTGATCTGATCGAGCACGTCGGGAGCGATGCGCATGTTGATGCGTGCCTGCGTCGGGGTCATGGCGAGAGTGTACACCCAATGTGCGTACACTCCTCGGCAGCCCAGCAAGCCTAAGAAGGCCCTCAGAGTCGACCGGCGCATGGCGCACATGTCACGTTTCCCCTACACTTACGTGACATGACTCTCACTGCCTCTGCGGTTATCCGCAACGCTCCTCCCCACACGTTTGTGCGTGTCGCCGACCTCCCGGGCCGGCCTGAGGCAGCGCGTCAGGCCGCGTCCCGTGCCGCCAAAGCAGGCGAGCTGGTGGCGGTTCGACGAGGTCTGTACTATCGCGGGGTGCCGACGCGGTATGGCATGACGCGGCCCAAGCTCGACGAGCTCGCGCATGAGGTTGCCGGAGGCCGCGGTGTCGGTCCTGCTGGTTTCTCTGCCGCGCGTGCGTGGGGGGTGACGACGCAGGTTCCACCCGTGTACACCCTCGCGGTGCCGAACCCCATTGAGCCGATTGACGGCGTGCACCTCGTGACGCGCCGCAACATTGCGCGGGCTGAACTCTCGAGCCTCGAGATTGCATTGCTCGAGGTGCTGCGCGACCCGGCTGTTTTCGTCGAGGCGGGTTGGCCGGTGTTGGTTGATCGAGTTCGGTCAGCGATTCGTACCGAACACATTCGCCCCTCGGCGCTGCTCGATGCTGCTCGTCATGAGTCATCGAAGTCAGTCCGAACCTTCTTGACCCGTGTTTTGGAAGAAGCTGGCACACGGCGAGGAGACCACCAGAGCGCACGCGATGCTCAAGACCGAGTGACCGAGTGACCGCGTGACGCAACAACTTCGGTTTGCGCCCGACGACCTTGACGCCCTTGTCGCGGCGACTGCAACAGCGATCGGAGTGTCTGCCGAGTACGTCGAGAAAGACTTCTGGGCCACCGAGGTGCTCCGCGCCGCCTGCGTCGAGAGATCGATCTCGGTGCAGAATGGCGAGCTCGCCCCCGTGACCTTCGTCTTCAAGGGTGGCACGAGCCTCAGCCGTGTGTTTCGAATCACGCAACGATTCTCAGAAGACATCGATCTACTCGCGGTGTTTCCTGCGGGTGCCGGTATGTCGGCTCGCCACAGCGTGTTGAAGCAGGTCGATCGCGACGTCACAGCACATCTCGGAGTTTCCGGAGAAGTGGTGAACGGTTCATCGACGATAGGTGTTAAGCGATACACCGTTTACCCATATGCCACTCAGCGCTCGAGCGATCTGTTGCGCGAAGGCGTGCTTCTCGAGCTGGGTAGCCGCGGAGGCACTCAGCCGGCCTCGATTCGTCTTTACTCGTCGATGGTGGCTGAGTTCGCGCTCGCCACGTACGGAGAAGGTGCCGAGGCCTGGGAGGAGTTCGCTCCATTTGAGGTTCTGACACTGGCGCCCGAACGTACCCTGCTTGAGAAGCTCTCGGGCCTCCACACGATGGTCGTCTCAGGCGACCAAGTGAAGCTGAGCACAGCCGGCCGCCATCTATACGACGTCGCGTGCTTGTTGGAGGACGCGTCGGTTGTTGAAGCACTTCGAACCCTCGGGCCGGAAGGGGTCGCAGCCCTCACGGCAGACATCGAAGCACACAGCACGGAGGCTGGGTTCGCCAGTCTTCCGCGACCTGCGGGTGGTTTCGCCGCCAGTCCCGTATTCAGCCCCATCCACGAGATGCACTCTCTCGTTCTCAAGGCGTATGACGCGGCGATGCCACTCGTCCATGGCCGGCGACCAACTGGTGCTCAGATGCTGTCGATCGTGCGGGAGCACGCGGAGCTTCTCTAGCTCTACGCACGACTCCCGAGGTGGCGCTCTTCATGGATGAGCATTTGCGCTGCTCGCCGACGCGGTGGAGCGCATCCTCTCTGAGCCGTTCACGGTGCGCGAGCTGGTGATTCTGTCGCCCTACGCGCGCGAGCGGTCGGCGGCCGGCCAGGCTCTCGCCGACCGCGCAGCTGGTTCTGGGGAGACGGATGCCCGCCTCACCTCACGCCTCGGCACGAGCGTCGACGACGCGACGCGCATTCGGTGGGGGAGCATCCACGAGTTCAAAGGCCTCGAGGCACCCGCGGTGATTCTGACCGACGTCGACCTGTCGAAGGGCTACCACCGCGATCTGCTCTATGTGGGGGCGTCGCGCGCGACGGATCGGCTTGTGGTGCTGGAGCAAGCGGGTGCACCGTGACACGGCCGCCGGCAATCTCGTTCGTTCTTTCATGTGCCCGCGCGGCGATCCAGTCCACGGGCGACGTGCCGAAGAGTCAATGCCCTCGCTGAAGTTCAACTCGCAATTCGATTGTTTGCAAGTCTCTAACTTGCCCGACGAAATCGGGGTTCCCATCGATATATGACAGAGCTTCCTGGAGACTCCAAGGCTTGATGCTCGGATCGTCATCCGAGAATTTTCGTTGAGTAGTTAGTATTTCGGCAGCTAGCTGGATACGCTCACGCTTGTTGCGAAGGTCCCGTGATTCGTTCTCGAGTTCCTTCGCGATGGCGTCGGCGTAACGGCCGTCTATCGCCGCGTCTTGAGTCACCTGATCGAGATCGTTCTGCAATCGGAGTCGGCGCTCCTCTTCGCGCATGATCGCTCTACGTCGACCAATAGTCATCAGATTGTCGATGAAGGCGACCAACGCTCCGCCTTCCTTCGCGCTGAGGTCGGCTCCGAGTACGGCTTCGAGTGGATTCGAGTAACTCAATCGATGTAATCGCAACGCGGGCACAGCGCCGGTGCTGAATCGTGGTTCGACGATCCGCCAGTCCTCGTACAGACGCAGTCCTGGATCGACGACGATGAAGTTCGTGCCGAGGAAAGGTTCGTATTGAGCAACGTTCCAGTCTTCAATAGCGCCTGATGTGCTTGCGTGACGAACATTGACCGCACCGATACCCAAGTGCACGAGGGTCACAATCCCGCTCAAGCGACCGGTGATGGTTGCGGCTGGCATCTGCGATTCGGTGTTTGCCGAGAAGCGCAAGAGTGCGTAGGTCGAATTCGTCGATATGTCTCTGCCGGTGTTGACCATGAGTCAATACTGGCTGTTGGACAGCGTTACCGCCAATGTTCTTCGGTTTGCCTAATGACGACATTCGCAGCGGGTTTTTCTGTGGGTCTACCCAAACCTCGGGCCCGACCGACCGACCGACCGAACGGCCAGCCACCACCCCTCGACTCATCGCTGGCGCAAAGAGAATGATCGCCCGAGTGTCAGGAAGTGATCTAGTCTTTTCGAGCCGTCCAAGACGAGTTAGCCTCCATGTGTGAGCAATTCGCGCGTTGAGGGTGACCAGTCCCAGGGCCTTGGACCTCGGGTATGGCTTTTCTCATTCTCGGTCGCGGTCGCTTCAGGGATTCTCGTAGCGCTAGTTATCCATTTCTTGGCGCTCAACGGTGGCTCGGCAACGACATTGACGCCGACAGTTCCTGCGGCGGGCGGGCCCGTGGAACCGCTTCCTGCAGTGAGCGAGGAGCCAAGCGAGTCGGCTGAGGCATCAGTTGCGGATGGCGCGGTCATCTCAGATACCGACCCAGGATTTGTTCCGGTCGAGGTAAGTCTTTTTGACGCCGAGATACGCAACAGGTGCACCATTGACAACTGGAGTGGCTTCAGCTGGGACGATGATTCGCCATCCATTGCTGGCACCCAATACCCCACTGGCTTCTCTTGTCCGATTGAGTATTCAGCTGCGGCTGGCTCAGTCGAATACCTGGTCCCGAGCGGAGCGACAGAGTTCGCAGTAACGGCCGGGCAGGCCGACAACGCTCGAAACACCACCTTGGTGATTCGCTTCGAGTTGATCGACGTTGTCTCGGGTCGACAGCTCGCGGCACAGGACTTGGCTTTCGGCCAGCAAGTTCGATTCGCTGTGCCGGTTTCCGGCATCATTCGGCTGGCCCTGAAGGTGTCAGTAGTCTCTTGGGGCACTCCGCCAAAGGAAGCGAGTGGGGACGCCGCGTGGGGGAACGCGCTGTTTTCCTGAACGTCAGAACCTGCCTGCTGAAAGTCGCCGGGCGCATCTTTTCTGAGCCGTTCACGGTGCGCGAGCTCGTGATTCTGTCGCCCTACGCGCGCGAGCGCTCGGCGGCCGGCCAGGCTCTCGCTGACCGCGCTGCTGGTTCTGGGGCGACGGATGCCCGCCTCACCTCACGCCTGGGCACGAGCATTGACGACGCGACGCGCATTCGGTGGGGGAGCATCCACGAGTTCAAGGGCCTCGAGGCGCCCGCGGTGATTCTGACCGACGTCGACCTGTCGAAGGGCTACCACCGCGATCTGCTGTATGTGGGGGCGTCGCGCGCGACCGATCGGCTTGTCGTGCTGGAGCTGGAGAACTAGTCCAGCTGTTGAACCTCTTCGACGAGCGCCTCGATCGCTTCTATCAATGCCGGCACCGCAGCGGGAGCCGTGGCGGCATCGAAGCTGCGAGCGGAGATCTTTGAGTTCGCCGCCCGCCCGCCAGGAATAGCTTCGATCGCAGCGATATAGCGCTCAACGGCTTGCGCGACGCTCGGGGTTCTAGCCAGCGACGTTCGATCGATGCCCACCGACAGGTGCTTCAGGCCCTGCCAGCTGGTGGTCTCCGGCAGCCCCCACGCGATCGAGATCGGCAAATTCTGGTCGGGGGTCTGCATTCGGATGGAGAGCCCCTTCGATCCCCACGCGAGGGTGAGCCCGAGCGAACTGCAGCCAGCGAGGAAGTCGCGGAACGCATCGCGATACTCGGCATCATTCATCGAAGCCAAGAACTCCACTTCGTCGGTCGTGGTGTGCGACCGGCTGGTCGCGGTCGTCCGCCGAGCCGGCGATGCGACGACTTGCGCCGCGTGAGCGGTGAGTTCCGCGCCCGAGAGCTGCACAATCTCCACCAAGAAGAAGCGCCCCGACCTCATCGTGGCGTTCATGTACTCCAGGCTCGAGCGCATCGTCTCGGTGAACCTCTGCGCGGCCACCACGAAGTGGAAGTCGCCCGACTGCAGCACGTCGGCGAGGCGCTCGAGAAGAGCATCCGTCGCCTCGGAGTCGAGGTTCCACCCGGCGCCACCGATCGCTTCTCGCAGATCGTGGCAACCGGCGAGGTGCTCGGGTGCGTGGCCGCCGCGCAAGAAGCGTTGCACGACTCCGCGATCGAAGTCGTTGACCGACAGCCGCCACAGGTCTGAGCCATAGTCGATCAGCTGCGCGAGCGCGTGCCGAAAGTCGGGGTTCTGCGGCCCGGTTTTGAACTCGACGAGCACCACGTCGCCCGATGAGGCGAGGCACAGCAAGTCGATGGCTCCCGACGCCAGCGAGGTTTCGCGCCCGATAACGAGCAGGTCGCCGTCGAGCCCAAGGTCATCGGCAGGAATGAGCCGCGGGTGCATTTTCATGACCTCCTGCAGGTGGTGTTCGCTGGGCGCGGGCGACTCGACGAGATCAAAGTGCTCGCCGGCGCGCTCCACCAAAAAACGACGGGGCATGGATGCTCCTTCCGTGGTGTGCCCGAGGTTACAGGTTTGGGCGGAGACCCCACCTCTAGAGTTCGCGCGCCAGCCGGGGCTCGGGTTCATGGCTGACCGAATCACTACGAAATTCGTGAGATAGGTGGGATCGCCTGCCCGCACCGGGGAGCGCTGGGGCTTGTGCCGGCTGACGGCTGGCCCAGGTTAGGCGCTATTACTATCGAGTTGCTCGAAGTGCTCGTGAGTCGGGGGTCCTTTCCTTGATCATGGTGCCTGCGTTGGGCCCGGACTCGAGGTGCCACTCCAGATTCCCAGAGCCGAGAGAGCCGTCAGCTGTCCAGCGAGTCCGGCGTTGTCCTGCCACCGAAGCGATAGGTTGAGGAACGCCGAAAGCGTCAATCAGGGTGCCAATCTTGCAGGGGAGAACATGAGCACAGCAATTCCGCTCACGAGACTGCAGAGAGAGTTGCTCGGTGAGTTCTACTCTCTGCCTCCTCGGAAGATTCTGCTCGCAAAGAAAGCCCGCGACGTGGTTTGGAAGTCCTTCATTGAAGGGCGGTCGATGCCTCAGCATCTGGGCCTCCAAACCAAGTGCCCGGCACTTGCTGCAGAAATATCCAAGTCCTTGGCGTCCGGCAACCTTGTGCAATCAGCCGTCTTCAGCGAGTGCGTTTACGCACAGGCCCTCGCTGATCAGTTCGGACTGACGGAGTTCGCCATCTACGCGATGAACCCTCGACTCGTCAACGCGAACGTTGAAGTGCTCCTACGTTCCTACAACCTTGTGCCTCGTTACATTTACTCGAACTTGGATGGTTCACGGCTGCTAATCCAAGCGGGCGGTAACGGGGGAGTGGACGGCGCACTGATCTCGGTGATCGACAACAACATCTTCACGATCGAGTTCAAGGAGCCTGTGGCGAAGACATCTGAGGCCGATCTCCCGAAATATGGGGAAGATGGCTGCCTGCGCTTAACGGACGAGTGGGCTGGCCGGTATCCGCAATTCGTTCCAATGATGCTTGAACAGATCGAGCAGAATTTGAACTTCTGGACTGTGTCCGGGTCCAATGTCCACGGCTTCACACCTGCGAGCGTTCAGCAAGCAGTGAGCGAAAACTATGCAGGAAAAAAATTCGCTGACGTCATCTGCACAGAGGACACGAACGGAATCCTCACCATGGTTCCGTCGAATCAAGCGCACCTTTGGGCCGATGTTCGAGGCGAGATTCGACCTGCTGGTCGCAACCCCTACACAGTCTGGACTCCGCGAAAACTGGAGTCGTATGTCTCGGCCCTCAGCGGCTCTGTAGCGGGAGGAGTCGTCCGACTCCCGATGTCGAGTCTTGTTTCGGCGAAGCCGCGCGGGGGCACTGGAATCTCGCGCTTCAAGATCAGCCCAATCTTCTTTGTGCGGGCAGTTGACGTGAGAGATGATGCGGGTACCGCAGTCTTCCTCCTCAAGAAGGTCAAACAACTCAATCCCACAATCTCAGCTCACATGAACTTCCGTGGTCTCGAAGCGGGCAGAGTCAGGGCCTACTACTCGGGGGGGTTCTGACTATGGCTGGAATCGTCGACTTCGATGCGTCCGCGCTCGAAGCGTTGCTCGCACAATACGGACTCCGAAAGGCGTGGCTCAGCATTCTCGCGACCAGCCTCAAAGATCGTAAAGAACTTGCCTATGTCCTTGAGAGCCCGGAGTTCGCAGAGGCCGTATTGCTTGAAGACGACTTGATCGCCGGCCTTTCAATTGGGGAAGTGAGCGTTCTATACGAGTACAGTCATGCGACTCAAGACGCCGACTCTCGCAAGTCCAACGGCCAGTTTTTCACCCCAGACGACGTGGCGCAGTTCATGGCAGGCTACGCAGGTAGGTTCCCAGATGGCCGTTGGCTAGATCCGTGCTCGGGCATCGGAAACCTGACCTGGCACTTGGTTGCTTCGCAAGATGACCCTGAGTGGTTCTTGGCGAACAGGATGATCTTGTCTGACCGCGATGAACTCGCACTCCTCATCGCCCGGACTTTGCTCGCCTCTGGTTTCCAGAGCAAAAACCCAACTCTCTTTCATGACATTTCAGCGAATTTCGTCGTCTTCGATTTCTTGTCCGTTGCAGATAGCGGCAAGGAAGGACTCTTCTCAGACTCTGGTCGGCTTGAGGAGATCCCCGCGCACGATTTTGTGATCGTGAACCCTCCCTACCTTGCGACGAAAGGTCAAGACTCGCGATTCGAAACCGCGCGGTGTGCTGACCTGTACGCCTACTTCCTTGAGAACATCATAAAGTCGAGCCGCGGCTTCATTAGTGTGACGCCACAGTCCTTTACCAACGCCGCAAAGTTTCAAGATCTGAGATCTCTACTTCTTGGGAACTTCTCAAATCTGACGATTCTGAACTTCGACAATATTCCCGGAAACATTTTTCGCGGCATCAAGTTTGGGAGCAAGAACAGCAATACCGCAAACAGTATTCGCGCAGCGATCACAATCGCGTTGCCGGGGCCAGGAAGCCCGCGAATTTCGTCTCTAATGCGTTGGCGCACGTCGGAGCGAAAGCGAATGTTTGCCGAAGCGGAGTGTTTCTTAAGTGATGTTCCTCTTACCCCTGCATTTTTCCCTAAGGTCAGTGCGGTGTTTGAAGAGTTATTCCTGCGGCTTGGCGAGGCAACAACATTGTCGACGCTTGCACAACCTAGGCCGACCCCGTACGCACTTCACATCCCTTCGGCGCCGCGATATTTCATTCCAGCGCTTAAGACTGAGGTGCAGCGGACATCACAGCGCGTCGTGTACTTCCGTTCGTCGGAAGAACGTGATCGCGCATACATCGTGATAAACAGCTCACTGATGTATTGGTGGTGGCGAGTTAGAGATGGCGGCATGACCCTTTCCAGGGAGACCTTATTGACGCTACCCGTGCCTGAATTTGAAGTTGACCATTCACTGGTTGATGAGCTCGAACGCTCTGAGAAGACGAACAAGGTCTACAAGCTCAATGCGGGCTCTGCCCAAGAGAACGTAAAGCACCCGCTAGAACTTGTGATGAAGTTGAATTCCGCAGTGATGCCTGAGTACGCTGAGCGACTCCTGAGCACACATGAGAATTCCGAATTCGCACAGTATCGGTTTCTCCCAGGCATCAATCGCTCGAGTAGCAATGAATCCGGCGCACAGGATTCAATCAAGTTGCAAGTGGCGCCGCAGGGCGCAAGCCGAGGGTCAAGCATCGACGCGGCCTAGTGGTATTTGTGGCTCGGCAGTGGCTTTCTGATCCCAACTACCGATCCCGAGCAAGACGGGGGCTTGGACCGTGGGGCTCGGGATGACAGGAACAGATGCGGCCGTGGGCTGGCCACCGGCATCGGGGCCGTGGTCGAGCATCCCGCCAGCAACGCCAGAGCCGCGCCGGCCGCGAGCGCCCTACGGCACCACGTTGCGCACAATCGTGGCCGCCACGGCCTGGGCCGCCGCGCGAATGTCGTAGGGGCCGCCGAAGTCGTGCTTTGCGAGTTCGATTGAGATCCAGTTGCCGCCGATGATGAGGTCGGCGTTGCACCAGTCGATTCCTGGGCTACAGCGCAGCCAGGCTTCGTTGTCGGCGCCAAGGCCCTCGAGCTCGAGTGGTGTTGCGCCGACGGCGCTCTTCACGTCGTTCCAGCCCCACTCGCCGCCCCGCAGAATCGTGAAGAAGCCGACTCCCGCTTCATCGTTCTCGAAGCCCAGCATGCAGGAATGCCCGGGGTCAATCGCGGCAGCGGCACCACCCACATCGAGGGGGACGCCGTAGAGCTCAAGCACTCTCAACGGCTCGACAATGCCCACTGCCACCTGCGCCTCGGCGCTGTCGATGTAGGTCGTGCAATCAGCCGGAAGCGCGAGCGTGCTCGCCGGCACCGTCCACGGCGCTCCGCCGGGGCCTGCTGCCGTCACCGCATCGACTGCTGACGTGGCGAGTGTGCTGGCCGCCGCCTCGCTGACCGCACCCCGAACCGTGACCGCAATCCAGCGATTCGCCCCGAGCTCGTCAAGAAAACACATTCCTTCGCCATCAAAGGTGTAGCAGCTGAGTGTGCGGTCGCCCATGGCGTTGACGCGCTCGACGTACTTGTCCCACTGAACCCCGGGCTCAGGAAGCACATCGACCGTGACCCCGGCATAGTCCGGAAAGTTGCCCCCAAACGGCGCCTCGGGCATCCCGTTGCTCCATTCGCACACGAGGCCACCCGCGCTCCGCACCTCAAAGGCGCTCGGAAAATACTGCGCCGCCCGATACTCGGTGATCGCGCGATCTTGCGAGGTCACCGTCGTGGCAAACGTCGAGGCCAGCGGTAGAGCAGCGCCGAGTTCGTCGCAGGTGAGGTCGATGAGCGGTTGCGGGCCGCTCACCGCCTCGACCGTCGGAGTCGGGCTGGGGGCGACGGATGCGGCCGTGGGGCTGGCCACCGGCGTCGGGGCCGTGGTCGAGCATCCCGCCAGCAACCCCAGAGCCGCACCAGCGGCCAGAGTCGCGCGCAGAGTGCGCAGGGTGAGCGAGTTCATGGTCCTCCGAGCCGGCCGAGTCTGGCTCAGCGTGGCACGCAGGCGGCGGGCGGCGCCACGGGGGGTTTCCCCTAGCGCGCGCCGCCCGCGCTCAGCTACGGCAGAACGTTGGCGAGAACCTCGGCGGCGATGGCCTGGGCCGCCGCGCGCTGGTCGAAGGCTCCGCCAAAGTCGTCTTCCCAGAGGTAGAGCTCAACCCACGTGCCGCCGATCACCATGTCGATGACGCACCAGGCGTCGCCCGCGCCGCAGCGAATCCAGGCCTCGTCATCGGCGCCGAGTCCGGCCACGGTGATGGCTGTCGAGCCCACGAGGGGCTGGGCTTCGGCCCAGGCCCACTCGCCGCCGCGCAGCACCTTGAGGGTGCCGATGCCGGCATCAGCATCCAGGTAGGCAAGAAAGCACGAGGGGGAGCCGTCGATGACTTCGGCCCCGGCCCAGAGGCTCCAGCCGCCGCCGTAGCGCGCGATCGACTCGACCGGCACGGTCACTCCCGTGATGGCCTGCAGGCTCGCGCCGCTGATGTAAGCGCCACAGTCGTCGGGCAGGGGGAGTGTGCCGGCGGGAGGAGACCACACGGCGGCGCCCGCACCGGCACCCGTCACCGCAGCGGCCACGGCGTTCGCGAGCGCGGCACCGGCGGCCTCGGTCACGGCGCTATCGATGGCCACGTCGATCCAGCGGTTCGCTACGAGGGCGTCGAGCTGGCAGTTGGAGCTGCCCGAGTAGGTCGCGCACGAGGGTGTGCCCGCGGCGGCGGCGCCGTAGTAGTCGACATAGCGATCCCACTGCGCGCCCGGGTCGGGCAGCACGAGAACGCGCACGCCCGCATAGGCGGGGTTATCGCCCCGCACGCCGCTCTGCGGCGCACCGTTGCTGAACTCGCACACAAGGCCGCCGGCGCTGCGCACCACATACTCTTCGGGCCGTGACGGATGCGCGCCATACTCCGTCTGCGCCCGACTGCGCGTCGCCACGGCCGAGACGAACGTCGTGCCGAGCGGCAGCGCCGCGGCGAGTTGGTCACACGTGAGGGCGATGCGCGGAGCGGGGGCGCTCACCACCTCCTCCGTCGGTGTGGGGGTGGGCGAGGCCGAGTCGGCGGTCGGCGACGCGACGGGAGTTGGCGCGGGCGGGGTGCAACCCGTGAGCACAAGCAGGGTGGCGCCGGCAACAAGGGCGAGGGCACGCCAGGAGGGCGAATTCATGGTCATGACCTTTCGACGCGTGGGGGGACGCTTGAGGTTGACACAGGGTTGCTTTTCGCGCCACCTGTTGACGCAAACACGGTGCGTGACGGCGTTGGGCGATACGGTGCCGGCCAGTGACACGAGAGCGGCGAGCGCCGCGGGCACTGAGTGTCCTTGATTGCAGAAGAGTTGTGAACTATAGTTTACAATGTACGAGCTACACACGAGCGGCGACTTTGACCGTTGGTTGTCAGAACTTCGAGATCGCCACGCGAAAGCCCGCATCTTGGTGCGCCTTGATCGGCTTGCGCGGGGTAACCCCGGAGACGTTCGGCCTGTCGGGTCTGGAGTGTCCGAAGTCCGGATCGATGTCGGGCCGGGTTATCGCGTCTACTACCTGCAGGTCGGTTCGACCGTTGTGATCTTGCTGTGTGGAGGCGACAAGTCAACACAGTCGCGAGACATTACTCGAGCCCAACGATTGGCCGAGCAGTGGAGGGAAGAGACGCATGACTACTGAGACGTTTACGCGGTTCGATTCGGCTGACTACCTCACTGACATTGAGACTGCGGCGGCCTATCTCGAGGCGACGATTGCTCAGAACGGCGACGACCCCGCTGCAATCGCCGCGGCGCTTGGAACGATCGCACGGTCGGGCAACCTCAGCGAATTGGCTCGGCGCAGCGGAGTGAGCCGCGAAGGCCTCTACAAGGCTCTCTCGGCTGACGGCAACCCCAGCTTCGCGACAATTGTGAAGGTCGCGCGAGCGCTCGGACTCTCGGTCTCGTTTCACGCGATCGCGTAAAGGCGCGCCCTAGAAGCTGCGACCCATGTGCTGCAGGCGCTCAACCCGCTCGGCCACGGGCGGGTGCGAGCCGAGCCACTGCGCGAGCACGCCCTCGCCGATGGTGTTGACGAAGAACAGCCCGCGCACTTCGAACGATGCGGCCTTCACGGTGTTCGGCTGCGCGTGGATCTTTTCGAGCGCGCGAATCAGCCCATCCGGAAACCGCGTGAGCTCGACGCCGCTCGCGTCAGCGAGAAACTCGCGGCGACGCGAAACGGCCGCACTGATGAGCGGGCCGAGCACAAAGGCCACGGCCGCGAAGGCGGTGCCGAGCACGATCATCAGCAGGCCGAGCATCCCGAGAATGAGGCCCAGACCGAACTTGAACTCGGAGAGCACCGACCGCAGCAGTCCCCAGCCGAGCACGAGCAGAATGCCCGCCACCGAGGCGATCGAGCCGACGAGCGCGAACGTCGTGAGCGTGACGCGGCCGTCGTAGTTGACGATGTGCGCGATTTCGTGCGCCACCACGGCCTCGAGCTCGCTATCGTCGAGCAGGTCGAGGGCCCCGGTGGTGACGCCGATCACCGCGTTCTTGGGGCTGAGCGAGGCCGCGAAGGCGTTGGGTGCCGGGTCGTTGATCACCCCGACCTTCGGCATCGGGATGCCCGCTCGCAACGCCGTCGTCTCCACCACCCGGTGCAGCCGGGGTTGCTGCTCGGCATCCGTCGCCGCCCATCCCGCGGTGTTCGCCGCCGACGTCGTGGCCGAGCTCAGCGCCCACCACACATAGAGCGGGCAAAAGATCAGCAGCAGCCAGAACGGCCACACTTCGCCAACCACCCACGCGCTGAACACCCCGAGCCCGATCACCGCAACGCAAAACAGGGCGATGAGCAGGATGCTCCACCGCTTGTTGCGCGCAATCTGCCGGTACATATCGCGAATCTACCCGCAGGCCATTCTCGACAGGTATTCGTTATTCTTGTCGCACCCGAAAAGAAAGAGGCATCCCATGGTCTCTCTGCGCGCCCTCATCATTGCCAGCCTCATTGCCGCGCTCGCCGGCGCTGGGGGAGGGATGGCCGGCGCGACGGTGCTCGCATCCACGCAGACCACAATCGAGTCGCTGCCGACGCTAAGTGAACCGGTGCCGGGTGCCGACGGAGCGCCGGGTGCGGATGGTGCGCCGGGTGCTGACGGTGCCCCGGGTGCTCCCGGAGCGACGGGCCCTGCGGGGCCTCGCGGGCTCCCGGGTGAGCAAGGAGCTACGGGTGCGCAAGGGCCTGCAGGTGCGGATGGCCCGGCTGGCGAGCAAGGCCTGATGGGGCCACAGGGCCCTCCCGGTGTGCAGGGCCCGCTCGGCCCGATCGGACTCACGGGCGCTACCGGTCCCGCCGGCCCGGCCGGCCCGGCCGGCCCAATGGGCCCTGCCGGTCCGATGGGCATGGCAGGAGTCGCGGGTTCTGCCGGCGCGACTGGCTCTGCCGGCCCTGCTGGTCCGGCTGGCCCCGCTGGCCCCGCTGGCCCCGCTGGCCCCGCTGGACCCCAAGGCCCTCCCGGCGTCGTGAGCTTTGCCTATCTCACGGTCGGGCTTCAAGTCATGCCGGGAGACAAGCGCATCTCGCTGCCGGTCGAACAGGTTGCCGGAGACATCAAGGCGGTCATCACCGATCGCGGAGATGGCGGGCACTCGGTCACGGTTCCGGCGGGCGTCTACCGCATCACCACCGCGGTGGGGTACGACGGTCGTGGCGCAGACATCGCCGGGTTCCTGCAGATTCGCGCTGTCGACAACTTCGATCAGGATGATCCGGGCAACATCTCTCGCGTCGATCTGGTGTCCACTCCGAGGGGTGAGTATCGGTCGGCCACGACCATGCTCGTGACCACCATCGCCGATGAAAGGTCGCCGATCACGATCGAGATGAGCAGCGTCGCCGGTGAGACGCTTATTGCTTTCGGCGGGTGGGTGCTCATCGAGCGACTCGGTTAACCGCGCGGCTCCTCCACTCTCCGGGGCCTGGGTCACGGATGCACGGGGGTGGGGGAGCGCGGCGGGCAGCGAACCACCGAGCGGGCATCCTGCCCCGCATGACCGACCGGTACATTACTTATTCATTGTATAACCCTTGTGTTGTACGATGAGCGTGAGGTGGGAGATCGACCTCACGCTCATCGAACCGTGGCTTGACGAACTCGACGACGGCAGCTTCATGCAGGTCGTTGCCGCGTTGGAGCTGTTGAGTGAGTACGGCCCGAACCTCGGGCGGCCGCTGGTGGATTCACTTCGAGGCTCGCGCCACCGGGTCATGAAAGAACTGAGGCCGGGTTCGGCAGGAAGGTCTGAGGTTCGGTTGATTTTCGCCTTTGACCAACAGCGCACGGCGGTCTTCTTGGTCGCCGGCGACAAGTCAGGCGAGTGGAGTCGTTGGTACCGCCGGTCGATTCCGGTCGCTGACGACCTGTTCGATCAACACCGGCAACGACAAGGAGACGCGACGTGACAAATCTTGACGATGTGCTTCGGCGTCGACCCGTCGATCGTGAGCGGGTCAACGCGCTCAAGCGCCAGATGCTTGATGAGGTGCGAGCGTACCGTTTGCGCGAGTTGCGTGAAGAGTCCGCGCTCACACAGGTCGAGCTGGCAAGTCGAATGAACGTGACCCAAGCGCGCGTGTCGCACTTGGAGAGCGGCGAGATTGATCGGGCGCAGCTCGATACCCTTCGCAAGTACGCCGAAGCAATCGGCGGAGAGCTACGCGTAGAGATCGCCCTGGGCGATCAGGTGCACCGGATCGCCTGAGCCCTCCTCCACCGGCGCACGGGGCGGCGCGCGGTGCACGGCGGCGCTCGGGCCGGCGATTCGCTGGCAACTGTGGTTCTTCTTTCCACCCCACGAGAACGGATTCGCCGGGCTCGCGATGCCGTGCGCCGACCTGCCGCGGCGCGCGCCGGCCGATGCCGCCAGCACGCTGTTCACCGTGATCGACGGCGTCGCACGACGCTCGGGCGCGCGCGAGCTCATCATTGCGCTCGAACGCCGAGGCAGCCCCGACCCGGGTCGCCTCGATCGCGAGTGGATGCTCACCGCATCCACCGCCGCCGACCGCGCCGCCGTGCGCCTGCGCTCGGTGCTCATCAGCCACACCCGCGGGGTGCGCGAGCACGCCGCTCCGGCGGTTCTTGAACTCGAAACCGAGCACGTGCATGCTTAGTTCACTACACTTAGTTCACATGGCGGACCAGGTGAACGTTCATGAAGCGAAGACGCGGCTCTCAGAACTGTTGGCGCGCGTCGAGCGGGGCGACGAGATCGTCATCGCGCGCGGTGGCCGACCCATTGCTCGACTTGTCGCGTTCGAGCCGCCCGCAGAGCGCGAACTTGGCTTCTTGCCGGGTCTAGACACCCCCGAATCGTTCTTTGAGCCCCTGCCGGAGGCAGAACTTGCTGCCTGGGAGGGGGAAGCGTCATGACGATCCTGCTCGACACTCATGTGTTGATCTGGGCGCTCGGTGCGCCGCACCGTATTCCGACGACCGTGCGCGAGCGGCTCGCCGACGTACGGCAGCCGATTGTCGTGTCGGCTGCCAGCGCATTCGAGATCGCAACGAAACACCGTTTGGGCCGACTCCCTGAAGCGGCGGCGCTTGTCCACGGCTTCGAGAATCAGGTCAATCGGCTCGGAGCCGACGTCATGCCCATTTCTGCCAGCCACGCGTCAACCGCGGGCTCGCTCGATTGGTCACATCGAGACCCGTTCGATCGCGTGCTCGCGGCTCAAGCCATGAGTGAAGGATTCGAGCTGGTGACGGTTGACCCCGTGTTCGGTGGCCTGCCCGGGCTGTCCGTCATGTGGAACTGAACAGCCCGCGCGAACGCCCCTAGTCGTCAAGAACGAAGGTGACCTCCATCGTCACCTGGTAAGCACCGACCTTGCCGTCGACGATGTGCAGCTTCTGCTCTTTGATCCATGCGCCGCTGACGTTGCGCAGCGTGCTGTTGGCACGCTCGACGCCGACGCGCACGGCGTCTTCGAAGCTCTTCTCTGAGCGAGCGGTGATGGTGGTGATGCGAGCAACGGACGTAGCCATGAGGTTCTCCACTTCGGTGTGATGAGGGGTGGTTCGGGCCAGTCAACTCCTGCGCGCCGCTCGCGTCTAGGGGTTGCGCGCCAGCACGTGAAGGTCGGCGCGTGCTCCTAGTCTGAGAACGTTGCCGACGAGAGGGGCCGCATGTTCTTGCTGCGTGAGGGTTACGCCAGCCCCGTGCTGGTCACCTCGGCGAGCGACCTCACGCGCGCGTCGCAGTGCGAGTTTGGCTATGCGCGCGACCTGGACGTGCTGTTCGGCCGCACCGAGCCGATCGAGCAACCCACCGACGTCATGCTCGAGCGCACGGCGGGCCTCGGTCTCGTGCACGAGGGGCGCATCATCGAGCGCTACCGCCAGACGGGCACGGTGCTCGAGATTGCTCGGCCCGAGAATGCGCGCGACCTCGATGCTCTCGCCGAGCGCCAGGCCGAAACGCTGGCCGCACTCACCGCGGGCACCGACGTGGTCGTGCAGGCGACTTTCATCGATCTCGAGCTCGACCCGGCACAGGCCCCCAACGACCTCACGATCGCGTTCAACGGCTACGCCGACTTTCTCGTGCGCCAGCCCGACGGCCGCTACCTCGTGCAAGACAGCAAGCTCGCGCGCCGCGCCAAGGTCACCGCGCTTTTCCAACTCGCGGCATACGTCGAGCAGCTCACCCGCCTGGGTATCGCGACCGACGACACCGTCGACCTCGTCTTGGGCGACCACACCACGAGCACTCACCGCATCGCCGACATCGCGCCCGTGCTGCGCGTGCGGCGGGCCCGCCTGCATCGCCTGATGCGCGACCGCTGGGCGGCAACCGCCGAGATTGCGTGGCGGGATGCCCGCGTCACCGTCTGCGGAACCTGCGCCTGGTGCGCCCACGAGATCGCCCGCACCAACGACGTGTGGCAGGTCGCGGGGCTTACGGGCACGCAGTGGACGCGGCTCGCCGGGGCCGGCATCACCACGCTGCCGCAGCTCGCGGGCCGCACGGCGCCCGTCGACGGCATCGGAACCGCTGCTCTGCAGGGTCTCGCGCTGCAGGCGAGTTTGCAGAGCCAGGCAGCCGGAGCCATCGGGTCGACCCCGCCTGTGCACTACACCGACCTCGCCGCCCTCGGCGCCCTCCCCGCCCCGAGCCCCGGCGACATCTTCTTCGACTTCGAGGGCGACCCGCTCTATACCGAGACGAATCCAGCGCAGTGGGGCCTCGACTACTTGTTCGGCTTCGTCGATGCGAGGGAGCGGTTCACCGCCTACTGGGCGCACAGCTTTGCCGACGAACGCCAGGCCCTGCTCGACTTCGTGGCCGACGTCGAGCGGCGTCGAGCTGAGCATCCCGACCTGCACATCTATCACTACGCCGCGTACGAGCGCACGCACCTGCGCAGCCTCGCCGCGCGGCACGGCGTGGCCGAAGACACCATTGACGAGTGGCTGCGCACGGGCGTGCTCGTCGACCTCTACCCGATCGTGAAGCGATCCCTACGGGTGGGCACGACGAGCTACTCGATCAAGTACCTCGAGCCGCTCTACTTCGCAGGCGCGCGCGAGGGCGCGGCGGTGGCGCGCGGCGACGACTCGGTCGCCGAGTATGTGCGCGCAATGGGGCTCCGGGCTGCGGGTGACGAGGCGGGGGCGCAGGGCATCCTCACCGACATCGCTGACTACAACGAGATCGACTGCGTCAGCACGCTCAAGCTTGCGGCGTGGCTGCGGCAGACCGCCGTCGACCACGGCGTGCAGCCGGGCGACCACGAAAACCTGCCCGAGGTTCCGCGCGAGCTCGAGCCCTCGCCGCTGCGCGAGCGGCTGCTCGAACTTGCGGCGAACCCTGATGGCAGCCCCGCGCTCGAACCCGACCGCACGCCCGAGCAGCGGGCCTACGCCTACGCGGCTGCCGCGATCGACTACCACCGGCGCGAGCACAAGACCTTTTGGTGGGAGCACTTCGACCGGCTCGTGGCGCCGCTCGCCGACGTCAGTGACACGCGTGACGTTTTCACGGTCGACGCGGATGCCCACCACGAGCAGACCGAATGGGGCATGACCGGCAAGCAACGCTCGCTGCGGCGGCGCGTGCGCCTCGTGGGCACCTACAGCCCCGGCAGTCGTCCGAGCGTCGGCGGCTTGAGCGGACCGTTCGCGCTGTACGAGCAGCCCAGCCCCTTCGGGCTCACGAGTCGTGACCCGCTCGCGCGCGCCACACGCGGCGTCACGATCGAGGCCATCCACGACGACGGCGTGACGATCAGCGAAACGCTCGCGAAGGGCGTTGAGCCCTATCGCGACATTCCGGTGGCTCTCACACCCGGTGCTCCGCCACCGGCGGGCCAGCAGAAGCCCGCGATCGAAGAGTGGGGTGCCACGCTCGTCGCGGCCGCGCCCGAGTGGCCGCGCGATGCCGTTGCCGACCTGCTGCGTCGCGTGCCGCCCGTCACGCGCTCGGGCCGCCTCTCCGAGGTGCCACTCGGCGGCACCGGTGAGCCCGATCGAGTGGCCGCGGTCGTCGCGAGCTTGCGCGACCTCGACCACTCGTACCTCGCGGTGCAAGGGCCGCCCGGAACGGGCAAGACCTACCTCGGCTCGCGCGTCATCGCGCAACTCGCGCGCGACGGCTGGCGCATCGGCGTGGTCGCTCAAGGCCACAGCACCGTCGAGCACATGCTCACCCAGGTGGTCGACGCCGGTTTGCCCGGCACGCTCGTGGGCAAGGCGAAGCGCTCAGGAGCGACGGATGACGAGCTCGCGCACGCGCGGTTCACGGTGCTCGGCCACGCCTCCCAGTTGCCCGACTTCACCGATCGTCACGCCGGTGGCTACGTCATCGGCGGCACCGCGTGGGATTTCTCGAACCCCAGCCGCGTCGACCGCCGCAGCCTCGACCTGCTCGTCATCGACGAAGCCGGACAGTTCTCGCTCGCGGCCACCGTCGCGGCGTCGATGAGCGCGCAACGTGTGCTGTTGCTCGGCGACCCGCAGCAGCTGCCGCAAGTGAGCCAGGGGGCGCATCCCGAACCCATCGACGGCAGCGCGCTGGGGTACCTCAGCGCGGGCCACGACGTGCTGCCCACCGAGTATGGCTACTTCTTGGCCGAGACGCGGCGCATGCACCCCGCTCTCACCGAGCACGTCTCGCACCTGTCGTACCAGGGCGAGTTGCGGTCGCACTGGATTGCGGCGACGCGCGAGCTTGCGGGCGTGACCCCCGGCCTGCACCCGGTGCCCGTCGAGCACGAGGGCAACGCGACCTCGAGCGCCGAAGAAGCCGAGCGCGTCGTCGCCATCGTGCGCGACCTCATTGGGCGCGAGTGGTACGGCAACGACCAGGTCGACGCCCCCACGCGTGAGCTTGACGACCGCGAGATCATCGTCGTCACGCCCTACAACGCGCAGCAGCAGCTCATTCGCGAGCACCTCGACGCGGCAGGGTTTCGGGGCACGCGCGTGGGCACGGTCGACAAGTTTCAGGGCCAAGAGGCCGTCATCGCGATCGTCTCAATGACCGCATCGAGTGCGCACGACGTGCCGCGCGGCATGGAGTTTCTGCTCATGCGCAACCGACTCAATGTGGCGATCTCGCGCGCGCAGTTCGCGGCTTACCTGGTCTATTCGCCCGGCCTCATCGACCACTTGCCGCACTCGCCGAGCGGCGTGGCCGAGCTCAGCGCCTTCGTGCGGCTCGTCGAACCCGAGCCAGGTCTGAGCCCCTACTCGATCACGTAGTCGAACTCGCCGAGACCCACCCATGTCACGCGAATGATCGCCGCCGGGTCGACCCCGTCGTAGGCGGTGCAAAAGAACGAGCTGCCGATGGCTCCGGGGGCTTCGGTCGGGCAGAGCACCGAGTAATCGAGGCCTTGCTGCAAGAAATCTGCCGTGAGTTGCGTTTCGATGACCCGCAACTCGGTCGCGCCCACTTGGCGCGGGATGAACAGTGACAGCGCGGCCGCGGCCACCCCGACGGCGATCGACAAAATCACATACACCCACGTCGGTGCCGTGCCCGTGCGCAGAGTGCGGTGCACGTGAATGGCCCGCACGAGCAAGTAGAAGAACGGCCCGGCGATCACCCAGGCGACCGCGGCCCGGTGCTCGTGGCCGAGCGAGCCCAAACGGCGGTAGTCCGACACCGCCCCGACGAACAGCCAGAGAACCGCGAGAGCAGCGAGTCCGCCAATGACATAGGGCGAGGTGGGGAGCGTGCCGCCTTCGGTGAGCCACCAGCCCAGAGCGGCGAAGCCCAAGAAGACGAGGGGCGAGAGAGCGAGCATCCACGACCCGCCCGTCGATGCGCCGCTCGCGACGCGCTCTGACGCAGCCCGCTTCGAGCCCCACGTGCGCGTCATGGGCTCGTAGTCAACGCTCGCGAGATCGACCGACGACGTGTTGGGCTGGGCAAAGGCCGCCGCTCCGGCAAAGGGTGTGGCGGTGGCCCACGGCGTGCCCGTGGGGGGCGAGGCCGAGAACGACGCACTCGGGTAGGTGGGCGAGCTCGCAGAGGGCTCATCAAAGCCCGGAAAGCCGGCGACGCCCACAGAGTCAGACGTCGGCGGCACCAAGCGCACGGGCTCGCTCACAGGCAGCGACGGTGCCGTACGGCGGCGCGAACCGGGCGTGCTGGCCGAACTAATGGCGGGCGAGTAGGGCGTGGGCGACAGCGGAGCAGCGGCGGGTCGCTCAGGCGTTGGGGCCGATGCGAGCGGCACGGAAACAGGCGGCGGAGGCGCAGTCGTGGCCGCCGTGGGCATCGCCGGAATGGCACTCGTGGGTGCGGAGCTTGCGGGCACAGCCGGCGCCGGGTCAGCGAAGGGAGGCGGAACGTAGGGGCCCGAGGGCAACGGCAGCGTGTTCGACTGCGGAGCACTCGGCGGCGACGGCGCCGACGGGTTGGGCTGCGTGTGTTCGCTCCAGGCCGCGCCATCCCACCAGCGAATGAGCGCAGGGTTGGCGGCGTCGGCATACCAGCCCGGTGCAACGCCTGAAGCGACCAACTCAACCCCCCTCGGCCAGAATGACAGTGTAGGCCTGAGCCCGGCTCAGTGCCATCTGCGCCCATGGGAGCAGGGCGCGAAACGGCTAACGGTTGCCTGAGCGCCCCCGGCAGTCTATCGTTCGCGACTATGAGACGAATCGGCTCGATCGTCGCCGATTACGCCTATGTGGGGCGATCGCGACTGCGATATTGGCGCTACGGCTCTCGGCCTCCGGCCCCGATCGATGCGGCACCGGATGCTCCGCCTCCCGTTTTGCTCATCCCCGGCGTCTTCGAGACCTGGCATTACCTCAAGCCCATCCGCGATCGGCTGGCGGCTCTTGGGCATCCCGTGCACAGCGTGCCCGAGCTCGGCTTCAACCGTCACCCGATTCCGGAGATGGCCGCGCTGCTCACCGCCTACGTCGAGCATCGCGAACTCACTGACGTCACGATCCTCGCCCACAGCAAGGGCGGGCTCATCGGCAAGACCATGCTCGTCGCCGACGAACGCGCCCCGGTCAGCCGACTGACGCGCATGATTTCGGTCAACACGCCCTACCACGGCAGCCCACTCGCGCGCTTCGCGATGGGGCCGTGGCGCGAGTTCGTACCCACCCGACCGGTGATCGTCGAACTGGCCGCGGCGGCGAGCGTCAACGCCCGCATCACGTCGTTGCACTCGCGGTTTGATCAGTACGTGCCCGCGGGCAACTCGGTGCTCGAGGGCGCCGAGAACGTTGCCCTGCCGTTCGACGGCCACTTTCGCGTGCTGGGGTTGCCTCCCGTGATCGACGAGGTCATCGCGCGCGTGCCACGAACGCGCTAGCGCCGCGCACCGCCTGTGCTTCGCGGCGCAAACAGGTGAACAATTTTGCGTGTTTTTTGAGAGGATGAGAGCATGCCCGCCGCTTCTTCCGTGCCCTCGACCGACACTCTCCCCGCGCTGAGCCTCAAGCTCCTGCCGGCAGCCATCGTCGTGACAAGTGCGATTGCGCTGTTTGGGTTCGAAAACCGTTTCGTCGGTTACCCCTGGCTGGTCATCGGCCTCATCGTGGCGTACTTCGTCGATCGCGAACTCATGCGCGATCTGGGCATCATCGCGGCGGGCCTCATCGTGGTGAGCACCGTGAGCGTCAAGGCCGACATCTCGTGGCCCAACTTCTTTCTGCTCGGCTTCGTGTTGAGCCTCGCCGTGGCCGTGCCGTTCGTCATTGATCGGTTCGTGTTCAAGCGGAAGGTCATCCGCTTCCCGTGGCGCAGCGGCCAGAAGTGGCAGCCGTGGGAGAAGTCATACCTCTTCGCGGTGCCTTTTCTCGGCTGGCTGATTCTGCCGTTCTACTTCATCACCTCAGGCGCGTACCAGAACTGGCCGGCGGTCTCTGAGTGGAGCGAAGTGCTGCGCCTCTTCATCGGCGTCAATGCCGTGGGTATTTGGGATGAGCTCTTCTTTATCTGCACGGTCTACGTGCTCTTGCTGCGGCACTTCCCGGTGCTGACCGCCAACATCTTGCAAGCGATCGTGTTCGTGAGCTTCTTGTGGGAGCTCGGCTACCAAGCCTGGGGTCCGCTCATGACGATTCCGTTCGCGCTGCTGCAGGGCTGGATCTTCCACCGCACCAAGTCGCTCACCTACGTGATCATCGTGCACTTGCTCTTCGACCTCGTGGTGTTCCTCGCCATCGTGCACGCCCACAACCCCGGTGTCTTGCCGTTCTTCTTGGTGCCGAGCCCGGGGTCGTAGGCGTGCCTTCTAAGTAGGGAATGCTCATGGCGGCGCGGTCGGCGCCGCCGCAGGCTGGGGGCATGACTGATACCGCTTTGCGCCCCCGCGCCGCCCTGCTCACCCTTCGCTCGCTCGCCATTGCGGGTGCGCTGACCCTGGCATTGACCGGATGCTCCACCGCGGCACCCGCCAGCACCGACGAGATCCTTCCCGACGTTGTCGACGCGAGCGACACGGGAGTGGACGCGTCGGGCGAGAACGACGGCGAGGCGACGATCATTGGTGCCGAGCTGGTGGGCTCGTTCGCGGCGATCGCCGCCGAGACCTACGCCGAGAACAACGACCCGATGCCAACGGTCGAGTTCACGAGTGCGAGCACCGTTGTGTTCACCTTCCCGGGAACCCTGGGTGAGGTGACTCGCTTCGGCAACTGTCAAGTCGCCTACGGCGTCCTCGATGCCGAGGGCATCGACATCACGATCGTCGATGACTCCGGGTCGTTCGACTGCACGGCCGAGGTCGAGGGCTAACCACTCGCTGACGCGAAGCTCGTGCGGGTGGGGCAGACTCGAGGGGTGAGCCTTCTCGAGTCGATGCCCCGCCCCTACGAGGCCGGCGCCGCGTTCGACGCGATCGAGAACTGGGCAGTCGGGCGCGGGCTGACGCTGTACCCCGCGCAAGAAGAGGCCATCTTCGAGCTGGTGGCAGGCGCGCACGTCGTGCTGGCGACCCCAACGGGGTCGGGCAAGAGTCTCGTCGCCGTCGCGGCCCACGCGATCGCTCTCGCGCAAGGCCAGCGCACCTACTACACTGCCCCGATCAAGGCGCTCGTGAGCGAGAAGTTTTTCCAACTCGTCGACATCTTCGGCGCCGAGAACGTCGGCATGGTTACGGGCGATAGCTCGGTCAACGGCGATGCGCCCATCATCTGTTGCACGGCCGAGATTCTCGCCAATCAAGCACTGCGCGAGGGCGCCGACCTCGCCGCGGGCATCGTCGTCATGGACGAGTTTCACTACTACGCCGACGTCGATCGCGGCTGGGCGTGGCAGGTTCCGCTGTTGACGCTCACGAACGCGCGGTTCTTGCTCATGAGCGCCACGCTCGGTGACATCACGCCCATCGCGGCCGACCTCGAGCGTCGCACGGGGCATCCGGTGAGCGAGGTGACGCACACCGAGCGTCCGATTCCGCTGACCTTTGAGTATGTGAAGACTCCCGTGCATGAGACGGTCGAGGCCCTGCTCGAGAAGGGCCAGGCGCCGATCTACATCGTGCACTTCAGCCAGGCCGCCGCGATGGAGCGCGCGCAGGCGCTCTCGAGCATCCGGATCGTCTCGCGAGAACAACGCGATGAGATTGCCGAGGCCATCGGCGACTTTCGCTTCGCCACCGGATTCGGCTCGACGCTTAGCCGTCTCGTGCGCGCGGGCATCGGTGTGCACCACGCGGGCATGCTGCCGAAGTACCGCCGGCTCGTCGAAGTGCTCGCCCAGCGTGGCCTGCTGCGGGTCATTTGCGGTACCGACACTCTCGGTGTGGGCATCAACGTGCCGATCCGCACGGTGCTGCTCACGGCGCTGAGCAAGTACGACGGCGTCAAGATGCGCCAGCTCAGTGCACGCGAGTTTCACCAGATCGCGGGCCGTGCCGGTCGCGCGGGCTACGACACGGCGGGACTCGTGGTGGTGCAGGCCCCCGATCACGAGGTCGAGAACCACCTCGCCACCACCAAGGCCGGCGACGACCCGAAGAAGAAAAAGAAGATCGTGCGCAAAGCCGCGCCCGCGGGTTTCGTGACGTGGAGTGAGACGAGCTTCGAGCGCCTCGTGGGTGGCGCCCCTGAGCCGCTCGAGAGCCGCATGCAGGTCAGTGCAGCCATGCTCATCAACCTCATCGCGCGTGGGGGAGACGTGTTCGCCAACGCCCGCGCCCTGCTGACCGACAACCACGAGCCGCCGCACCAGCAACGCGAACTCGTGAAGCGTGCGCTGGGCATCGCGAAAACTCTTGTGCGCTCGGGGGTTGTCGTCATCGACCGGGCGACGACACCGGCTGCCATCACCCTCACGGTCGACCTGCAGCCGAACTTCGCGCTCAACCAGCCGCTCAGCCCGTTCGCTCTCGCCGTCATCGGCGTGCTCGACCACGCCGACCCGAACTACCCGCTCGAGGTCATCAGCGTGATCGAGTCGACGCTTGACAACCCTCGCCCCGTGCTCGCGCAACAGCAGTTCGCCGCGCGCGGCGAAGCGATCGGCGCCATGAAGGCCGAAGGCCTCGACTATGACGAGCGTATGGAGGCCCTCGACGAGGTCGAGTACCCGAAGCCTCTCGATGAGCTGCTCACGGCCATGTTCGAGACCTTCGCGAGCACTCAGCCCTGGATTCGCGACGTCGAGCTGCGCCCCAAGAGCGTCGTGCGCGACCTCTTCGAAAAAGCGATGACGTTCACCGAATACGTGAGCCACTACAAGCTCACGCGCAGCGAAGGGCTATTGCTGCGGTACTTGAGCGACGCCGACCGCGCGATTCGCCAGACGGTGCCCGACGAAGCCAAGACAGACGAACTGCGCGACATCATCGAATGGTTGCGCGAGCTTGTGCGGCAAGTCGACTCGAGTCTGCAAGACGAGTGGGAGCAGCTGAGTAATCCCGCGGCTGCGCCGAGCGATGAGGCCGTGCTCCCGCCCCGGCCGCCGGATGTCACGACCAACCGACGGGCATTCTTCGTGCTCGTGCGCAACGAGCTCTTTCGCCGCGTGCAGCTCATGGCCCTGCAACGCGACGACGACCTCGAGGCGCTCGACCCCGACGCCGGGTGGCCCGAGGCGCTCGACGCGTACTACGCCGACCACGACGAGGTGCTGACGGGGGGCAATGCGCGCAGTGCATCCCTCGTGCACATCAATGAGGCGCCGACGGATGCTGTGGGCACGTGGAGCGTTCGCCAAACCATCGACGACCCGGCCGGCGACCACGACTGGGGTGTCGACGCCAGCGTCGACATAGCGGCGAGCGTTGAGGCCGGATTCGCGGTTGTCACTGTTCACGGCCTGCGCCGGCTGTAGCGCGGCGAGCTACATCATCGCGCCGCGCAGTACCTCGAACACGGGCGTGAAGATTCCCACGTTGATGAGCACGGCGGTGAGCGTGAGATTGGTCAGCAGCGGTGCCCAGCCGTGGCCACCGGTCTGGCGGCGCACCACGATGGTGCGCGCCGTGAGATAGCCGATGTCTCCGAGAAAGGCCCACGCCCAGTGCGCGCGGCGCAAGTGACCCCACTCATCGAGCGTGATGAGGTCGCGGCGCACCCACATGATGATCCAGAGGATTGGAATGAGGGCTGCGCCGGCGATCCAGACGACGGGCGTTGTCTCAAAGCCCGACAGCAAGGCTGCCGCGGCTTGCGCGAGCACGGTGACGAGCGGGGTGGCGGCGAGAGCCCACGCGGCCGGAGTGATTGACCCTTCGGGTTCGTAGACCATGGCCTGCGCCGTCACGGGCTGTGTGAACTCCGGCCCGGTTGCCGAGCCAGGTGACCAGGAATACGGCGCGGAGTAGTTGTACGGCTGAACCGACATCGGCGAAGCGATGAGGGTTGACCCGGGCTCAGAACTACCGATCGTGGTGACATGCCCGGTAATCGCCTGTTCGCCTGGATGCTCGACGACAGGTTTGGGCCGAGTGTGATGGCTCCACAGAGTGCCATCCCACCAGCGCAGGCGGAGAGCAACCTCAGGGTCGTCGTACCACCCTGGTTCTGGATTGTGCGAGTGGGTCATCGGGTGTCCTCAACAGCACTACGGCACGGGAAACGAGAAGTGCGGACCGGGTAGAACAAGCTCTTCTCTGCCGCCTTAATGGTAAATCTGTTGGGCTCACAACGGCAGGGGTACCTAGTCCCCCCTTAGGGGGGCACAAATACTCATGTTTTGCACCCGCCTGATGGCTCTCCGAGGGCGATGAGTGGCACCTCAGGGGGCCAGTCGGCCCAACATCGTCCACACCGTGGTGGTGAGCTCAGGGTGGTCGAGCGCGATTTGGCGCAGCACGCGGTAGTCGCGCGAGGGCGTCGGCAGTCGACCATCGTCATCGCGAATGCGTTCGGCTCGAAGCATCCACACGACGAGTTCATCGACAGTCGGAAGATCAGGAATGAAGTCCCATGGGTCGTCGCCACCTCGAGCGCGAGCGTGGATGACCGTCGTGAGTTCGTCGTGAGCCTCGGCGCGCAGCACCTCGAGGCTTGCGCCTCGGCGGTTGCGCGTCTCATCCATGCAACGAGCCTACGGTGGCTCGATCACGCGAGCCTGTGCTCAGGTGCCGATCTCTATGAGAGCACGGTGAGCAGCGCCTGCGCGCGTGCCGCGTCAATGGTCAACCACACGCCGATGATCGTGAGCTGCGTCGCGAGCCAGGTCACGAGTGGCCAGGGCGGAACCCCGGTTGCTCGCAGCACCCGGAGGCCGCGAATGCCGAGGTACACCGGGGGAGCGACGAGGGCGGTGAGCAACGGAGCGGTGCGGGCGTGACCCGCAGACCTCATGAGGCGCGTGTCGTGGGCCGCGAGAGCAGTGGTCAGTACCCCAGAAACGACAATGGCGATCACGGTCGCCCACAGGGCACTCGCGGCGGGCAGTGCGGTGACGGCCACGAACACCATGAGTGCTTGAGTGAGGGGCATCGTGGCAATGAGCCAGACCGGGGCAGTGTTCACGAGCAAGTGCCGGGGGTTTCGCAGCTCGCGGTGTGAGCGGTGAGCCGCCGCTGTCAGTCGGTCGCGCATCGAGAACGGTTCGTAGTGCGCGGCCTCGGCCTGAGGGGGGTCAGCGGGAGGAGTGAAGGTGCGTACAGCAGCCTGCCGCGCGGGTTTGCCCGAAGTCGGGTCAAGCGCGTGGAGCGGCATCGATTGAGCGGCGCGGGTGGAGTCGCCGGGCGTGACCGTGGCCGGAGCAAGGCCAACGGCGGCCGACGAGGCGATCGCGGCGCTCGACGGCCTGCTCGACGAACCCACCGCAGCGGCGCTCGCAGCCGTCACGGCCGCGAGCGTTTCATTCGACACCGCCGGACTCACGGGTGTCGCGAGGGGAGCGACGTGCTGAGTCCACTGCGTGCCGTCCCACCACCGCCGTTGCGTCGCGAATCCTGATGCGGCCACCTCAACCGGATCGGCGTACCAGCCCGCAGGCACCTCCACAGGGGTGCTTGTGCCTGGTGGTGTCCTCACGGTGCTCCGGTCTTCCTCATCGAGGTGTGGCTGCAATCGAATCCTCGGGTCGACTGCCGTGGGTCGTTAGCGGGTCAAGCTGAAGACGCCCCAGTCGTCAACCTGCCAGGCGATCCATCCGTTCGAGCGTTGAAGGCTCACGGTGATCACCACGGCGTTGCCGTTGGCATCGGTCGCGGGGCAGCGAAGCTGCTGGCCAATGAACAAGGGCGGGGTGGGCGGGCATTCGACCATCATGGTGCCGCCGATGCTCCGAGCAGTGAACTCGATGCTCTCCGAGGCCTCGTTGGCGAATTGCGCGGGGAACGCGGCAATGAGGAGACCGGGAACGGCAAGAATCGACGCGCCGATGAGGCCGCCGAGCAGGAGCGAGACACCCACGGGACCAAACGCCGCGCTCGACAGGCGGCTCAGCCGCACGGCGCGAGCGATGAGATAGATCGGTGCACTGAGCACCGCCCACCAACCAGAGGCGGGGCGATCGATGCCGCGCCGGCGAAGCGCGCGCGCATCGAAGAGAGCGAGAGCAACCACCACGGGCACCGGGCCCAGCCAGATCGCTGCCATGAAGGCAACGCTGGGGCCCGTGGCGAACGCTGCCACGACGAGCAAGCTGAGTAGCAACTGCAGCATGGGCAACAAGACGATGGCCCAGACCTCGACGGTCTGTAGGTGCAAGGCAGTCGTGCCAACCGTCTGCTGCGTTCCGCGGCGGCCGGGGTCGCTCGCCGAGATCGGCGATTCCGTCCAGCTCGGCACCGAGGCGGGGCCTCCGGGTGCGGAACCGTAGCCGGGCGCCGACGAGTATCCCGCCGAATCGCTCTCGTTCTGCACGGGAATCCACGGCATGCTCGGCTGGCTGGTCGTCGTCGACGCCGATTGCGCGTGCAGGTCAGCAAACGCTGCGGCGGCGAAAGCGTCAGCGGCACTGGCCGCGGCGGCCGACGATTCGGTGCTGCCAGCGGTGGATGCTGATGCCGTCTGAGCGGCGGGGGTAGCGAGGGGGAGGTCGTCGTCGTCGCTCGGCGGCGGAAGTTGGCGAAGGCCAGCGCCGAGCGCCTGCTCGGCAGGAACGTCGGCGACGAAGTCAGAGTCGGTGTCGCGCATGGCGCGACGCGAGGGCAAATCGTCGTCAGCGAACATCGTCGCCGCGGCGGTCTGCGAGGGCATCATGGGCTGGCGCGCGTCAGAGACGTGCTCGGTCCAGGCGTGGTTGTCCCACCACCGCAACTGCGGCAGGCCAAGCGGATCGGGATACCATCCCGCAGGCACTCGGCCGTATTCATCGTCGGACACGTCAGATCCCCCTCTGGTGCCAGACCCCAATCTGGCCCGCCCAGTCTATGCGGAGGGGCGCTCGCATCCGAAGGATTCGCTACCCCCCCAATGCGGGGGATGCGAAACCGATATCTCGGTATGCCGCGTCGAGCCACCGTCGACCGCGTTCGGCATGGTGCGGCCGGGCGAGGGTCGGGCCGTCGACCCAACGGGAGGCCGCGCGTAGGCCATGCAGCGCGCTCACCACCCAGAGCTCGCAACCCTCGAGCTCGGCGGGCAACGCCTCGGCCTCGGCCAGCTCAACGCCGTCGGCGCGCGCGGCCTCGAGCACGAGCTGCACCGTCACGCTCGGGATGCGCGGCACGGCGTCGCGCGGACGCACGAGCGTCTCGCCCCTCCACCAGAGCAGGCCGCTGTAGGCGCCTTCGATGATGGCGCCGCGAGCATCCACAATGATCGCTTCGCCAGCGCCGCTCGGCTGCACGGCCACGCGCAGGGCCTGCAGGGCGTCGAGGTCGGGGCCCTTGACGAGAGGTTGCGTGCGCGGGTCGTGCGGGGCCGTCGCGACGACGACGTCGGTGCTCGTCGGAGGAGTGGGCCGCAGGCGCAGGCCCAGGTGCGTGCCGTCGGCGCGGTGACGCAGTTCGACACGCGGAAACCAGTCGCCCGTGCGGGGGAGCGCCGCGACAACATCACGCCAGAACACATCACCGTCAGCGCGATGGGTGCCGGTTGCGGCGAGAAAGCGCTCGCGATGCCGATCGAGGCCCCGAGCGCGCCCGTTGACGACGCGCCACGAGTCAGCGACGAGCAATCGACCCTCGTGTGGATCACACCAGTCGAGAGCAACCCACGGGTTATCGGCACCCGGCCGCCACGGGTGCCACCCCTCGCCGAGCTCACTCATAGCATTGAGGGTATGCGGCGCGGCGTTCTCGAGCATCCGATCGCGGCGCCGCCGAGCGCCGAGGTGCTCGTCATCGCGCTCACCGCCGACGCGCCGTCGCTCGACGGTCTCGTGTGGCTTGACACAGGGCTCGGGGCCCTCACGGGTCGCAGCCTCGTTGCCATGGGTGAGCGTGTGGCGCTGGACCACTCCGCGCCCGTGCTGCCGCAGCTGCGCGACGAGCTCGCCGCGCTCGCCGCTGGGGCTTCGGCCGGCGGTGACCCTCTACCACTCGGGCTCATCGGGTGGTTTGGCTATGAGCTGCGCGACGAGACCATGGGCATGCCGGTTGTGCCCGTGCCGAGCACCCACCGTGCGGCCTGGTTGCGCGTCGACCGCGGCGTGACCTTCGACCACGCCACGGGCAGCGCCCGACTCGTGGCGCTCGACGAGAGCGGCTCGGGCGAGTGGAGCGGTGAGCTCGACGACTGGCGGCACGAGATGCTCGCGGTGCTCGCGCGG
>CALRWH020000005.1:0-44953 GCA_943371805.1 Pseudomonas synxantha | reverse complement strand
CGGGGTCGGCGTGGGGGTCGGGGTCGCCGTAGCGGTGGGCGTAGGGTCAAGAACGAGCGGCTCACGCGCGACGGCGCAGCCACCCACAACGAGGGTTACTGCCATGCCGAGCACGACAGCAGAGAGAGCAGCACGAGTCACAGAGCGAGCCTACTGGGCCGCTGTTGGGCCGGTGCGCCGGGCATCCGCGCCTCGCCACGGCTCGACCCACATGCCTTCTGACCAGGCATTTCATATTTTTCTGGAACCGTCGTTGACATGGCGGACCCAACGTGCGTAGTGTTCGACCAAACGTGAGAGCGCTCTCACAACCACCACATGAGAGCGCTCTCATATACCATCACACCCACGCACACAAAGGAGTGACCGTGAATCTTTCACGACGCAGCACTGCGGCAGCCGCCATTGCGGGCGCCGCAGCATTCGCCCTACTCGCCTCGGGCTGCAGCTCGACCGAGACCCCTGAGGCCGGGGGTGACATCACCCTCACGGTCGCCACGTTCAACGACTTCGGCTACACCGACGAGATGTTCGCGCAGTACGAGGCCGAGAACCCCGGTGTCACGATCGTTCACAACCGCGCCGCAACGTCGGGTGAGGCCCGAGACAACTTCTTCACGAAGCTGGGCGCCGGCAGCGGCCTGGCCGACGTCGAGGCCGTTGAGGTCGACTGGTTCGCCGAGATGATGCAGTACAGCGACAAGCTCGCCGACTTGACCGACCCCGAGCTCGCCGACCGCTGGGTTGACTGGAAGACCGCTGCGGCGACGGATGCTGACGGCCGCTTGGTCGCGTACGGCACCGACATCGGCCCCGAGGCCGTCTGCTACCGCTCTGACCTGTTCGCCGCGGCCGGTCTGCCGACCGATCGCGAAGAGGTCGCTGCGCTGCTCGAGGGCGACTGGGACACCTACTTCGAGGTTGGCCAGCAGTACGTCGACGCCACGGGCGCTCCGTGGTTCGACTCGGCCGGCGCCACGTACCAGGGCATGATCAACCAGGTAGAGTTCGCCTACGAAGAGGCCGACGGAACCGTCATTGCGACGGAGAACCCCGAGGTTGAGCAGATCTTCACCGACGTGCTCACGGCCAGCAGCACCCTCTCGGCCCACCTCGGCCAGTGGAGCGACGACTGGTTCGCCGGTCTTTCGAACGGCGCTTTCGCGACGATGCTCTGCCCCGGCTGGATGCTCGGCGTCATCTCGGGCAACGCACCTGACGTGACCGGCTGGGACGTTGCCAACGTCTTCCCCGGTGGCGGCGGAAACTGGGGCGGTTCGTACCTGACCGTTCCCGCCCAGGGCGCGAACATCGAGGCCGCGAAGAAGCTTGCTGCGTGGTTGACCGCTCCGGAGCAGCAGCTCTCGGCGTTCGCCGCTGCTGGCACCTTCCCGAGCCAGGTTGAGGCCTACGAGTCGGAGGAGCTGCTCAGCGCCACCAACGAGTACTTCAACAACGCGCCGGTCGGCCAGATTCTCATCGAGCGTTCGCAGGCCATCGAGGTCGCGCCGTTCAAGAGCGTCAAGTACTTCCCGATCAACGACGCACTGCAGAAGGCGCTGACCCGCGTCGACGTGGATGGCACGCAGAGCATCCAAGAGTCGTGGGATCAGTTCGTCGCTGACGTCGCGGCGCTCGGCTAGCCACACCCTGCACCACCCGGGGCCGCTCTCCTCCTCCAAGGCGAGCGGCCCCGGCCACACCACCCCCTTGATGACCACCGTCGTTCACAGGAGAACCACCATGTCGAAGACCGCCGCCTGGCCAGTCGCGCCGCCGAAAGATGAGCGCTCGGTTCGCCGCATCGCCTTCTCGCAGACCCTGTCGCGGTGGGACGTCAAGATCTCGCCCTACCTCTACATCTCGCCGTTCTTCATCCTCTTCGCTGTCACCGGCATGTTCCCGCTCGCCTACACGGCGTGGGTCTCGGTGCACGAGTGGAACCTCATCGGCGGCCAGGGTGACTTCGTCGGCTTCGACAACTACGCCTTCGTGCTCTCGCAGCCTCCGTTCTGGATCGCGCTGCGCAACACGTTCTCGATCTTCCTCATCTCGGCCGTGCCGCAGATCGCGTTCGCGCTCTTGATCGCCGCCGTGCTCGACCGTAACCTGCGGGCCAAGACCTTCTGGCGCATGGGTGTTCTTTTGCCCTACGTCGTCGCCCCCGTTGCCGTCACCCTCATCTTCAGCAACATGTTCGGCGACCAGTACGGTCTCATCAACAACCTGCTCGGCGACCTCGGAATCGATCCGATTGGGTGGCACTCCGATGTGCTCGCCAGCCACATCGCCATCGCCACCATGGTCAACTTCCGCTGGACGGGCTACACGGCGCTCATCTTGCTCGCGGCCATGCAGGCCATTCCGCGCGACTACTACGAGGCATCGATGATCGACGGCGCCGGAATGGTGCGGCAGTTCTTCTCGATCACGATCCCCCAGCTGCGGCCGACCCTCATCTTCGTGATCGTCACGTCGACCATCGGCGGCCTGCAGATCTTCGATGAGCCTCGCCTCTACGACTCGGTCGGCCAGGGCGGTGCGAGCAGCCAGTGGATGACCATCACGATTTACCTCTACAACCTCGGCTGGGGCCAGTTGAACTTCGGCCGCGCCGCTGCCGTGGCCTGGCTGCTCTTTCTCATCATCGTTCTCGTTGGCTTGGTCAACGTGGCCATCACTCGATCGATTGCGAAGGCATCATGACCGGCACCGGACTCCTTGAACGGCGCCCCCGGCGACGCAGACTCGCCAATGGGCAGCGCCCCGGCTGGATGGCCTACGGCTTTCTCACGGCCGTCATGCTCGGCTCGATGTTTCCGATCTACTGGTCGTTTCTCATCGGTTCGGGTGACGCCTCCACCATCAACCAGCAAGACATCGTCTGGTGGCCGGGGGGCAACTTCCTCACCAACGCGGCGGCCGTGCTCGAGAGCGACAGCGTCAACTTCTGGCGCGCGATCGGCAACTCGATTCTCGTCTCGACAGTGGTGTCAGCATCCGTCGTCTTGTTCTCGACGCTCGCGGGCTACACCTTCGCCAAGCTGCGGTTTCGGGGCCGTGACGGCCTGCTGATCTTCGTCATCGCGACGATGGCCGTGCCGACGCAGCTCGGCGTCGTGCCGCTCTTCATCGCCATGAGCCAACTGCAGCTCGCGGGCACGCTGTGGGCCGTCATCTTGCCCGCCGTGGTGAGCGCCTTCGGCGTGTTCTGGATGACGCAGTACCTCGCGCAAGCTCTGCCGTACGAGCTCATCGAAGCCGCGCGCGTCGACGGCGCCAGCATGATTCGCACGTTCTGGTCGGTCGCCCTACCGGCGGCCCGGCCCGCTGCGGCGATGCTTGCGCTCTTCACCTTCATTGCCACGTGGACCAACTTCTTCTGGCCGTTCATCGTTCTTGACCGGCAGAACCCCACGCTCCCCGTGGCGCTGTCGCTGTTGCAGAGCAACTACTTCGTCGACTACTCGGTCGTCATGGCGGGCGTCATCTTGAGCACGATCCCGCTGCTGATTCTGTTCATCGTCGCTGGCCGTCAACTCGTCAGTGGCATCATGCAAGGAGCTGTCAAGGGATGACCGCCCAGACGTCTGCGTCGCTTTCGACGCACACTTCATCGCGCCCGATTCCGGCCGATTTTCGACTCGGGGTCGCCACCGCGGCGTACCAGATCGAAGGCGCCGCACACCGCGACGGCCGAGCCGACTCGATCTGGGATGCCTTCTGCCGCGTTCCCGGAGCGGTCGTGGGCGGCGACAACGGTGATCGCGCGTGCGAGCACTACGACCGCTACCGCGACGACGTGGCGCTCATGCGCGACCTCGGCGTGCAGGTCTACCGCTTCAGCACCTCGTGGGCACGCGTGCAGCCCGATGGCCGCACCGCGAACGCTGCGGGCCTCGACTTCTACAGCCGCTTGGTCGACGAGCTTCTCGGCGCGGGCATTACGCCCTGGCTCACGCTGTACCACTGGGATCTTCCGCAAGCGCTCGAAGAGACCGGCGGCTGGCCCGCGCGCGACACGGCTCTGCGGTTCGCTGACTATGCGGCCGATGTGCACGGTGTGCTGGGCGACCGCATTGTCAACTGGACGACGCTCAACGAGCCCTGGTGCTCGGCCTTCTTGGGGTATTTGAGCGGGGAGCATGCGCCGGGCATCCAGAACCCGCAAGCGTCACTCGACGCCGCGCACCACTTGCTGCTCGGCCACGGCCTGGCAACGCAGCGACTGCGCGAACTCGGCCCCGACTTGAGCCTCGGCATCACGCTCAACATGACCGTGGCTGACCCAGTTGACCCGACGAGTGCGGGCGATGTCGACGCGGCCCGCCGCATCGACGCGCAGCACAACCGGCTGTTTCTCGACCCGATCTTCCGTGGCGAGTACCCGGCCGATCTCCTTGCCGATCTGGATGCGCGCGGGCTGCACCTGCCCGTGCTCGACGGCGACCTCACCACGATCGCGACCCCCATCGACGCTCTGGGCATCAACTACTACAACGGCCAAGCCGTGAGCGTTCAGCCGCCCAGCGCAACGCCGCTCAACCACACGGCACCGTCAGAGCGCGTCAAGCTCTCGCCGTTCCCCGCGGGCGACGGCATCTTCACGCACCCGCGCGGCCTGCCGACCACGGTCATGAACTGGGAAGTGCAGCCCGACGGGCTCACGCGTCTGCTCGTGCGCATCGATGAGGAGTACACCCGGCCCGCGGGCGTGACGCTGTACGTCACGGAGAACGGCGCTGCCTACACCGACGAGGTGGAAGCCGATGGCTCGGTCGACGACACCGATCGCGCCGAGTTCTTGCGGCTGCACGTCGACGCGATTCTCGACGCGATCGACGCCGGTGCGAACGTCAAGGGCTACTTCTACTGGTCGCTCATGGACAACTTCGAGTGGGCGTGGGGCTACGACAAGCGGTTCGGCCTCGTGCGCGTCGACTACGAGTCGCAAGTGCGAACAGTGAAGTCAAGCGGACGGCTGTATCAGTCGATGATCGCGTCGCGCAGCGTGCCGCGACACGCTGGTTAGGATTCAGCCATGACGGCCGAAGGTTCGAGCGGGCGCGTCGCCCCCACGCTCGAGATGGTCGCTGAGCGCGCAGGCGTCTCGCGCGCGACGGTCTCGCGGGTGGTCAACGGTTCACCGCGCGTGAGTGATGACACGGTGGCAGCGGTTACGGCGGCCATCGACGCCTTGCACTACACCCCCAATCGCGCCGCTCGGTCGTTGGCCAACCGACGCTCGATGGCGATCGCACTCGTGATTCCCGAAGAGACGAGCCGCTTCTTCGGCGATCCCTACTTCGCGGCGATCGTGCAGGGCATCTCGACGGTGCTCGACGACACGGGCTACGTGCTCAATCTGCACCTCGCGAGTTCGAGCGGATCCTTCGACAAGACCGTTGCATACCTGCAAGGCGGCAATGCCGACGGCGCTCTCGTCGTTTCGCACCACACAGGTGACCACGTACTCTCGCAACTGGGCGCGAGCATCCCCGTTGTCTTTGGCGGTCGGCCGCTCGACCCGCAAGCGACGACGAGCTATTTCGTCGACGTTGACAACACCCTCGCAGCTCGCGCGGGCACGCAGTACTTGCTCGACCAGGGTCGTCGCCGCATCGGCACGATCGCCGGGCCCGACGACATGCCCGCGGGCATCGACCGATTGGCCGGCTGGCGCGGCGCGCTGACGGATGCGGGCCTCACCACGGAGGCGGTCGTTCACGGTGACTTCTCTCTCGCCGGCGGCGTGCACGCCGCGCGCGAGCTGCTCGATGCCCACCCCGACCTCGACGCGATCTTTGTGGCGAGTGACCTCATGGCCCTCGGAGCCATTTCCGTGCTTCGCGAGCGTGGCATTGCCGTGCCTGAGCAGGTTGCGGTTATGGGTTTCGACGATTCGCCGGCGGCGCTCGCGAGCGAGATTCCGCTCACGACCGTGCGACAGCCATCGGTGGAGCAGGGCGAGCGCATGGCACGCATCTTGCTCGGCTTGCTCGAGGGCGAGAGCTTTCCGCGTCGGCACATCATGCCAACCGAGATTGTCGTTCGCGCGAGCGCCTAGGCACGGCGGCTACCCTGGTAGCCATGAACCGCGGACGCGCCATTCTCTCGTCGGTGCTCGTCGCGCTCGGGGCGCTCGCCTACGGCGCATCGCCGATCGACATCATTCCTGAGCTGCTGACAGGCCCTCTCGGCCTGACGGACGACCTCGCCGTCTGGATCGGCGCGGGTTTCGCCATCTGGAAGCTCCTGTCGGGAAGCAAAGCCGGGCCGGGCACTCCGCCGCCCGCCGCGGGCCAGTCGGCCCCTGAACAACCCGCCGCCGAACAGCCGCGGTGGGAGCAGAAGGCGCCGGAGTAAGGTTCGACCATGAGCCTTACGGTCACGCACGAACCCGACGTTGAACGGTACGCCGCTTACGAGGGCGATGAGCTGCAGGGCTGGATTGTCTACGACCGGCTCGGGTCAACCATGCGGCTCTTGCACGCGGAGGTTCCGCCCGTCATGCGCAACAAGGGCGTGGGCGGTGAAGTCGTGCGCGCAATTCTCGACGACCTGAGGGTCTCGACGACCGACCGGGTTCAGCCGGTGTGCGGATTCGTCGTCATGTGGCTGCGCCGGCATCCCGAATACGCCGACCTCACGACGCGCTAGGTCCTACAGGCGGATGCTCCCTCGATAGCGGTCGTCAGCATCCGGGTCGCGGTCGGTCTGCAGCACGCCGAGGTCGCCGTCGCCGGGGATCGGCGCGGGGGCGGGCAGTGAGCTTTGGCGGTCGAGCTCGAGCGCGGCTTCGTGCCGCGTCGGGTTGAAGACCTCATCGCCGATGCCGACGAGGCCGCCGCCTGAACCACCGCGACGGCCGTTGCCGCGCAGGTCAATGTAGCCGAGCCGCTGGGCGATCGCGCCGAGCACGACGGCGGCGCTCGCTATCAGCAGCCAGCCCCACCACGCGATCACGGTGTGAGCCTAGCCGCCGAGCGCCGCCGCACGGTCAGTCGCGCAGCGGAAGAACGATGGGGCGGTCGGATGCTCCCAGGCGGTGAATCTGCACGTCGAGACCATAGACCCGCCCGACGCGGTCGGCCGTCATGACCTCATGCGGGGTTCCGACGGCGTCGAGCCGGCCGTGGTCGAGCAGCGCGATGCGATCGGCGTAGGCACCCGCGAGCGAGAGGTCATGCACCACGACGACGACCGCGCGGCCGGCGGCGGCCAAGCGGCGCGCGAGGCGCATGACGTCTTCTTGGTGGCGCAAGTCGAGGGCCGCGGTCGGCTCATCGAGAAACACGATCGGTGTGGTCTGAGCGAGCACGCGCGCGAGCGACACGCGCGCCTGCTCGCCGCCGCTCAAGCTCGTGAAGCGTCGGCCCAAGAGGTGCGTGATGTCGGTGGCCTCGATGGCCTCGGTGACGGCGCGTTGATCGTCGGCGAGCTCGGCGCTGCGCATCCACGGGCTGCGCCCCATCTGCACGATCTCGATGACGCGAAACGGAAAGCTCACGGTGTTCGCCTGTGAGAGCACCGCGCGGCGACGCGCGAGCTCGAGCGGGCGGTACGTGTGAACGGCCCGGCCCATGACCTCGACCGTGCCCTCGTTGGGGCGCTGATCGCCGCTGAGCACCGACAGCAGCGTCGACTTGCCGGCGCCATTGGGCCCGACGAGCGCGAGCACTTCGCCACTGCGCACCTCGAGGTCGACGGCCGCGAGAATCTCGCGATCGTCGCGGCGCACGTGCACACCGCGTGCGGCGATCACCACGGACGACGTGCTCATGCCCACCCCCCGCTGCGGCGACGCTGGCGGTAGAGCAACCAGAAGAAGAACGGGCCGCCGACGAGCGACGTGAGCATGCCAATGGGCAACTCGGCTCCGGCAACAAGCGTGCGCGTGAGCAAGTCGGCGACGACGAGCAGGGCGCCGCCGCCGACGGCACTCGCGAGAATGAGGCCACGGTGAGCGGGGCCGATGATCATGCGAATGAGGTGCGGCACGACGAGGCCGACAAACGCGATGATTCCCACAAAGGCGACGGCCGCGCCGGTGAGCAGCGCGACGAGCACGATCGAGACGAGCCGCAGTCGCTCAACGTCAACGCCGAGGTGTCGCGCATTGCGCTCGCCGAGCGCGAGCAAGTCGTAGCGCCGCGCGAGCACGAGAGAGATCGCGATGCCCACGGCCGCGACCGCGGCGACGAGCGCCACCTGGTCCCAGCGCGAACCGCCGAGCGACCCCAGCTGCCAGAAGACGATCTGCTCGCGGCTCGCGGTGTCAGCCGCGAAGAGCACGAACGCGATGCCCGCTTGCGCGATGGCGTTGACCGCAATGCCCGTGAGCAACAGCGTCACGACCTCGGTGCGCCCACCCGCGCGCGCGACGGCGTAGACGAGCAAGGTCGCCAGCAGGCCACCGATGAACGCGAAGAGGGCCACCCCCGGGCCGCCCAGAACGGATGCGCCGAGTGCAATCGCGGCCGAGGCGCCGAGCGCGGCTCCCGACGAGACCCCCACGACTCCGGGCTCGGCCAGCGGGTTACCGAAGACCGCCTGCATGACGGCACCGGCCACGGCGAGCGCCGCACCGACCGCAAGCCCCATAACGATGCGCGGAAACCGCACGACCCACAGCGTTGACTCAACGATGGGGTCGGTGGGCGCCCACGCTGTATCGATGCCGATCGCGCGCAACAACGACCCGGCCACTTCGGTGGGCGTGATGGGCAGTTGCCCCGTGATAGCCGACAGCACAATGCCGCCGACGAGCACGCCGGCGAGCAAGAGAATGAGGGCGAACGCCCGGATGCGCGGACTCACGGCACTCGATACAACCACTCGTGCGTGGAGAACTTCTCGGCCACGAGGCGATTCGCGCGCTCGAGTTCGGCCTCAGTGATGGCGCTCTCGGTGAGCCCGTTCTGCGCGCGGAAGGTCGCCACCAGCCGGTCGATGATCTCGTCGCGTGCGAGGCCCGTTTGCGACTTGAGCGGGTCGACACGCTTATTGGCGCTCTTGATGCCCTTGTCACTGAGCTTCTCGCGACCAATGCGCAGCACCTCGACCATGCGATCGCCATCCATGTCGTAGGCCATCGTCACGTGGTGCAGCACGGCACCCGAACCGAGGCGTTTTTGCGCGGCCCCACCGATCTTGCCGCTCGGGCTCGTGATGTCATTGAGCGGTTGGTACGAGGCCTCGATACCTAGCCCTTTGAGTGCCGTGATCACCCACTCGTCGAGAAAGGCGTACGAGTCGGCGAAGCTCATGCCCTGCACAAGAGCCGTGGGCGCATAGAGCGAGTACGTGATCGCGGATGCTGGCTCAATGAACATCGCGCCACCCCCCGAAATGCGGCGCACCACCTCGAAGCCATACTTCTGCGCATTCCCACGGTCGACCTCGTTGCGCACGCTCTGGAACGAGCCGATCACGACCGCGGGGCTCGACCACTCCCAGATGCGCAGGGTGGGGCCGCGGCGTCCGTCGCCGACTTCTTCGGCGAGCACTTGGTCGAGGGCCATCTGCTGCAGAGGGGCCAAGGCGGGCCCGCGCAGCACCTGCCACTCATAGTCAGCGAAGGTCGTGGCGCTCGAGAGCGCGCGACGCACGGTCGTGGCCACGGCTTCGGGGCTGAAACCGAGCAGCACGGCGCCGGGCGGGAGGGCATCCCGAACCGCGACTGTGAGCGCCGCGGCGTCGGTATCGGCCGGCAGCCCGAGCACGGCGGCCTCGATCGCGGGGATGGTCTCGTCGGGTTCGACGAAGAAGTCTCCGGCCAACCGGAACGCGCTGATGCGACCGTCGGTCACCTCGAGATCGACGACGACGAGCTTGCCGCCGGGAACCTTGAATTCTCCGTGCAGCGTGTCAGCGGGCATAGCCCCAGCCTATTCGTCGGTGGCGAGAGGCCGCGCGGGGTCGGCCGCGTACTGCGACCACGATCCGGGGTAAAGGCGGCCAGGAGCGAAGCCGGCGTGCTCGAGGGCAAGCAGGGTGTGGCACGCGGTGACTCCCGACCCGCAGTAGCTGATCACGGGGCGGTCGACGGCGCCGAGCGCCGTCAGGCGGTCGCGCAGGGTGCCAACGCTCAGCAACGTTCCGTCGGCGGACACGTTGTCGCGGCACGAGAGGCTCTGGGCGCCGGGAATGTGACCCGCACGGGCATCCACAGGCTCGGTCTCGCCGCGATAGCGGTCGATTGTGCGGGCATCGAGCACAAGCGCGGAGCCGTCGGCGGCGGCGCGCTGGGTTTCGTCGATCGAGGCGAGCGCGGCATCCGGCCACGATCGTGCGGTGAAGGATGCGGGGCGCACGTGACGCGCACCTCGCTCGAGCTCGGCATCCGCGTGTGCCCGCTGCCACGCGTCGATGCCGCCATCGAGCACGGCGGCCTCGAGCCCGAGGGTTCGGAGCATCCACACCAGGCGCGCGGCAATCACTCCCCCGGCGTCGTCGTACGCCACGACGATCGACGTGTCACCGATGCCCGCCGCGCTCATGCCGGCGGCGAACACCTCGGGATCGGGCAAGGGGTGTCGTCCGGCCGCTGCCGAGGGCGGCCCGGCCAGCCAGCGATCGAGATCAACGAACACGGCCCCAGGGATATGCCCGGCGGCGAAGACCTCGGCCCCCGACCGACCGTCGAGGTACCAGCGTGTGTCGGCGATGACGACGCCCCCGGGCTCGGGCGCCCCCACGCCAGTCGCGCCGCCAGCGCCGCGATCAGCGCCCACGCTTTCGGCGCCGCCCTGAGCGCCACGGCGCAGCCGCTCAAGCTCTGCTACATCAATAAACGGGGCGATCATGGCACCCAGCGTATGGCGCAACCCGCACTTTCCCGACGCCAACACTGCTTCGGCAGCTCGCCCGCTTGTCCACTGGCGCACCCTCCTTTCGCACGCTTCAACGGATTCGGAACAACATGATGATCAGTCGCGAAGTTCCGACTCCGTTGAAGGGAATCGGGCCAGATGCCGCCGTAGCGCGGGCGGCTCGGCTTCGGTGACACAGGCTCTGCGACGCGGTCGGGAGGTGGGAAGCCAGGCGACGGGCACAACGAGTCGAGGCCACGGTTGAACTCCGCACTCGTGAAAGCCGCGCCGAGGCGCGCGCGTCGCTCAGGTCTAGACGAAGAGCCGATCGTTGATCCACGCGATGAGGTCGGCGCGCACCTCGGCCTGGTTCGTCTCGTTGAAGACCTCGTGACGCGCGCCGGGGTAGACGATGAGTTCGACGTCGCTGAGGGCACCACGCTTGAGGTAGGCATCCGCCAACTTCTTGGCGCTCTTCTCGCCGCCGAGCGGGTCGTCGTCGCCCACCATGATGAGCAGCGGCACGGGCGGCTGAACGCGCTTCGGGGTACCGAACAGGCGAAGGCCGTCGGCGAGGCCGAAGAGGTGCAAGACCTTCGCGTCGGTCGTGAGCGGGTCGGCGACGAACGCCGCCGACACGGCGGGATCGCGGCTCAGCCACTCGGCACCCGTCGTGCCGAGGTGCTTGTGGCGGTGGTTCAAGTCGCCGCCATACATGTCCATCGGCGTGCGCAGCGCGGTGCCCGTGAGCACGACGGCGTTCCAGGGATGCTGACCCGCGTTGAGCAGGTTCTGCACCATGAGCGAGCCCCACGAGTGGCCGAGCATCGTGAACGGGAGGCCGGGGTACTCGGCCTTCGCGAGCTCTGTCAGGTCGAGCAGGTTCTGCTGCGTGGCACGCAAGCCGCCGACCCCGAGTTTGCCGATCTTGGAGAGATCGCCCTTCCAGTACTCGACGCCCGTTGCGCCGTGGCCGCGGTGGTCATCGGCGTAGACGGCGTAGCCCGCCGCGACGAGGTCTTGCGCGAGCAGCTCGTAGCGTAGGGCGTGCTCGCCGACGCCGTGCGCGATCTGCACTATGCCCTTCGGCTTGCCCGGTGCCCACACGTAAAAGTGCACCGACACCCCGTGGGTGTCGGTGAAGGTGCGGTGTTGACGCTCGGCAGTAATCTTCGGCATTGAAGGCCTCCTGGGCTCGATCTTAGGAGCAGCGCGACCGCGCCGCATTCAGGCTTCGCGCGTGATCTCGACCGTCACGAACAGCTTTGAGCTCGACGTGCCCGCATAGACACCGCGCAACGGCGGCACGTCGCGGTAGTCACGGCCGCGACCCACGATGACGTGGCGGTCGCGAATCTCGAGCATGTTGGTGGGGTCGAAACCGTGCCACTCACCGTCGAACCACTCGACCCAGGCGTGCGACTCGCCGGCGATGGTTTCGCCGATCTGGGGCTCGCGCGAGGGGTGCAGATAACCGCTGACGTACCGGGCCGGAATTCCGATTGACCGCAGCGCCCCGAGGGCGAGGTGCGTGATGTCTTGGCAGACACCCTTCTTGTGCATCCACGCCTCAGCGGCCGTTGTGTGCACGCCGGTGATTCCCGACATGTACTGCACTTCGTCGTAAATCCACTGGCAGATGTTGAGAGCGGCGGCCTCGGGGTCGGCGGCAGCGGCAGCGAACTCGCGCGCGCGATCAGCAACCTCGGCGGGCGGCGCCGTGAGCTTTGTCTGCACGGTGTTCTCGACCGAGCTCACGGTCTTCTCCACCGCAACCGCGAGGTCGGCCCAACTGATCGAGCCCTCGGTCGAGCCGCGCGGGCGCAACTCAACGAGGCTGTCGGCCGTGAGCGACAGCTCTTGGTGTTGCTCGAGCTGCTCAAAGGCCGCGACGCGTGTGCCGAAATAGTCGACGTAGTGGTGCTGCGACGAGCTCGGGCTGATGGCGAGATGCGAGTGCAGCACGACCTGGCCGTCAGAGCTCGCGGGCAGCATGCGCGCCTCGTTGTACGACGCCGTCGCGTTGCCCTTGTAGTGGTAGCCGGTGATGTGCCGGATGCGCAGCCGGTTCATGTCTTCTCCGCCACCCAACTCGGCGCCGCGTTCGTCGGAAAGTACCGGTGCCGCACCGCTTCGCTCGTGGCGCTCGTCGCCAATTGCACAGCATCCATGTGGCGCTGCAAGTCGTCGAGAATCTCGGCGATCGGTCGATACTCGAGCTCGCTGCGAATCTGGCCCAATTGCCGCAAGGCCTGGTCGCCGATGCCGGCGCGATCGCTGCGCGGTTCGATGTCACGTAAGCACTGCTCAGCGCGCGTGACCGCGAAGAGAATCGAGCGCGGAAAGAGTCGGTCGAGTAGCAAGAACTCAGCAGCGTTCTTGGCGCTCGGTACGCCGCGGTAGGTGCGCAAGTAGGCCTCGTAGGCGCCGACGCTGCGCAGAATCGTGGTCCACGAGGGGCCGGATGCCTCGGTGAGCGAGCGCGTCGCCAGCAAGCGGGCGGTCATGTCGGCGCGTTCGAGCGAGCGGCCGAGAGTGAAGAACGAGTAGGCCTCGTCGCGGCTCGTCGCCGACTCGACGATGCCAACGGCGAGCGCCGAACGCTCGCGCACCCAGCCGAAGAACTCGTGCACTTTTTCGGGAGCAACCTTGCGCGGCATGCGTGCGCGTGTGGTGTTGAGCACCTCCCATAGCTCGGTGCTCACGACCTCGCGCGCGCGTCGTGCGTTCTCACGAGCCGCACCCAGCGAGTAGGCGATCGATGCTGCGTGCGAGCGGTCGACGGCAAGAATCGCGAGCACGTCGGCCCGCGTGATCGCGTGGCCGGGCTCGACGTCACTGCCCATGACACTCAAGAGCGAACGGCACGCTGTGTCTTCGTCGATCCAGGGGTCTTCGAGCAGCAACTGCAAGTGCACGTCGAGAATGCGGGCTGTGCCATCAGAGCGCTCGACATAGCGCCCGATCCAGAACAGGCTTTCGGCGATCCGGCTCAGCATTTGTTGACCCCCCGCGAGGATGCGAGAGCGCCGTTGCTCGACGATGTGACAGAAAACATGGACTGTTGTTGTTGTTCTTGCTGCGCTCGCCGCGGATCGTCTTGCGGGTTGTGGTCAACCTCGTGAGCGGTCGCGTCAAGAATGATCGGAATCGCCTGCGTCACGGTCGCCTGTTCGGCAACAATGCCCTGCACGTCGTGGCTGTCGGCGACCATGGGCAATTGGCCCACGACCCAGGTGTCTTTCGAGCCACCGCCCTGGCTCGAATTGACGACGAGCTGCCCCTCCGGAAGGGCCACGCGCGTGAGGCCGCCGGGGAGCACCCACACCTCTCGGCCATCGTTGACGGCAAAGGGCCGCAGGTCGGCATGGCGCGGCCGCATGCCCTCGTCGACGAGAGTCGGGATGGTCGAGAGCTGGACGACCGGCTGCGCGATCCACCCGCGGGGGTCTTCTTGCAGGCGCATCCGCAATTCGTCGAGTTCGTCGGAGCTCGCCGCGGGGCCGACGACGAGGCCTTTGCCGCCCGAACCATCGACGGGCTTGACGACAAGCTCGTGCAGGCGGTCGAGCACCTCTTCGAGCGAGTCGGGCTCTTCGAGCCGCCACGTGTCGACGTTGGGAATGATCGCTTCTTCGTTGAGGAAGTAGCGCACGAGGTCGGGCAGGTAGGTGTAAACGAGCTTGTCGTCGGCCACGCCATTGCCCACGGCGTTGGTGATCGTGACGTTGCCGAGGCGAGCGGCGAGCATGAGGCCCGGCGTGCCGAGCATCGAGTCGGCGCGGAAGGTGAGCGGGTCGAGAAACTCGTCGTCGACGCGGCGGTAGATGACGTCGACGCGCTGCGGGCCAGCGGTCGTTCGCATGAACACGCGACCGCCCGAGCAGTAGAGGTCACGGCCCTCGACAAGCTCGACGCCCATGAGCCGCGCGAGCAGCGTGTGCTCGAAATAGGCGGAGTTGTAGACACCGGGGGTGAGCACGACGACGGTCGGGTCGTCAACGCCGGCGGGGGCAGATGCCCGCAAAGCGTCAAGCAACCGCGTCGGGTAATCGCCCACGGGCCGAACGCGCATCGACACGAAAAGTTCGGGCAGCGTCTGCGCCATGACGCGGCGGTTCGAGATGACGTAGCTCACGCCACTCGGCACCCGCACGTTGTCTTCGAGCACCCGCCAGGTGCCGTGCTCATCGCGGATCAGGTCGATGCCCGAGACCTGGATGCGCACACCGTTGGCACTCTCGATGCCGGCGGCCGAGCGGTGGTAGTGGCTCGAGCTCGAGATGAGCCGCGCGGGGATCACACCGTCGGCAATGCAGCGCTGCGGCCCGTAGACATCAGTGAGAAAGGCTTCGAGCGCGCGCACGCGCTGGGCAACCCCGGCCTCGAGGTGGCTCCACTCGGCGCGCTCGATGACGCGCGGCACAGCATCCAGCGGAAACGGCCGCTCTTCGCCGGCGAAGTCGAACGTGACACCTTGCGCGAGGTAGCTCGACGCGAGCGCCTCGGTGCGACCGCGCAGTTCTTCTTGCGACATTTGCGCGAGGGCCGCGTGAATCTGCCGATAGGGCAGGCGCACGTCGCTATCGGGCGTGAACATCTCGTCAAAGGCGACGGCCGTTCCCGTACGGGCGGCGGTCGCCGCATACCCGTCGAAGAGGTCGGCCATGACGAGAGCCTAGTCGCGGCGTGTTGCGGCGATGTTTCGCGGGATGCTCGCCGGTTGGCACCCGTCGGACCGTGGTGCCGTTGGCACGCGCCTAGGCGTTCGCCGCGGCCGCGAGGTCGCGCTCAAACTGCTCGACCACGTCGCGGTGGCAGAGCTCGGTGGCCTCGGTCGTGGCGGTCGCCGCGCCGGCCGCGACGCCCGCACGGAACGCCGCCGCGAGGTCGTGACCCTGGGCAAGCCGCAGCACCATCGCGGCAAGAAAGCTGTCGCCCGCGCCGACGGTCGACCGCACCGTGATGGGCGGCGAGGCGAGGCGCGTGACCGATTCGGCCGTCACGAGCACGGCTCCATCGCCTCCGAGCGTGAGCGCGACGACCTCGACGCGGCCGCGGCCCACGAGTTCGCGCGCCGCCTCGATTTTCTCGTCGATCGTAAGCGTGGGCGCGCCCACCAGCTCACCGAGTTCACGGCCCGACGGCTTCACGAGGTACACGCCCTCGGCAACAGCCGCGGCGAGCGCGGCACCCGACGCATCAACGACACACCGCACGCCCAGTTCGCGGGCGCGCCGAGCGATGCGCGCGTAGAAGTCGTCGGGAACGCCCGGCGCAAGTGACCCGCTCGGCACGACGTAACCGCCGAGATGCATGGCCGCTTCGGTGGCACTGACGCACTGCTGCCACTCGGCTTCGCTCACGGTCGGGCCCTGCAAGACGAAGCGGAACTGCTGGCCCGTCGACGTCTCGTCGATCGTGATGTTCTCGCGCGTTGATCCCTCGATCGCGATGGCCCGCCCGATGATTCCCTCGGCCTCAAGCAATTGGCGATAGGCCTGACCCGTGGCGCCGCCAACCGCATAGATGGCCGTCGAGTGACCGCCAAGCCGTTCGATCACGCGGCTGACATTGACGCCGCCGCCACCCGCGTCGACACGGCTCGGGCCGCAGCGCATCTTGTGCTCGGGCTGCACCGCCTCGGTGCTTGTGCTGACATCGAGCGCGGGGTTCACGGTGAGCGTGACAATGGGGGCCGGATGAGCGGCGGATGCTGCAGGGCTGTGCGCCATGCCCTCAGGCTAGTGACCGCTGCGCGCAAACGCCGCGGCATAGGCGGCGCGAACCTGGGGCTGCGACGGATGCTCGACCGAAGCATGCAACGCGAGCGGCCACTCGGGGCGGGCGCCGAGCAGCACCCCGGCCGCTTGCCGCGCGGCCCCGCGAGCCACGTACTCCCCCGGCTCGGGCACGACGACCGGGAGGCCGAGCACGGCCGACGCGATCGCGGGCACCGCCCGCGATCGGGCCGCGCCCCCCACGAGTAGCAAGCGCCGGGGGTGTAGGCCGTGGCGCGCAATGGCGTCGAGGCCGTCGGCGAGGCCGCACAGCATCCCCTCGATCGCGGCGCGCGCGAGGTTTTCGCGGGTCGTCGACGCGAGCGACAGTCCGCTGAGCGTCGCGGTCGCGTCGGGAAGGTTGGGGGTGCGCTCGCCCTCGAAGTAGGGCAGCAATACGACTCCGCCGGCGCCGGGCTCGGCCGCGAGAGCGAGGTCGGCGAGGCCCTTGTGGTCGACGCCGAGCAAGCCCGCAACTGAGTCGAGCACGCGCGCAGCATTGAGCGTCGCGACAAGCGGCAGGTAGTCGCCCGCGGCATCGGCGAAGCCCGCGACCGTGCCCGACTCATCGGTGACGGGCTCGGGGCTCACGGCGAACACCGTGCCGCTCGTGCCGATCGAGATGACGACGTCGCCGGGGCCTGCGCCGAGACCGAGGGCCGCGGCCGCGTTGTCTCCCGCCCCAGGGCCGACGAGCACGCCCGGGCGCAAGCCGCGCAGCGCTGGATTCTCCGCGTCGACCGTGGTCGACTCGTCGGGCTGCAGCACTCGGGGCAGAATCACCGCGTCATCGGTCGGGACCGCGTGCGGGTCGGCCTCGCGCGCCGGGCGACCCAGCGCCAGCGCGAACAGCTCGAGGTCGTATTCGCCCGAGGTCGGCGACCAGTAGCCCGTGCCACTGGCGTCCGAGCGGTCGGTCACGAGTTCGTCGAGCACGGGACCGAGCGGGCTTTCGCCGAGAGGGCCGTAGCCGCGCAGTCGCCAGGTCAGCCAGTCGTGGGGCAGGGCGACGGCCGCGATCGTGGGCACGAGATGCGGCTCGTGGTCGCGCATCCAGCGCAGCTTGGTCGCCGTGAATGACGCAACCGGCACCAAGCCGGTGCGCGCCGCATACTCAGCCGCCCCTATTTCGGCAATGAGATCAGCGGCGGCACCGGCCGAGCGGGTGTCGTTCCAGAGGAGGGCATCGCGCACCACACGACCCTCGGCATCGAGTGCGACGAGCCCGTGCTGCTGGCCGCCGACCGCGATCGCCTCGACGTCGGCAAGGCCACCGGCCTCGTCAACCGCGGCAATGAACGCGGCCCACCACGCGGCGGGGTCGACCGCCGTGCCCTCGGGATGCGGCGCGCGCCCCTCACGCACGGTCGCCCCCGTCTCAGCGTCGACGATCAGCACCTTGCAGCTCTGCGTCGAGGTGTCGACGCCCGCGACCAGGGTCATCGTCAGCGCGCGCCCATCAGGTGCTCGGTTGCGAGCTGCTGCAGGTGCACAAAGCCAAAGCCGCGACCGTTGAAGTACGAGCCGGCGTCGAAGCTCTCATACGCCGAAGCGTCGGCAAGCAAGTCGTCGACCGTCTCGCCCGCGCCGAGCGTGGGCTGCGCGAGCTCGTCGACGCGGGCCGCGGCGAGCGCCGCTTGCACTTCGGGATCGGCGCGGAAGGCCGCGGCGCGCTCCTTGAGCAGCAGGTAGGTGCGCATGTTCGCGGCGGCCGAGGCCCACACGCCCGTCTCATCTTCGGTGCGGCTGGGCTTGTAGTCGAAGTGGCGCGGGCCGTCGTAGGCACGGCCGCCGCCCGGGCCGCCGTTCTCGAGCAGATCGACGAGCGAGAACGCGTTGTGCAGATCGCCGTGGCCGAAGACGAGGTCTTGGTCGTATTTGATGCCGCGTTGGCCATTGAGGTCGATGTGGAAGAGCTTCCCTGCCTCGAGCGCTTGCGCGATGCCGGCCGTGAAGTTGAGGCCCGCCATTTGCTCGTGCCCGACCTCGGGGTTGAGCCCAACAAGCTCGGGGTGCTCGAGCGTCTCGATGAACGCCATCGCGTGGCCCACGGTTGGTAGAAGAATGTCGCCGCGCGGCTCGTTGGGCTTGGGCTCAATGGCGAAGCGGATGCCGTAGCCCTTGTCGGTCACGTACTGCGTCAGCAGGTTGACGGCCTCGCGGTAGCGCGCGATCGCCGAGCGCACGTCTTTCGCGGCGTCATACTCGGCACCCTCGCGACCGCCCCACATGACGAAGGTGTGCGCGCCGAGCTCGGCGGCGAGGTCGAGGTTGCGCAGCACCTTGCGCAGCGCGAAGCGGCGCACGGCACGGTCGTTCGAGGTGAAGCCGCCGTCTTTGAAGACGGGCGCGCTGAACAGGTTGGTCGTGATCATGGGCACCTTGAGGCCCGTGGATGCTGTGGCGGCGATCAAGCGATCGATCTGGGTGCGCCGCTCGGCGTCGGTCGAGCCGAACGCGAAGAGGTCGTCGTCGTGCAGCGTGAGGCCGTAGGCGCCCAGTTCGGTGAGCTTCTCGACGACGTGCACGACATCGAGCGCGGCCCGCGTAGGCCCACCGAAGGGGTCGGCGCCGTTGTAGCCGACGGTCCAGAGGCCGAAGGTGAAGTGGTCGGCGGGAGTCGGAGTGAGGGCCATGAGCGACTTCTTTCTGCGCTGAAAGGTATATGTTGTGAAGCACAACGTATCACCCGAGGGCGGAGCGCGCCAGACTGGATGCATGGTGACCTCACGAGCGGCGACGGATGCCGGCCGAGTGCGCCAGCGCAACCTCGCGGCGGTGCTCCAGCTCGTGCACCACAGCCGCGGAGTCACGCGCGCCGACCTCACTCGCGCGCTCGGCCTCAACCGCTCGACCATCGGCGATCTCGTCGCGGCCCTCGCCGAGGCGCACTGGGTCGACGAGGTCGACGACGCGCCCCGCGAAAGCGTCGGCCGACCGAGCCCGCGCGTTGTGCCGCGAAGCGACCGCCTCGTCGCGGCGATCAACCCCGAACTCGATGCCGTCGACGTCGCACTCGTCGCGCTCGGTGGCCGCGTGGTCGCGCGGCGGCGAGTGGTGATCGACTCGCCCACGGTCGACCAGGCCGTGAGCATTGCGGCGCGCGTTGTCGGCGAGCTCGCGAGCGAGCATCCGTCATCGCGGGTGGTGGCGGCCGCCGCGGCGATTCCCGGCCTCGTGCGCACCGACGACGGCGTCGTGCGTTTCGCCCCTCACCTGGGCTGGCGCGAAGAAGCTTTTGCCGAGCCCCTCGCGCGCGCGCTCGGCGTGCCGGCCTTCGCCGCCAACGATGCGCAACTGGGCTGCCGTGCCGAGCTCGCGTTCGGCGCTGGCCTCGGCGCGCGAACGATGGTCTATCTCAACGGCGGCGCGAGTGGCATCGGCGGCGGCATCGTCATGAGCGGCCAGCTTGTCGAGGGTCGGGATGGCCACGCCGGCGAATTCGGCCACCTCAGCGTCGACCCGCTCGGGCCCGTGTGCGCGTGCGGCGCCCGCGGGTGCCTCGAAGCCGTCGTCTCGCGCGCGCACCTCGTGGCGACTCTCGGCCTCGAGCACCCCGACGACGCCGAACTCGAAGCCGCCCTCAGTGCGGCGGATTCCTGGATCACCGACCCCATCGTGGCCGAGCAGTTCGCGGCGCTGCGCGTCGCGCTGCGCACGATCTCGACGATGGTCAACCCCGAGCGCATCGTGCTCGGCGGGTATCTCGCCACGCTGTGGGCCGCTGCGTCGACGGATGACCGTCGCACCGTGCTCGCCGAGGCGTTGCCCGCGATCGCGGCCGGAGTGCGGGTTGAACCGGCAGCTCTCGGTTCATCACGCCTGTTGATCGGAGCGGGCGAGCTCGCATGGGCCCACGTCGTGGGCGATCCCCTCGCGGGGTAAGCAGCCGCGACGTCGCTAGACGGCAACCCCGCGCGAGTCGAGATCACCCAAGAGCGCGTCGCGCAACTCGTCGTCGATCGGCTCTGACATTGCGGCGACGGCGTCGCGCACTGACTCGACCCGAGTCGACCCGATGACCGGCCAATAGCCGGGCAGCACCGCGAGCATGACCTCGAGCACGAGGCGATGCACCGATGCACCGCGCTGAGTCGCGAGCGCTGCAACGTGTGGCACCCGCGTGGCGAGCGGCGCGGCCCGCGGGCCCCCGAAGGGCGCGTATCCGAAAAAGTCAATCCCGGCCTCGCGGCAGTGTCGGTACTCGTCAAACGAGTCGACACCGAGCCCGAGCCGGTTCTGCACGGCGTCGATTGGCGCAACGGCGAGGGCACGGTCGATGAGCTCGACGGATGCGTTCGAGAGCCCGATGGCGCGCACGAGTCCTTCGTCGCGCAGGGCAGCCAGCGTCGCGACCGACTGCTCGAGGTCGTCGACGCGGTCGGCTCGGTGGAGCAAGAGCAGGTCGACGGGGGCGTCGAGAAGCTCGACGCTGCGGGCGGCGTCGGCGCGCATCCGTTCGTCGCTGCCGTCGGAGTGCCAGGCCGATGCTCCCGCGCGATAGTGGCCCGCCTTCGTGATGATCGGCAGCCCGGGGCGACGCTCGCGACCCTCGGCAGCGAGTCGCTCGCCGACCCCGTCGTCATCGAGGCGTGCGTAGGCCCGCGCGGTATCGAGAGCGACGACTCCCGCATCGACGGCCGCTGCGATGACCGCGCGCGCGTTCTCGTCGGTCGCCCCCTCGTTGAGCACGAGGGCTGCGATGCCGAGCACGATGCCGGGGCGGTCGAGCACGTTGGTCACTCTTCGAGCGTAGGGCTTTGGCCCAGCGCCGGGACACTCCATGCTGTACAAGCAGATTGGCGCTCGTGTACTTGTATAACAATCTGCTACTGTCGCCGTCATGAGCAGTGACGCCCTCGCCGTGACCCGCGTACCCGATGCGGTGTACGAGGCGCTGCGCGAGAGCATCCTGAGCCAGCGCGAAGCGCCCGGGTCGGCCGTGACCGAACAGGCCATCGCCGACCGTTTCGGGGTGGCCCGCCCGACTGCCAAGGTCGCGCTCGAGCGGCTCGTTGCCGACGGGCTGCTGCGGCGCGAGGCCCACAAGACCGCACGTGTTCCCGAGCTGACGCGCGTCGACATCGTCGACCTCTATGCCAACCGCGCCATCGTTGAAGAGGCTGCGCTGCGCACGCTCGCCTCCGACGGCGTTGTGCCGATCGCGGCGATCTCGGCGCAGCGGATGCTCGTCGACGCGGCCTCGGACGCATCGACCGCTGACCGCTCAGGGCCTTTGGCTCGAGCCGACATTGCGTTTCACCGGGCTCTCGTCGAGGCGCAGCGCTCTCCGCGGCTCGCGCGCTTGCACGCGTTACTCATGGGCGAGATCGAACTGTGCACAGGCCAAGTGCAGGCCCACCGACTGCTCGCGCTCGACGACGTCGTTGCTCAACACCAAGGCATTCTCGACGCCGTTGCCGCAGGCAACCCCGAGCTCGCTGGCCAGCTCACGCGCGCCCACATCGAGGGAGCGCGCGACCGCCTGCTCGCCCGCTACGACCAGACCCACGCGAAGGACTAACCATGGTGAAACGCCGCTTTCCGCGCCCGAAAGAGCTCGCTCCGCTCATGCGGTTCAAGAAGCCCGAGCTCAACGCGAAGAAGCGCCGCCTGCAGGGCGCGCTCACGATTCACGACCTGCGCGCGATCGCGCAGCGCCGCACGCCGAAGGCTCCCTTCGACTACACCGAAGGAGCGGCGGAGGCCGAGCTGAGCCTGGCGCGGGCGCGGCAGGCCTTCGATGACATCGAGTTTCACCCCGCGATTCTGCGCGACGTGAGCCAGGTCGACACAGGTTGGGACGTTCTCGGCAAGCGCGTCGAGCTGCCCTTCGGCATTGCGCCCACGGGCTTTACGCGCATGATGCACACGGAGGGCGAGATTGCTGGGGCGACCGCGGCGGCTGCGGCGGGCATCCCGTTCTCGCTGTCGACGATGGGCACGACGAGCATCGAGGGCGTGCGCGATGCTGCGCCCGACGGCCGCAACTGGTTTCAGCTCTACATGTGGAAGGACCGCGAGCGCTCGATGCAGCTCGTGGAGCGCGCGGCGGCCGCGGGCTACGACACCCTGCTCGTCACGGTCGACGTTCCGGTCGCGGGAGCGCGCCTGCGCGATAAGCGCAACGGCTTCTCGATCCCCCCGGCGCTCAAGGTCGGCACGATCGTCAACGCGATCCCCCGCCCGTGGTGGTGGTGGGACTTCCTGACCACCGAGCCCCTCGCCTTCGCGAGCCTCTCGAGCTGGAACGGCACGGTCGGCGAGCTGCTCGACGCCATGTTCGACCCCACGGTCACCTACGACGACCTGAAGTGGATCAAAGAGCAGTGGCCGGGCAAGCTCGTCGTCAAGGGCGTGCAGACGGTCGATGATGCGAAGCGCCTGGCGAAGCTCGGCGTCGACGGCATCACGCTCTCGAACCACGGTGGGCGCCAGCTCGACCGCGCGCCGATTCCGTTCCACCTGCTGCCCGAGGTCGTGCGCGAGGTCGGAAAAGACACCGAGGTGCACCTCGACACGGGCATCATGTCGGGCGCCGACATCGTGGCGTCGGTCGCCCTTGGCGCACGCTTCACCCTCATCGGCCGCGCCTACCTCTACGGGCTCATGGCCGGCGGTCGCGAGGGAGTCGATCGCACCATCGAGATCCTCGGCTCGCAAGTTGCGCGCACGATGCGCTTGCTCGGCGTAAAGTCGCTGGACGAGCTCGAGCCGGGTCACGTGACGCAGTTGCAGCGGTTGATTCCGCGCGGCTAGCGCCACTCACGGGCTGGGCCCCGTCGCGAGGCTGTGGTGGTCTTCGCGGCGGGGCTCTTTGGTCTCCTGCTAGTCGATACCCGTCACCCGCGACAGCGGAAGGGCGTTCCAGCGGTACCGAGCGAGGCCGCGAACGTCTCCGGCAAAGGTATGCACTCGCCCTGCCTCGGGGGTATTGGCGCGTTCTGCCTCGTCGAGAAGCAGCATGGATGTTGTGATCACCACGTTCTGCATGTCGAGTCCTGCGAACTCCACGCTCGTAACGTGCGGCGCACCGACGTCGATCGTTGCCATGAGCGTGCCGTCCACCGCGAATTGCTGAACACAACCACCGCCCCACAGCGCAACCCAGACCGAGCCGTCGGCATCGACCGTCAGACCGTCCGGCTCCACGCCGTCGAAGGTCACAAAAATGCCTCGGGGGCCTACCGGGCCGGTGTGCGAGGTGTAGGGCCGCCGATAGACGACCCCCCGAAGGCTGTCGACCGAATACAACCACACGTCGTCGGGAGAGAATCCCAGGCCGTTCGAGAGACGCAGATCACGATCAAGGACTGTGACTGACCCGTCATGCTCGAGCCGCATGAGCAGGTTGTTGTCGTGGGGCCCGTCAAGCGTCATAGAGCCCACGAGGAGTCGGCCCGACGGATCGATCACCGAGTCATTGAGCCGCCGGCCCTCGGGCACAAGGGGCTCGGAGACCTCATCGACTCCGGCCGGTCGCGACACAGCGAGTCGGGGACCTAACCCGATCAAGTAAGCCCCATCCGGGAGCGGGTGCGCAAACGAAACCCGGTCGTCGAACTGTCGTTGCTCCCGCAGGTCTAGTTCGCCGTCGGGGGCCAGATCGGCAATCGACAGCGTTTTGCCTTCGATATCGACCCAGCTCACGGTCTGCTCAGCAGGGTTCCACTGTGGTCCCTCCGACAGCACGAACCGTTCGTCCGTCGCCGCCAACCGCGTCAGGAGAGCATCCGTCACGACCGGATGCCCCGCTGGATCATGAAGCCACCATCCACGAACATCGGGGTGCCGGTGATGTACGAAGCTTCGGAACTCATCAGCCAGGTGACCGCGTTGGCGACGTCCTCAGGTGCTGCCATCCTGCCCAGCGGGTGAAGTCTGCGCGCCATGTCCGACAGTGCCTCCGGGTTGTCGGACGACTCCATGGCCTGGTGCGTGAAGCCCCCGTCGACCCACCCCGGGCAGACCGCGTTCACTCGGATGCCGTACGGGGCGAGCTCGCCGGCGGTGCCGTACGTGAAACTCAAGACTGCACCCTTGGTCGAGGTGTACGCGGCGCCGTCGCCCGACCCGATAAACGCCGACACCGAGGAGATATTGACGATCGAACCATGACCACGAACGCGAAGAACCGCTGCGACCGCACGGGTCGTGCGAAATGTCCCGCTCACGTTGACGTCGAGCATCTCACTCCATGCCTGATCGGTCATGGCAGACAGATCACCCGTTCTCAGAATGCCTGCGGCGTTCACCAGACCCGACAATGCGACCCCGTCCTGGACGAGGGACGCCACAACCTGGTCGACAGACGCGCTCGAGCGCACGTCGAGGGTCACGGCTCGCGCTCGCCCTCCCGTCGAATTGATGTCGCCGGCGACCACTTCGGCCGCCTCGAGCGACAGGTCTCCCACGACAACTTCCGCGCCGGACGCCGCAAGATCGCGGGCGATCGCTGCGCCGATCGAACCGGCTCCGCCGGTGACCAAAACCGCATCGCCGGTCAGGTTGATCGTCTTCATCAATAGATCCTTTCGCGGGGTGAGATCAGCGTCGTACCGGGTCTGCAGCATCCAGAAGGGCCAAATCGGAAGGGCCCGGCGCCCCCTCCCAATCTCCCGAGACGGTGCAGGCGAAAGCACCCGCCTTCGCCCCTTGGTCTAGGCATTGTGCGGTGCTGAGCCCATCAAGGAATGCGCACAAGTAGCCTGCGACGAAGGCATCGCCCGCACCGACCGAGTCAACGACCTCGACGGGATATGCGGCGACGCTCGCTGTGGCTCCATCGACCATGGCGACAGCGCCGTGAGAGCCGAGCTTGATCACCACCTGGCTGAGGTCGAAATCTGTCAGCAGGGTGCGTGCGTCTTCAGCGACGCGGATGCGCGGGTCGAGGAGGGTCGCTTCCTCCAGCCCCGCGAAGACGATATCCACACCAGGCAGGACCTTCCGGAGCTCTGCGCACGCATCTTCATTTGACCATAGAGCCGAGCGATAGTTGACGTCGAGACTCACGATCGACCCCGCCGCCTGCGCTCGGTTCACAACACTGCGCACGGTTTCACGGGCACTCGGCGACAACGCGGAGCTAATCCCCGTGACATGGACCACGCGAGCAGAGCGGATCAGCTCGTCGGGCACATCCTCGGGCGTGAGGAGTGAGGCAGCGCTACCCGCACGGTAGTAGCGAACCCGGGCCCGATGTGGCGCGGGTCTCTCCTTAACCATGATGGCCGTGAGCCGCCTCGGGTCACGCGAAGCGACGACGCTCACTCCTTCACCGCGCAGGGTGCGTTCGATCTTGTCTCCCAGCCCATCCGTGCCGAGCCTGCTCACCCAGGTGACCGAAGCGCCCAGACGCGCAGCAGCAATTGCCAGGTTGGATTCCGCGCCGCCGAAGCGAATCCGAGCGTGACTCGCGGTCGCAAGAGAACCGATCTCATCGGGGATCACGAGCCCCAGCGACTCCCCCACCGTGAGGATGTCGATTGTGCGCCCGTCTGCACTCATGGGCGAACATCCCCATGCGCCGCCCGCACGGCCGCGTCGATGCGGGCATCGAGTCCATCGAGATCGCCCTCAAGAGAGCGGCCAATAAGGGATCCGCCCAGGCTCACGGCTGCCGAGCCTGCAGCTAGCCACGCCCCGATGTCGTCAACACCCACTCCGCCCGAGGGCATGAGCGTCAGGCCCGGCAACGGGCCGGCGATCTCACGGAAGTATCGGGGCCCCACCGCAGACGCCGGGAATACCTTCACTCCGTCGGCACCTCGGGTGACCGCCTCGAAAATCTCCGTGGGAGTGAGGGCGCCGGAGAGCACGGGAACACCATGATCGTGCGCGATTTCGATGACGTCTCTTACCAGCAGAGGCGTGACGAGGTAGTGGGATCCTGCATCGATGGCGGCCAGTGCATGAGCGCGCGTCAGCACGGTGCCCATCCCGAAGACGGCACGATCGCCGAACCGGTCGCCCAGTCGACGAAGGGCCTCGAGCGGATCGACCGCGGTGAGCGTGAGTTCGATGACCTGGATACCGCCGGAGATCAGGTGCTCGACGACGGTCTCGTAGTGTTCGGTAGTCGACGAACGAAGCACGGCGACGAGCCGCTCCTGCCGCAGCAACTGCGTGAACGCAGTGCCTGCCGCACGGCCATCGGCGTCAGCCATCGAGTCGCGTGACTCGACGCGTCGTCGCGGCCTGCGCAAGGAAGCCCGGAAGCAGTTCGACACCGTGACCCGCAGCGGCGGCGGGTGTGATCATGCCATCCGCTATGGTCGGAAACCCCGCCGACACCTCGGTGTACCAGCCGTGGTAGAAGGCGCGCGCCACTTCCTGCACGTGGCCGTTGCCGATAGCCGTCACGAAATGGGTCGCGACGGCCAGGGAAACCGGGCCCGTACAATCATGCGGCGCGACTGGGACGCCATACTGCTCGGCAAGAGCCGCCGTCTTCACCGCCTGGGTGATGCCTCCGCTCCAGCCGATATCGATGATCGCCACGTCAGTGCCTCGAGCATCGAAGAGAGGCTTGTAGCCGTTGAATCCAGCGCCGAGGTTCTCTCCGACGGCGAGGGGTACGCCAGTGCGTTCGCGCAGTGCACCCAGCACCTCGTGGTGATCAGACCGTACAGGGTCTTCCGCCCACTCGACGCCGTAAGGTCGAATGGCGTGGAGCACGCGCTCGGCACCCTTCGGTTGCCACAGGGAGTGCAATTCAACGTAGAGCTGCATCTCGTCGCCGACCTCATTACGAATGGCCTCAAGCACGCCAAGTCCGAATCGCAGGTCGGCCGTGTGGTCGCCCCGAGACTCCTCGGCGGCCAGATCGAACGGCCACACCTTCATACCCGTGTACCCCTGATCACGAAGATCACGAGCGAGGGCTGCAGGCTCGTTGAGGAAGCGCCAGAGATCCTCATATCGACCCCCCGAGCCTGCGTCGCCGAGACCCCAGTTCGACGACGACTGCCGCGACTCGGCGCGCACGTAGTCGTTGCCAGCACACGTGTTGTAGATGGGGATGGACTCGACGAATGGTCCGCCGAGCATGGTGCGCAACGGAAGCCCGGCCGCCTTCGCGTGCAGATCCCACAGTGCAATGTCGATCGCCGAGTTGCCGCGCACCTCAGCCCCTGAGCCCGCGTAGCCAACGTAGCTCGAGAGAGCGCGCGCCACGCGGGCGGGCGAGTGATGCGGCAGAGTGGCGAGCACGGTCGCCGCGGTCTCGTGCACGTAGTTCTCGACGCTGGTTGCACCGTAGAAGGTCTCCCCGAGTCCGATCGTGCCGTCGGCTGCGTGCAGGAGCACGAAGAGCACGTTCGATTGCGTCGGCGTGCGAACGGTCTCGATCGCGATGATGCGGGCATCTCGGGGCGTATCCGCCGCGGCGTCGCGGTGGTGGTCCGTCGTCATTGTCTTCACGTGCCATTCCTCGACTGCTTGTGGGGCGCTCATCGCGCTCGTACCGGTCTGAGTGGTAATACCAGTATTATCGTGCCAGAGCAGGGAAGTGTACGTCAACACGCACCACGGCCTCGCGTGACGCCCGCATAGACAGGAGGATGACCGCATGTCATCAGACAAGAAACGATTCGCCCTCGTCACGGGTGGCGCCGGAGATATCGGAGGAGCAATCACCTCCACCCTCTCGGCGGCCGGATACGAGGTCACGATCCTCGACCTCGTCGATCAAGCCGTGGGAGATGACCGCGCATCGAGTCTGCAGCGAATAGGCGCCGTGCGATTCGTGCGCGCCAGCACAGCCGATCTCGACGAGGTCGCTCGCGTGGTGGCGTCTATGCCAGGGCTCGATCTTGCGGTTATGTGCGCGGGCACCGTGACGGCCGAGCCATTCCTCGACATCGACCTAGCGTCGTGGCAACGCCAACTCGAAGTCAATCTCACCGGAGCCTTCATCGTGAGCCAACGCGCCGCGCAACGTATGGTCTCAGACGGCACCCCGGGAAGCTTGATCTTCATCAGCTCCTGGGTGGCCGCTCGTCCGTGGCCAGAGATCGCCGCGTACAGTTCATCGAAGGCGGGGATGGATCAGTTGATGAGGCAGGCCGCACTCGAGTTGTCGCCATTTCGCATTCGAGCTAATTCTGTGGCGCCCGGCATCGTCATGGCGGGCCTCGCCAAGAGCCAGTTTGAGAATGAACCGCAGTATGCCGAGCGAGCCTCTGCGTCGATACCGCTCGGGACTCCGCAGACTGCCCAGCAGGTCGCCGACGCAGTTGGGTATCTCGCCTCCGACGCATCGACCAGCATGACGGGATCAGTGCTACTCGTCGATTCCGGGTGCAGCCTGGGCACGATGGCCTGAGATACGAATCGACGAGCAGGGCCCGCTCTCCTGGAGAGCGGGCCCTGTGCTTGCCGAGCGCACCTAGTCGGAACTCTGATCTACGGTGCGGAGGGCGACGATGTATCCACTCGGACTCAAGGCGCCTGCGGAATAGCCTCGCGACCCGAGAACCTGCCAGGAGTCGCCGCGGAGTTGGGAAGGCACCGTCGTACCGGATGTCCCTGTCAAGTTCACCACAACCACAAGCTCGTCGCGCTCGGCTCGACGTGACGCGATGAAGAGGTCGCCCGAAGGGTCGGACAAAGAGTCGAGAGACGCGGGTTGGGCCCACATGTCTGGACGACTCCGTCGGAGGCCGTTCAGCAAACGGAGCTCATCTTCGATACCTTCCTCGCCGCCCGTGAACATCATGTAGGGGCCGTCGAGGGCGAGGAACGTGCAGGCCAAAGCCTGAACCTTTTCGATGCCGAACTGCTCGCGCCGCCACTTCTTGCCCCACTGCGGCCACCAGAACGTGTCGTGCGAGTCGATGTGATGCGCTGTCTGCGCACCCACCGGAAGGAAGGCATCGCGATCCTCGATCCATTGCATGAACTGTCGCGCCGAGCGGACGCCTCGCTCGGGTACATCCGCGGGCGTGGAGACGGCGGTGACCAGCCACTGCTCGTCGTAGTTGTAGTTGAGGTCCATGGAGCGGCGGAGCAGGTGCCCCGAAGGCTCCGTATACATGAGGGCGTCGGCCTTGAGCCCCTTGATATCGCGGCGTAGGTCGACGAAGAGCGGCACACAGCCGAGCGGGGAGAGGCTGGCGCGCGCCCGCGACCAGTCCGCCCAGTTCGGGTAGTTGTTGTAGGTGGGGGCATCGAAGCGGAACCCGTCGATGTCGAGAACGCGCACGAGGTTCAGCATGGCCGCGCGGAAGTACTCCTGCCATTCCAAGTTCCGCGAGTCGAATGCCTTGGTGTAAACGCCCGTGACCGCCCCGCTGCTGTTGCGGAAGAACCAATCCGGGTGCTCATCCAGGAGAGGGCTGCGTGTCGGCGAGCCACCCTTCCAGTGGGTCGCGAAGTCGTGGATGTGCCGAGACCAGGCGATGTAGTAATTGGTCGGGTCGGAGAGGTCGGTGCCGAAGCTATCGCCGGTCTCCTCGTCCAGCCGGCTAGCGAGGGGCCCGGCTGCGATGCCCTCGAGCGCCATGTCGACCGACTCGTTGTCAAGCACACCATGCAGCAGCACGTCGAGGATGACCTTCATGCCCCGCTCGTGGGCGACACGCACCAATTCGATCAATTGCTGCTCGTCACCATAGGACGTTGTGATGTCGGCAAAGTCGTGCACGTTGTAGCTCGGATACGGCTGGCGCGGCATGAGCTGAATCACCGAGAACCCGAGGCTCTGAACGCGCTCGATGTCGTTCGTGAGATCGGCGATCTCGACGTACCTGCAGTAAGAGTTTCCCCCCCAGAAGTACGAGGTTCCGATCTGAACCTCGTAGATGCTCGAACCCGGTACCCACTCTGGCTTGATGGGAGGGCTACTCAGTGAATAGCGCGACGCCCAGTCCGGCCATTGCTGCCGTATCTCGTCGTATCCGCCGTGCTGCAGGTCGAGGGTCGCCAACAGCAGCTCGGCGGAATTGGATGCTCCGACGGCCGCCGCGAAGTTCGTCTCGATGTCGATGCGGAGACCGTCGGCGTGCGCCGAAATCACGACATCCGGAATTTCAGAATCCTGGTTGGGCCAGACCGTCAGCGCGGCGTCATCGTGCACCACGGTGATGAGTCCGCTGGCTCCCCGCAGCCCGCCGATCTGGGACACGCCGAAGGGTTGGTCGCCCAGACCGGCAACGGTGAGGCCCCGGTGGATGGCGTTGCCGGGCGTGAAGAGTTGCTGCCCCGCCGGATCGCCCGGCACCTCAACCGTCACGCGCACGTTGCGAACGAGCACGTCAGCATCGGCAGAGATTTCGGCCGCAACTTCCAGGTACGGCGACGTCGGGTACAGGCGGTAGAGGAGGCGCATCGATAGGGCTCCGAGTCGGCCCTCGACGGAGTACTCATCGCACTGGCCTCGATGGTTTCGACGCCAGGTCGTCTCGTCGATCAAAAGGTCGTCGAGCACCACCACATCGTCGTAGCGGATTCCTCCGGTCCATCCCCGGGCCTCCTCGCCACCGACGTCGGCGGAGATGGTCATGCGGATGTCGTGCGCGATCGAGAGGCGATCGACTCGAATCGCACGCGGGAGCCCGGTCGATGAGTCGAGGACAATCGTGAGTGGCGACTCCGGGCTTGAGACGGTGCGGGTCGATGACATGGATCCTCCTGGGTTTCGGGGTTGACGGTGAGAGCGTCGCGAAAGACGGACCGACGGTGCGGTCAGATGAAGAGATGCACACCGATCGACAACGATCGATGCGTGCTGCTCAGACGGTTGAGGCCGGGGTGAGGACGACAGAACTGGCCAAGGGCGCCGCGTCGCGGATTCCTCTAGCCTCGACGACCTCGCTGATCGGCTGGTCGAGATCGGTGCCATACAGTTTGAGAGCCAGCTCAAGATGCTCGCGCATCAGATCTCGAGCCTGTTCCGAGTCACCGTCTGCCACTGCCTGCACGATGCGTTCGTGCATCGGGTCGCCGATGCTACGCACGGTCGCATCGCTGTGGCTGCGAAGCATTAGGGCGTAGACCTGTGCGCGAATCGATCCGAACATGAGCATCAGCACCGGATTGCCCGAACTGGCGACGACCGCTTCATGGAAATCGAGGTCTGACTGCGCCATGCTTCCGATGCTCTCCGCAGCCTCGTGCGCACGAAGCGCCTCCCAGAGCGCGTCGACCGGTCGGTCGGCCTGCTGAGCAGCAAGCTCTACCGCAGAGCACTCCAGTGCAACGCGAGCCACCACGAGGTCACGAGCTGTGATACCAGCCCGCGTCGCGGCCCGAGTTAGCGAGCTGGACAGGTCATCGATGGCCACTGCCCGAACGAACGAACCCCGGCCGGGATGGATGTCGATGAAGCCCCGCTCGACCAGTCCCGCGAGAACCTCGCGCACGACCGGCCTACTAACCCCGTAGGCGATGCACAGCTCCCGTTCCGACGGAAGCTGATCGCCCGGAGACCAGAGGCCTTGCACGACGCGCCGTTCGAGGTCATCGGAAATGTCGTTCTTCCGCGCCGGGGCGGTCAGGTTGCTCGTGAACACGCTGACCTCTCTCGCTGGTGAACTTCGTGCGACCCGGCGTTTCGACTGTTGATCCTCTGCGCAGCCATCATCCCTTGACAGCCCCTTGGAGGATCCCCGAGATGATCTTGCGGTTGAGAATAACGTAGAGGATCACCGTCGGGATCGAAATGATGATCGCACCCGCCGAGAGCCCGGGAATATCAGAGAGTCGTTCCCCGACGAAAAGGCCGAGCCCCGCAGGAGCGGTCTGCATCTCCGGCGAGGTCAATACGACGAGCGACAGCAGGAATTCGTTCCAGCTCCAGATGAAGTAAAGAGTGGCGAGCGTGAGAATCGCCGGGCGAGCCAGCGGCAACAGAACCGAGACCAGAATACGCATGCTGGATGCCCCATCGATCCTCGCGGCCTCGATGAGTGCCATCGGAGTCGAGCGGAAGAAGGATCTCATCCAATAGATCCCGAACGCCGTGTAGAGAGCGATCTGGGGCAGGATCACCCCAAGGTGAGTGTTGACCAGGCCCAGAGACCGAAGGTTGTAGTACAGCGGCACGACAGTCGATTCGAACGGCATGACGAGGCCGATCAAGAACATGTAAAAGAGCACGTTCGACCCGCGAAATCTCATCGTTCCGAACGCATAGCCAGCAAGCACTGAGACCGTGACCGCCACCGGTACGACGACCGAAGCGACGATCAGGGAGTTCAGCATGAGCCGCGAGAACGACCCGGTTGTCCACGCCGCGATGTAGTTGTCCCACTGCGGGTCCGTCGGCCACTGCAGCCCGCCGACAGACGTTCCGGCCGGCTGCAGAGAGACAGAGAAGATACTCACCAGCGGCAGCAACACGATCACCGAAGACAGGGCAAGGAAACCGTATGTTCCGATTCCGGAGAGAACGGAGCCGAGCACCGCTCGAACTGACCGCTCCTTCCGTCTCCTGACAGGGCGGGTTGTAGCCGCGAGAGTTGGCGCCTCGAGCGCGATGGTGTCTGAAGACATCAGGCTGTGTCCTCCCTCAGGACGTAGTTCACGGCGCGCACGAGCGCGAAGATGATGACCGCAAGCAGCACGGCGAGCGTGGATGCGTATCCGATGTCGCCCTCGCGGAATGCGGTTCGATAGATCTCAGTGCCCGGCACGATCGTGGACCTACCCGGGCCGCCCTGCGTGGTGACGAAGACAAGGTCGAAGGTGCGCAACGCCGCAATGATCGTGATGGTTGTAGCCACGACGAACTCCGGCCGCAATCCAGGGAGGGTCACCGCAAAGAACTCCTGCAGCGGTCCGGCCCCGTCGACGCGCGCTGCGTCGTAGAGATCGGAATCGATTCGCCCGACCCCTGACAGGAAGAGAACCATGCAAAGACCGGTCATGACCCAGCTACCCACCAGGCCAATCGCGGGCAAAGCCCACGTGAAGTCGCCAAGCCACGGGATCGATGAGTCGATGCCAAAGAACCCAAGCACCTGGTTTACCGTGCCGGTGTCCTGATACATCCAGCGCCAGGCAACGCCGATCACCACACTGGAGATGACCTGGGGAACGAAGATGACCGTGCGGAAGAACGCGAGGCCACGAATCTCTTGCTTGCTGAGGATTGCCGCGAAGGTCACCCCTAAGGTCACCGGGATGAAGCAAAAGGTAATGATGAAGACAAGTGAGTGGCTCAACGCGGCCCACGTGTCGGGGTCCTGAAGGGCCCGCACGTAGTTGTCGAGACCGACCCAGGTTCCCGCCGAGATGCCGTTCCAATCCCAGAACGACAGGTAGAAAGTCTGACCGAGAGGCAGGAGGACGAAAGAAATGAAGAAGAAAGCGGCGGGCACGAGATACAGATAAGGCACGACAGCTCGACGGGCTCTTGCCGATCGGACGGATCTGTGATCGGCACGTGAGCGACGCGTCGACGCGTTCAACGCCGGGGTGTTCGACATGAAGACTGCGCTTTCGGTCAGAGTGAAGGATAAGCGTGAGGGGGAGGCCCCCTCCTCTTCCGCGCCTTGCGACGCCGGACCGGAAGAGGAGGGGACCCGTTTACGAACGAAGTTCAGCCGACTAGCGACCGTTCTCCCATTCCGACTGCACGGAGCTGGTGAGATCCGCCGCCGTGATCCGCCCCGCGAGGAGCTCTTGGATGGACGGGAACAGAGTGTTCCCCATCGCAACCGTGGACCAGTCAAGGAACAACGTGAGGCCATCATCAGCCAGCACATTCGACCAGACTTCGTTGTAGTCCGCGATCAGCTGGGTGTCGCCCGCGACGACTGCGCCGGGCGTCAGCGGCGCGTATCCGCCGTTCGACAGGATCTCGGCAGCCTCAGGACCGGTCATGAAGTCGAGGAAGTTCGCCGCGACGTCAGGGTATTCGGTTGAGGCGGAGATGGTGAACGGCGAGGTCGTCGCACCCGTGGCCCGAGCAGGCGCATCAGCCGTGAGTCCCGGGAATGCCGTGAAGCCGACGTTGTCACCCATTTGGTCCTGCATCGTGGCGAGAGCCCAGTTTCCCGTCACGAAGAACGCAGAATCGCCAGCCGCGAAACGAGCAATCGCATCGTCGAAGCTGAGACCGTTCGCAGCGGGATCGATGAGTCCTTCCGCAGCCCAGCCCTCGAGGTGTGCTGTGGCATCAACAAACGGGGCGTCGGTGAACGACGCACCTTCGTTGCCGTAGATCCAGGCAAGCATGTCCGCGTTGTCCGCGTACTGCGAGATCAGGATGGACAGCAGGTGGTTAGCAGGCCATGCGTCGGCGTTTCCGAGAGCGAGGGGGATGTATCCGCCGTCCTTGGCCGTTGCGAGCGCGTCGTCGAGGTCGGCAAGAGTCTCGAAATTCGGATCGATTCCCAAAGCGTCGACAACCTCCCGGTTGTAGAAGACGCCGACCATGTTGCCGCCCAGCGCCAGGCCGTAGAGGTCACCGGTGCCGAACTTGGAGCCATCGCTCTCGAAGCGCGCCTGATCAAGCAGACCAGGTCCGAAGCGGTCGCCCCAGCCATAGAGCTCCGCGTAGTCATCGAGCGGGCGCAGGAGCCCGCCCTCAACCAACGGGCCCATCATGGTGAAAGCCTGGCCGGCCTGCGCGATGTCAGGAGCATCAGCATCCGACATCTGCAGCTTGATCCGTTGGCCATAGTCGTTGAACGACGCGAAGCTCACGTCGATGGAAACGTTCGGGTGCTTCTCCTCGTATGCAGCGATGAGAGCGTCGATCGCTTCACCGTTACCGCCGACCTCCCAGTGGGCGAGGGTGAGCGAGATCTCCTCATCCGTCGGCACATCTTTGCTGATGCTTCCTCCGGCGTTGGAGTCGACGTTCTGGCCTCCCGGCGCGCAGGCGCTGAGAGCGAGCATCGAGAGCAGCGTCGCGCCAACCAAGCCCGTGCGGACGGCTGTACGGAGCGGTGAACTGCTAGTGCGGAATGTGAACTGTTCGGTCACGTTGTCTCCTTCGACAAATTGAACCACTCTTACTGGACTGTCCGGTCTGACCAGCGTAGGGTCGGGTCTCGCCGCCGTCAAGACTGGTAAGACCAGTAATTCCAATTTGTTATGTTCGACCCGTTCGGAGTCCTCATGATCGTCGTATTGTCTCTGCTTAATGCTCTCGCCGTCTCCTGCAGCAATGTTCTCGGCGGAGTCGCGGCTCGACACCTCCCCTTGCGCGCAGTTTTCGCGATCGCGAGCTCCAGCGCGCTCTTCGTCGCTGTCGCCCTCTTGCTGACATCAGGCTCAGCAGCGACCGCGAGCGGTCTACTGCTCGGGGCATGCGCAGGAATCATCGGCGGCATTGGGGTTCCTCTCGCATATCGCGCCTTCGCCATTGGACCGGTTGGCGTCGCGGGCACAATCATCGCGTGCATCAGCACTGGGGTGATTGCCGTCGTCGGTATGGCAACGGGGAGCCCCGTCACAGCGTCACGCATCATCGCACTAGTCCTCGCCGCAGGGTCTGTCGTTCTCGTGTCCCAAGTCGGCCGCACACGATCAACGGCGTCATTGTCGGGCGTCATCATTGCCGTGCTCGCTGGTGCCGCATTCGGGGCATTCGCACTCATCATCGGCAACGCACCCAGTGCCGACGGGTGGTGGCCACTCGTGGCTGCCCGCATCGGCGTGATGATTGTTGCGATCTCATTTCTCCTGATTCGCGGAGCGCCGTCGCTGGACACCTCGGCACCATCGCGACACCGTGGACGGTATCTGTTCGCAGTCGGCGCGGGAATGCTGGACGTGATCGGAAACCTGTTCCTCGTCCTGGCGCTGCGCGAAGGCGACCTGCTGATCGTGGGGATTCTGACCTCGATCGCGCCGATCTTGACGGCCACAATCGGGTGGATCGTTTTTGGAGAACGGCTTACCCGGCTACAAGTGCTGGGCGTCGTTCTTGCGGTCGGCGCCGTTGCGATTGCGGCGGTCTAGCGTTGTGGTCTTCTTAGTTGAGGTACAGGCGCGCGCGCGCCACCAACAGACACGATCGGTGCGGGCGCGAGGGCGTTGTGCGATCGAGATTCTCGGCTCGCAAGTTGCGCGCACGATGCGCCTGCTCGGCGTAAAGTCGCTGGACGAGCTCGAGCCGGGTCACGTGACGCAGCTGCAGCGGTTGATCCCGCGCGGCTAGCGCCACTCACGGGCTGGGCCCCGTCGCGAGGCTGTGGTGGTCTTCGCGGCGGGGCTCTTTCTGCTTCGGGCTAGCGCGGCGCGATCACCGTCTGCTGCTGCTCGCCCAACCCATCGATACCGAGGGTCATGACGTCGCCCACTTGCAGGTAGGTCGGCGGGGTCATTCCCAGGCCGACGCCGGGCGGTGTGCCGGTGTTGATGAGATCACCCGGCTCGAGCACGAGAAACTGGCTGAGGTAGTGCACGATGAACCACGGGTCGAAGATCATCGTCGAGGTCGTGCCCGTCTGACGGCGCTGGCCGTTGACGTCGAGCCACATGCCCAGCTTCATGACGTCGTCCAGCTCATCGGGCGTCGCCAGCCACGGCCCGGCTGGGTTGAACGTCTCGGACGACTTGCCCTTTGACCACTGGCCGCCGCGCTCGATCTGAAACGCGCGCTCGCTCACGTCGTTCACGACGACGTAGCCGGCGATGTGGTCGCGCGCGTGCTCGGGGCTCTCGAGGTAGCTCGTGCGCTTTCCGATGACGATGCCCAGCTCGACTTCCCAGTCGAGCTTGGTCGCACCGCGCGGCATGCGCACGTCGTCGTTCGGGCCCACGAGCGTGTTGGGGCTCTTCGTGAACAAGATCGGCTCGTCAGGCACCGGCATGCCTGACTCGGCAGCGTGGTCCGAGTAGTTGAGGCCGATGCACAGGATCTGGTGGGGTCGAGCGATGGGGGCGCCAATGCGCTGGTAGCCGAACGGATGCACGGCGCCGGCCGCGATGCGCTCAGCGACGACGGCCTCAAGGCCGAGCATCCCGCCGCCGTGTTCGGAAGCACCGAAGAAACGCTCGTCAAAGTCGGAGGTGATGTCGGAGACGTCGACGTACGTGTTCTCGTCGACGCGCACGACGGGCTTTTCGTGGCCCGCCGGGCCGAGACGCATGAGCTTCATCGGTGAGGCCCTTCTATGGTGTGGCGCGACCAACAGTGCGCGCGGCTAACGGGGGGCGCTGCTAGTAGGTGGCGCGGCCGCCGCTGAGGTCGTACACGGCTCCGGTCGAGAAGCTCAGCCGGTCTGAGGTGAGAAACGCCACGAGCTCCGCGAACTCATCGGGGCGGCCGACGCGCTTCATGGGGATGAGGTCGGTGATGTACTTCAGCACCGCGGGGTCGGTCTTGGCATTCATGGGAGTGTCGATGACGGCGGGCGCGATGACGTTGACGAGCACGCCCGACTGCGCGAGCTCTTTGCCCACCGACTTCGTGAGTGCGATGACCGCACCCTTCGTGGCCGAGTACGCCGCGAGGTTCGGGTTGCCGTCTTTGCCCGCCATCGAGGCCACGTTGACGATGCGCCCCCAGCCATTGGCGACCATGCCGGGCGCGAAGGCCCGAATCGTCGCGACCGTGCCCATGACATTGACGTCAACGGTGCGGCGCCACTCATCGGCGGTCGTCTCGATGAGGGGCTTGTTCGGCCCGACGATTCCCGCGCAGTTCACGAGAATGTCGACCGGGCCCACCTCGGCGGCGACGGCGGCAACGGCTTCGTCGTCGCTGATGTCGAGACGAAAGTCAGCCCCCTCGGCCACATCGAGCGTGATGACGCGGATACCGTCAGCGGCAAGGCGCTCGGCCGTCGCGGCGCCGAGGCCGCTCAGCCCTCCGGTGACGATCGCGGTGCGGGTCATGGCTTAGATCATACCTATGACGGCACGCGAACGCTCACGCGGGCAAAGCGTTCGAGGGCCGTGAAGGCCTCGTCGCCCTCTCCTTCGGTCGCCCACTCCAACTGTGGTTCGCCGTCGAACTCCCAGTCGGGCCACTCGTCGAGGAGCACCGTAAGGAAAGCGCGCGCTTCGTACTCCGTGATGTTCATGCCCATGCACGAGTGGCGCCCGAAGCCGAACGCCAAGTGCGGCTTGCGATCGCGGCGAATATCGAGCACGTCGGCATCGGGCCAGATCGTTCGGTCGTGGTTGGCCGAGAGGTAGTTGAGCAGCACGTAGCGCCGCGGGTCGCGCTCGGCGATGGGCGTCTCGCGGTCCTCCGCGCGCACGCGCTCGATCTTGGGCAGCGGGGTCAAGAAGCGCACAAGCTCGGCGATCGTGGCAGCGAAGGCCGTGCGGTTGTCGGTGAGGTGATGCCGGTCATCCGGATTCGCCATGAGGTGCCAGGTGATGCCCGTCACGAGCTTGATGACGGTGTCGCGGCCGCCTGCCAACAAGACGTTGGCGATGCCAAACATCTCGTCGCGCGAAAGGCGTTCGCCGTCGATCTCGAGCCCGGCGATCCAGTCCCAGACGTCGGTCGTCGCCGGGTCGGCCCCCGGCGCCGGGGTCGCCGCGTCGAACACGCGCTCGAGGTACTGCTGCAGCACGTCGCCGCTGCGCAAACTCGGCCCGGTGAACGAGCGCTCGCGCGCGGCACGGCGCGACTCGGGCGTGACGAGACCCTGGCGGTAGGCATCCGCCGTCCAGACATCGGGGCCCCATGAGATCCACTCGTCGAGATCCTGCGGACGGTTGTAGATGACCGTGAGGCAGCCCATGACGTAAGGCAACGCGAGGTCGCGCGCGAGGTCGCCGCCACCGCGCGCCGTGATGCCCTGAATAAGCTCGCGAGCGATGCGTTCGAACTGCGGAGCCTTCGGCTCGATGTTCTGGCTCATGAAGAGCGGGTTCACGGCGTCGCGAAAACGGGTGTGGCGAGGCGGGTCGTACTCAAGCGGAACTTGCTTGTAGGCACGCGTATCGCGATCGCCGATGAGGTCGCTCGAATAGGCCTCAAAGTCTTTCGCGGCAGCGCGCACCGCTTGGTATCCGCGAACTTCATCGCGCTCGTGAGCTTCTCGCACGTAGGCCTCCGATGTTCCTCATCGTAGGCTCAAGAAATGCAGTACTGCATCTTCACCGAGCCCCAGCAGGGCGCGAGCTACGACACGATCGTCGCGCACGCGCAGCGCGCCGAAGCCCTGGGCTTTCACGCCTGGTTTCGCAGCGACCACTACTTCGTCATGGGCGACGGCGATGGGCTACCCGGCCCGACACGAAGCCTCAGCTCCATTCGAAAGAGCGCGGGTTAGAGGGCGCGCTGACCATCCACCACCTGCGCGCGATCGTGCACCGTCGCTTGCCGAAGGCTCCGTTCGACGACACCGAGGGCGGCACTGCTGGGGTTACGGCTGCCAGCTATGGCACCCTGATCGTCACGGGCGAGGTTCCCGTCGCGGGCGCGCGCCTGCGCGACAAGCGCAACGGCTTCTCGATTCTGCCGGCGCTCACGATCGGCACGATCGTCAACGCAATCCCCCGCCCGTGGTGGTGGTGGGACTTCCTGACCACCGAGCCCCTCGCCTTCGCCAGCCTCTCGAGCTGGGGCCGCACGGCCGGCGAACCGCTCGACGCGGTGTTCGACCCCACCGTCACCAACGACGCCCCGAAACGGATCAAAGAGCAGTGGCCCGGCAAGCTCGTCGTCAAAGGCGTTCAATCGGTGGAGGACGCCCAGCGCCTGGCGGCGCCCGGGGTAGACGACATCACCCTCTCGAACCACGACGGTCGGCAACTCGACCGCGCGACTATCCCGCTCCACCCGATGCCCGAGGTGGTGTGCGAGGTCGGCAAAGACCCCGGACTGTACCTCGACGCCGACATCGTGGCAATAGTCGCGCCCGGTGCACGCTGCACGCTAGTCGGCCGCGCATGCTTCTAAGACCCCATGGCCGGTGGGCGTGAGGGCGTCTATCGTGCCCACCGCAGCGCCTTGCCCGACTTAGAGCAGGTCGTCGAATTCCGTCATGAATCGGTCGATGGTTCGAAGCTCATGCTCATCGAGAACGCGAGCAGGGCGACGGCAGGTTGATGTGCTGAACCACCCACGGAGCTCTCCGATGCGCTTCTCCGCCGCGACCGCGAGCTCGAGCCCCTGCATCCAATACGAGATGTACGGCAGCAACCTCGTGTGCAGTGCCTCTGCCGCATCCTGACGCCCCGCGTTCCACTCATCGAGAATGCGGCGATAGATCTCAGGAAAGGCGTTCGCTGGCTGAACCCCGTGCGCCCCGCGGCGCAGCGCGTCGATCATGTGAAGGCCCGCATACCCGACCAGGGCGTTCAGTCCCGGGGCCAGCGCGAGAACCCGGGAGAGGTCGGGGCCAGGGGGAAGCGACTCAATCTTGACCGCCTGAAGGTTGGGGTATCTCACCCGCAGCTCACCGATGTCGTCCAACGCGAACGCGGCGCCCGTGAGTTGAGGCGCGTACTGAACCATGACCGGCACGTCGCCCGCAGTGCTGAGGATCGTGGCCAGGTGCTCGACCTGCGCGCTTCGCGACGGACCGAGGAAGAAGGGAGGAAGCACGTTGATGCCGTCCGCGCCCGCCGCGCAGGCCCACTCGACTTCGGCGACCGCGCTCACGGTCGCATGGTCCGGGACGCTGACGATCACGCGCACCGCCTTGTGCCGCCGCAGCTGTTCGAGGGCGATATCGGCCAGCTCGTGGCGCTCGTCTCCCGTGAGCTTGTGGAACTCACTCGCGAACGCGGGAACCATCACCCCGTCGACACCAGCCCGCACCTGGCCGGCCAAGGATCGCGCGAATCCCTCCCGGTCGAGAGTCTCGTCGTCACGGAACGGGGTCAGCGCGATGGGGATCAGGCCGGAGAACACCGGCACCGCGTGATCGAGCGTCACAGGAGCGCGCTACCGGGTCTGCTTCTTGCGGAGTGCGAGGTCAAGTGACACCGCGATGAGGAGCACCGCACCCTTCGCCACCGATTGCAAATAGGGCGAGACGCCGACAAGGGTCATGCCGTTCGACATCACGCCCAGGATCAGCACTCCGATCAGCACGCCACGCAAGCGACCCGACCCACCCGCGAAACTTACTCCGCCGAGGATGACTGCCGTTATGACTTCGAACTCGAAGCCCATGCCTATGTTGGCGTTGCCCGAGTTGAGTCGCGAGAGCTGGATCACCGCGGCCCATCCCGTCAGAAGCGCAGCGATCATGTAGACGAGCATCTCGATGCGCTTGACGTTGATGCCGGCCAGCCGGGCGGCCTCGCGGCTACCCCCGAGCGCATAGACATGCAGGCCGAAACGAGTGCGCGAGAGCACGACATGACCGACGATGAACGTGATCGCCATGAAGATCACCGGCACGGGTACGCCGACGACGTTGCCTTGGCCCAACCACGAGAAGCCTTCGGGGAAGCCTGAGATCGTGCGCCCGTCGGTCACGGTGAACGCGATTCCTCGGAGTGCGATGAAGAACGCCAAGGTGACGATGAGGCCCGGAACTCCGATGCGGGTAACAAAGACGCCCACCGCGGCACCACTGGCAGCGGCCACAAACATGGCGATCATGATCGCGACGATGATCGGGAGGCTCCACTGCACCATGGCCGCGGCGCAGACGACAGCGACGAGGCCGAGAAGCGAGCCGATGGAGAGATCGATTCCGCCGGCGATCATGACGAACGTCAGGCCGACGGCGGCGATGCCCATCGTCGCCACCTGCCGCGTGATGTTCACGAGGTTCTCGACACCCACAAAGTTCGGGTTCGCGAGGCCGAACATGACGATGAGCAGAATGAGCACGATAAGCAACGACGAATCCATGAGCAAGCGGGTCGTTCTCAACCCTCTCCTCGGCGCGGCAACAGCGGTGTCGGTCATCAGTGGTCCTCTTTCGTCAGTGTCGTTGAGCCGTTCACTGCAGGCTCCTCATCGCCCGCAGATTCGACAATGTGGAGCAGTTCAGCCCCGGAGATGATGCGCCCGTCAAGTTCGCCTACAATTTGGCCGCCATGCACGACGAGAATGCGATCGACATTGCCGGCGAGCTCCTCGACCTCCGACGAGACCACGAGCACCCCGCATCCATCCCCGGCCAGGGCATTGAGTTCCCGCCAGATGTCGGCCTTGGCTCCGATATCGACACCGCGAGTCGGCTCGTCCGCGAGGATCACCCGTGCGTTCGCTGCCAGCGATCGAGCGAGAACGACCTTCTGCTGGTTGCCACCACTCAGTTGGCCCACCAAGTCGTTGGGATCATTCACCTTGACCGCGAGGGTCGAGATGAGGGAACGTGTGCGCGAATTGATGATTCCCCGCCGCAGAAGTCCGCCCCGGGTCGGAGGAAGGGAAACGAATACGTTCTCGGCAACAGAGAGCAACGGGAAGATACCGGTGTGCTTTCGATCGTCCGGTGAGTACGCCACACCCGACTGCCAGGAGTCCCGAGGGCTGGCCTTCTGCACGCGTGCTCCGTTGCGGACGAGAAGACCGCCTCGATGCTTATCGGCCCCGAAGAGCGCCCGGATCATCTCAGTGCGTCCCGAACCGAGAAGGCCGGCGAGGGCGACAATCTCTCCCGCACGCACGGTGAGGTCGAATGGCTTCATCGAGTCTGTCGTCAATCCCTGGGCCCGCAGAAGCTCGGCACCAGCCGCTGTCCTGGGCGCGCGGTCGGCACGAACGGCGTGCGACGCGGCGGCGACCGACGCCCCAAGCATGCTCTCGATGAGGTCTGCCTTGGTGAATGAGCCCCGGCGGTGCATGCCAGACACGGCGCCATTGCGCAGCACGGTGACACGGTCGGCGATCGCCTCGACCTCGTCGAGGCGGTGCGAGATGTAGACGATCCCGGTCCCACTGGCCCTCAAGCGTTCAATGAATCCGAATAGGATCAACGACTCGGGCGCCGTCAGCGCCGCGGTCGGCTCATCCAGGATCAGCACAGACGCGTTCGAGTCGATCGCCTTGGCGATCTCGAGCATCTGCTGCTGGCCAACGGGCAGATCAGCGACGATGTCCGAGGGCGAGATCTCGAGATTCAGCCTCTCGATCAGACTGCGTGCCCGGTCGGTCATGATCGAGCGGTCGAGCATCCATCGCCAGCGAAGGGGCTCGCGGGTCAGCGCGATGTTCTCGTCGACGGTCAGCTGGGGAATCAGCGTGAACTCCTGGTGGATCGTGGCGACCCCCCGTCGTCGCATCGCGGTCGGCCGGAAGTCGACGATCTCTTCGCCGCCGACGAAGACCTTCCCACCCGTCGGCGCCTCCGCCCCCGAGAGCACCTTGATGAGCGTGGACTTGCCTGCGCCATTCTGGCCGAGCAGAGCGTGCACCTCACCCGGGACGACCGTGAAGTCGACTCCCGCCAGCGCCAGTGTGCCGGGATACTTTTTGACCAGACCGACGGTGGCCACGAGCAGTTCGCTCGTGGCCACCTGGGTGTCGGGACTGGTCACTGCCCCAGCGCAGCGAGTAGCTCAGCTGCCGCATCTGCACCGTAGACCGACTTAACGATGCCGAACTGGTCCTTCTCGACCGTGCCACCCGCGAGCAGCTCGACGATCGCGTCGAAGAGCAGCGTGCCGGTACCGACCGGGTTGAGGTCGACCGTGCCGACGAAGCCGGTGCCGTCGACGATGGACTGCAGCGCGGCGGGGTCACCGCCGATGCCGACCACGGCGAACGTGTCGGGCGTCTTGCCGACGGCCTTCGCCGCCTCGATCGCTCCGAGGCATCCGTTGTCATTGATGCATACGAAGACGTTCAGGTCGGGGTGCGCCTGCAGGATCGCCTCAGCTGCAGCCAGGCCCTCTTCGGCCGTCGCTGCCGACGCTTCGGCCACGGCCTCAGCATTGGGCGCGATGTTCGCGACGCCTTCCCGGATCGCGAGGTCGCGGTCGATGAGCTGCTCGATCTGCGGGTAGTTGAGAACCGCGTAGGTGGCCTCACCGTCCAGGTTCTCCGAGATCCACGTTCCGGCCATCTCACCCGCCGCGAGACCCATGTCGCGCTCCCCCAGCGTGATGTGGGTGTCGTACTCCGCGATCTTCGTCGCGTGCGTGACGACCTTGATGCCGGCTGCCATCGCCTGAGCGATCACCGGCTCGACAGCGGCGGCATCGATTGCCGCGACGACGATCGCATCGACGCCATCCGCGATGAAGTTCTCGAGGTCGGCCACCTGCTTCGCAGCGTCGTCGTTGGGGTCTGCCACGACGACGTCGTAATCGTCGCCAGCGCTCTCCTCGATCCCCGCGATGATGTCGGTCCAGTACTGGTTTTGCAGGTTGAGGAACGAGATGCCAATCTTCGGCTTCTCCTCCGCCTGGGGTGCGTCGGCGGTCGTGGAACAACCCACGAGCGCCAGGGACAGTGTTGCGGCGATGGCCAGCAGGCCGAGCTGTGATTTCAGTGCCATGTGAACCTCCTTGTTCAAGGGCGAATCATTT
>CALRWH020000004.1:0-49311 GCA_943371805.1 Pseudomonas synxantha | reverse complement strand
CCCCCCCCACGACTCCGCGACAGAGATTAGTGCTGGTGTCCGTCACCCTCACCGAGGTACATGTACGGGTTCGCGATCGGCTCGTCCTCGGGCAGAGCGGGGTTCATCCACTCTTTCCAGGCGTCTTCACCGAGCTCGCCACGCACGTGCTCGACCGACGCCGCAACGCGGTCGGCCACCGGCTTGAGGGGCAGCCCGATGCGCTCACCGTCGTACTTGACCACCTTGCCGTTGACGACGACGGTGTGCACGTCGGCGGTGCCCGCCTGGTACGCCACGTGTGCGTAGGGGTTGAGAATCGGCGTCATCGCGGGCGACTCGTCGTTCTTGAGCAGCACGATGTCGGCCTTCTTGCCCACGGTGATCGAGCCCAGCTTGTCGGCCATGCCGATCGAGTGAGCACCACCCATGGTGGCTTGCCACACGGCATCTTCGGCCTTCATGCGGTTGACGTTGACCGTCTCGCCCTTGTTGTGGGCTTCGAGGTGGTCACGTGACCGGAACGAGCTCAGCGTCGAGCGCATGGCCGAGAAGAAGTCGGCGCTCCACCACACACTCGTGTCCATCGAGAGCGACGCGGTGATGCCGTACTTCTTGGCGACCCACGCCGAGGGGTAACCCTGGCCAGCGCTCTGCTCGCTCTCGGTCGAGATCGAGATCGTTCCGCCCGTGGCCGCGATCTTGTGGTAGCTGTCGGGGCCGAGCGAACTCGCGTGCACGTAGGTCACGGTCTCATCCATGAAGCCGTTGTCATACATGTACTCGATGTTCGGGTCGCCGTTGACGCCCCACACACCCGCGTGCGTCGTGACGCGCAGGCCGAGGTCGCGGGCCGCCTGGAACGCGCCCTTTTCGTGGAAGTCGGGGCCCGAGTTCACGTCGAAGGCCACCTGCAAGCCCATCATGTCGTCGGCCTTGAAGTTCTTGACCCACGACTGGAAGCCGGGCTCGTTCATCCACTCCCACGGAGCACCGAGGTAGTTGCCATACGCGAGCACGTAGCGGCCCGGGATGCTCGTGAGAGCCTCCACGGCGGCGTCGGCATACTCGGTCGTCCGCAGGGCGTGCGACCAGTCAACGGTCGTCGTGATGCCCTGGTCGACCGATTCGAGTGCGCTGAGCTGGTTGCCCGCAGCGATGTCTTCGGCGCGGAACACCTGGCCCCATGTGAGGTAGTAGAAGACGAAGTACTGGCTGAGAGCCCAGTCGCCGCCGTAGCCGCGCAGGGCGGTCTGCCACATGTGGCGGTGCGTGTCGATCATGCCGGGCATGATGATGCCGCCCTTGGCGTCGATTTCAAGAGTGCCCGCAGGCACCTCGAGGTGATGCCCGACGCCCGCAATGGTGTCGTCGGTGATCAGCACGTCGGCGTTTTCGAGCACGCCAGCCGAGTCGACCGTGATCACCGTGGCGTTCCGGAAGACGACGGGACGGCCGGGAACGAAGTCCGCGGCGCGGGGCGCGACGGCATCGGTCATGAGTTCCTCCTCGTTGAGCAATTCACTAGAGCTGAACGGCGGTGTTCAGTCCGGCTTTCATCCTAAATCTATGCGCCTGGATATATCTAGCGGTGTTCCCGCCGTGGCCGGCGGTACTTAGGTCAGGCGCCAGCCGCGGTCAACGTTGAGGCTGATGCCGGAGACGCCGCGGTTGTCGAGCAGGAACATCGTGGCACCGACGATGTCGGCCATCGTCGCGAGCTTGCCGCCGGGCGTACGCGACTGGTAGCCGTCGAGGGCCGCCGTCTTGTCGGCCCAGAACGGGCTGTCGCCGATGATGCCTGGGTGCAGGCCGTTGACACGCATGGGGGCGAGCTCGAGCGCCATCGAGTGCGTGAGGCCCTCGACGCCGCCGTTGATCGTCGCGACCGTGGTCGAGCCGGGGTATGGCGCGTCCTTCGCGCGGCCGCCGAAGAGCACGATTCCTGTGTCGACGCTCGGCACGAGGCGGTCGAGCAGAGCGTGCACGGTCTCGGTGTAGCCGACGAGCTTGAGCGTGACCAGGCGACGAGCCCGCGCGATGTCGTACTCGCGCACGGTGTTCGCGTCACGCTCAATTGCCGCGAGCACGAGGCCGTGCACCTCGCCGATGCTCGCGAGGCTCGCGGCGATGGTCTCGGGCTCGGAGATGTCGACAGCGAGGCCAGTGGCGTTCTCACCGATCGAAGCGGCGATCGCCTCGGCTCGCTGCTGGTCGCGGCCGGTCAGGACCACGCGGTCGCCGCGGGCGACGACCTCCTTGGCGATCTCGAGGCCGATCCCGGATGTTCCGCCGACGACGACGATGGTGCGCTGAGTCACTGCTCCTCCTTGAGCGTTTCGGTCTGGTGCGATGCGGCCGGGCTATTCGGAGCCGAGCTTGTCCGACAGGTAGGTCCAGTCGCGCGCGAAGCGGTAGGCATGGCGAGCAGGCATCTGGGGCGACTGCGTCTCGAGCCACCGCACGGGCTCGCCGACGGCGCGGAACGAGTGCACGCAGCCGACGCCCGCCCAGGCGATGTCGCCGGGCTTCATGCGCACCTCGTAGCCGTCGAAGGTCGCGTCGACCTCGCCGTCGAGGATCAGGTAGGCCTCTTCGAGCGGGTGGTCGTGCGGGCCCGCGACCCCGTCGGGCTCGTACTGCACCATGAACATGGTGTGCAGCACCGAGCCGAGGTCGCTGTCGACCATCATCTTGAGCGAGATGCCGCTGTAGACGAGCAGCGCGGTGCGCATGCTCGCCGACTGCGCGAGCAGCTCTTGCGACTGCTTGCCGGGGTTCATCTGCTCGGTCGTGATCGCGCCGAACGAGCGCGTGCGCGGGTCGCGCGGGTCGACCGCGACGGGCGTGCCGGGGGCGATATCGGGCACCCGGAAGGTGTCGTAGCCATGGTGCGCGCGCGGCGGCGGCGAGTAGATGTCGCTCCACACCGCGGGGGCGTCACCGACCGCGTGCCACGAGTGCGGAACCCCGAGCGGAATGACGCCGTAGTCGCCCGCGACGAGGTGCACCGTGGCCTCGGGCGTCACGAGAAGCACCTCGCCCTCGACGAGGTGGAATGACTCTTCGACCGAGTGGACGTGCGTGGGGATGGTGCCGCCGGCTTCGAGCCGCGACATCCCGAAATCGGTGTGGGCGGCGCCATCGTCAAAGCCAACCGCGCACCAGCGGGTGTAGCCCGACGAGTCGGGTGCGAGGGCTCCCGGGTTGCGGTAGTCGGCCTCTTCGACTGTTCTCACGACATAGCGGTCGGTCATCGTCGACTCCTCAGCACTCGCGTTACGACACGTCGTCGCGTTCAGTTTCGATGAACAAAGTCAATGCGATCGCATGGTCTTCTGTCAAGCCGCGTCGAGCGTGGCAATGAGCAGCGCCACGTTGTCGGGCGACGGGGTGAGTTCGCCTCGCTCGATCCGCTCGGCAAGACGCAGTACGGCCTCATTGACCGGTGCTCGGCCACCCACCTCAGCGCGCTTGGCCACGATGTAGCCGCTGAAGGCGTCGAGCTCAGCACGCCGGCCCTTCTCCCAGTCTTGCAACACCGCTACTCGCGTGTCCGGTTGCGAGAAGTGTGAGAGCACGCGATTCAGCAGGTCGAGTGAATACTGGTCGGAGTCAGGCACGTTCTCCGCGGCGATTCCGAGACTCGGTCGCATCGTGATGCCGAGCTCGATCGCGAGCGAGTAGGCCTCCCGCGACATCGCGTCCATGACCGGACGAACACCGGGCATCGTCGCCGCTTCCAGCAGCGGGATGCCCAGGAGCGCCGAGGGCAGCATCTCGGGAATGTTGGCAATGAGCTTCATCCACTTCGCTGAGCGGATGTCGTCCGTCACCTCGATCTGGGCCGCGTGCGAAAGCACAGCAGCCACGTCGTCGAGCCGCTGCGTACGCTCGCCCGAGAGAGTACCGATCGAAAACCAGGTGTCGGCCGTGGCCACTTGACGACGCACGAGGCCCGGCTCACGCACGTTCGCCGCAATGCCCATCGCGCAACCGATCGTGCGATCCGCACCGAGCGATTCGGCAACCTGGTCGATGGTCATGCCATTTTGGAGTCCGACGAAGACCGAGTCGGCGTGCATCACGGGACGCATCAGCTCCGCTACCCAGCGGGTGTCGTAGGTCTTGACCGATGTGAAAACGAGGTCAAAGAGCCCGCGCAGCTCGGCCACTTCGCAGATATGGTGCGCTCGCACCTCTGTCACCTGAACGTCGCCGAGCGTGTCGACCGTGAGCCCATCTGCACGCATTGCTTCGACGTGGGCGGGCCACTGGTCGATGAGGGTCACGTCAAGCCCGGCGCGCACGAGATCGGCACTAACGGATGCACCAACGGCCCCCGTGCCAACGACCGCAATCTTCAGGTGCTGCAGCTCCATTGTCGACTCCTCATGCGTTCAGTAAAGGTGAACAGTGTGAGGATACACAGGGCGACAGGCCGCGGTGACCTGACGTCCCACTAGAGGGCCGCGCGCCTCCGCGCTACTTCGTAGAGCGCCACACTCGCGGCGATGCCCGCGTTGAGCGACTCGGTCGCCGCCGAGATCGGGATCGACACGATCGCGTCGCACGTCTCGGTCACGAGGCGCGAGAGGCCTTTGCCTTCGCTGCCCACCACGATCACGAGCGGGCGATCGGCCAACTCGAGCTTCGGCAATGACATGTCGCCATCACCGTCGAGCCCGAGTACGAATACGCCCTCGGCCTTCATGGCCTTGAGGGTCTGCGTGAGGTTGGCGGCCATCGCCACGGGAGTGCGTGCTGCGGCACCCGCCGAGGTCTTCCAGGCTGCGGCCGTGACGCCCACCGAACGGCGCTGGGGCACGATCACGCCGTGCCCGCCGAACGCAGCGGTCGAGCGGATGATCGCCCCGAGGTTGCGCGGGTCGGTCACGCCGTCGAGTGCCACGAGCAGAGGAGTGTGTCCGCGATCGACCGCACGGCTAATGAGATCGATGGGGTGCGCGTATTCATACGCCGGCACGCTGATCGCGATGCCCTGATTGACCGAGTTCTCGCCGGTCATGCGATCGAGCTCGGGCCGCATCACTTCGAGAACGGGGATGCCGCGCTTCGTCGCGAGCGACAACGCCTCTTTCACGCGATCATCCATCTCGATGCGCGATGCGATGTAGAGCGTGCTCGCGGGAATCTTGGCGCGCAATGCCTCGAGCACCGAGTTGCGGCCGCTCACGACCTCGACGTCGGCGCTCTTCTTCGGGGCACGCGAGCGGTTCGACTGCTGACCGCCACCGTTGCCGCCGCCCGCTCGCGTCTTGGCCGCAGCGAGCCGCTCTTGCGCGGCCTTGCGCTTGCCCGCGGGGTGCCAGCTGCGGTCTTCCGCCTTAGGCGTCGGGCCGCGGCCTTCGAGGGCTTGCCGACCCTGGCCGCCTGAACCCACGGTGGGGCCCTTCTTCTTGTTGCTTGCGCCAGGGCGCCCAGGCTTAGCCATCGATACTCCAGTCGGTTGCGGTCGGTGAATCTTCGAGCACGATGCCCGCGGCCGCGAGGTCGTCACGAATACGGTCGGCCGTCGCGAAGTCGCGCGACTCGCGCGCCTCGCGGCGTTCGGCGATGAGCCGATCGACGAGAGTGGAAAGGGCTCGGTGGGCGCGATCGTCGGCGCGAGCATCCGCATCGGGGGCATCGAAGCCCAGCACGCTCACCATGAGCGACACCTCAGCGTGGGCTCGCGCGGCAGCCGCGGGGTCGTCGGCATCGAGCGCGGCGTTGCCGACGCGCACGCGATCGTGCAGCACGGCGAGCGCCTGCGGCACAGCAAGGTCGTCATCCATAGCGGCAGCGAAGTCAGCCGGCAGCTCGGCACCCTCGTCGGCAAACCGAGTGTCGGCAATGCGACGGGATGCGCGGGCGAGAAACCCTTCGATGCGGTCAAGGGCGGCTTGCGCCTCGTCGAGCGAACTCGGCGTGTAGTCAATGCTCGAGCGGTAGTGCGCTGAGCCCAGCCAGTAACGCACGACCGCGGGGCGGTGACTCGCGAGCAAGTCGGCGGCGAAGACGGAGTTGCCGAGCGACTTCGACATCTTCTGCCCGCCAATAGTGACGAGGCCGTTGTGCACCCAGTGCTGCGCAAAATCGTCGCCCGCCGCGGCCGATTGGGCCAACTCGTTCTCGTGGTGCGGAAACCGCAAGTCGAGCCCGCCGCCGTGAATGTCGAACGCAGGGCCCAGGTAGCGAGCCGCCATCGCCGAGCACTCGATGTGCCAGCCCGGGCGCCCCGGGCCCCAGGGCGAATCCCATTGCGCGGTCGTCGGCTCATCGGGCTTGGCGCCCTTCCAGAGAGCGAAGTCGCGCGGGTCGCGTTTGGCGCGCGCGGGCGCGTCGCCCGCCTCGTCCATGTCGTCGGGGTTCTGGCGCGTCAGCTCGCCGTAGCGGCTCCAACTGCGCACGTCGAAATAGACGTCGCCCGAGGCATCCGTCGCCACATAGGCGTGGCCCGCCGCGATGAGGCGTTCGATGAGCGCATGCATCTGCGGAATGCTCGCCGTCGCGCGCGGCTCGTACGTGGGAGCCAGGATGCCCAGCGCACGATACGCGGCCGTGAACTCGAGCTCGACGCGGTAGGCCACGGCGAACCACGGCTCGTCGTCGGTCGCATTCGCGAGCACCTTGTCGTCAATGTCGGTGACGTTGCGCACGAAGGTCACGGCATAGCCCCGCGCCGTGAGCCAGCGACGCCACAGGTCGTACACCAGTGCGCTGCGCAAGTGGCCGATGTGAGGAGCCGATTGCACCGTGGGGCCGCAGACATACATGCCCACGTGACCCGCGACCCGTGGTTCGAGGTCGACAACAGCCGCTTGAAGGCTGTCATACAGGCGCACGCTCACCGCTCCAGCCTACCGGCGGGCGAGTTGGCCGTGACGAGGCAAGCGGCGAAGCCGACGACCGCGCTCGTCGGCGGAGCCGCATCGCACCGCAGAAGCGGCGGCGCGATCAGGAATCAACGCAGGCGTCGCGATCAGGAATGAAGCAGTGCCGTCGCGATCGCGGCGACGCCCTCGGCGCGGCCGGTGAAGCCGAGTCCGTCGCTCGTCGTCGCCGCCACGCTCACGGGTGCGCCGAGCGTTCGCGTGAGGAGCGCCTCAACCTCGTGGCGTCGCGCGGCAAAGCGAGGCCGCTGCGCGACCACTTGCACCGCGACGTTGACGACCTCGAATCCGGCAGAGCGCACGAGCTCGAGGGTTGCCGTCAGAAACACCTCGCCGCGCGCCTCGGCAAATCGCGGGTCGTCGACACCGAACCGCGAGCCGATGTCTCCCAGCCCCGCGGCCGAGAGCAAGGCATCGCACACTGCGTGGCTGATCGCATCACCGTCACTGTGCCCGGCAAGCCCGGGCTCGCCCGGCCAATAGAGCCCGCCGAGCCACAAAGCCCGGTTGTCGTCATACGCGTGAACGTCGACGCCGATACCGGTGCGCAACGCGGGCCGGTCGCCGGCAACCAGCTGCTCGGCCCGACGAAGATCCCAGGGTGTGGTCACCTTGAACGCTCGATCGTCACCGGGCACCGTGACAACGGGATGACCTGCCGCGGCAAACACGCTCGCATCGTCGGTGTGCTCGGCTCCGGGTGCGATCGCCGCAACGGCTGCGCGGTACGCGTCGAGCGGGAAGCCTTGGGGGGTCTGGATCGCCGCGAGCTGTGAGCGATCCACCTGTTCAACAAGCGCTCCCGCGGCGTCTCGGCGCGCGATGGTGTCGACAACGGGCAGCGCGGGAATCACCCCGACGCTGTCGGCGCGCACGCGCTCGACGACTCGCGTGAAGACCTCGGGCGGCGTCAGAGCTCGCGCCGCGTCGTGGATGAGCACCACGTCGACGCCGTCGGCAACAGCGGCGAGCCCAGCGGCCACAGAGGCCGCGCGGCTGTCGCCTCCGACGACCACCGTGAGGGCATCCCGCGCAGCACCCGCAACCCGCTGGCCGATCGAGACGGCTTCGGCCCGGTGACTCTCGGGAGCCACGACCACCACCTGCGCCGATTCGGGCTGGGCGAAAACACCCTCAAGAGCGAGCTCAAGAAGAGTACGGCCTCCGACAGGCACAAAGGCCTTGGGACGAGACAGGCCGAGCCGGGTGCCACTACCAGCAGCGACGACCACGATCGCGAGCCGCGGCACGAACGGCGGCGTCATGACTACGAGGCGAGAACCTCGTCGAGCACCGTCGAGGCCTTCTCTTCGTCGGTCTTCTCGGCAAGCGCGAGCTCGCTAATGAGAATCTGACGGGCCTTGGCGAGCATGCGCTTTTCGCCCGCGCTCAAGCCACGGTCTTGGTCGCGGCGCCACAGGTCACGCACAACTTCAGAGACCTTGATGACGTCGCCCGAGGCAAGCTTTTCAAGATTGGCCTTGTAGCGGCGCGACCAGTTGGTGGGTTCTTCGGTGAAAGGAGCGCGCAGCACCTCAAAAACCTTGTCGAGACCCTCTTGGCCGATGACGTCGCGAACGCCCACGAGGTCGACGTTTTCGGCCGGCACCTCGATGGTCAGATCACCCTGCGTGACATTGAGCTTGAGATAGAGCTTCTCTTCGCCCCGGATGGTTCGGTTCTTTACTTCGATGATCGTTGCCGCACCGTGGTGGGGGTAAACGACCGTCTCGCCGACCTGAAAAAGCATGGGTGATGGTCCTTCCGCAGAATCGCCAGTCTACCACAGGGGTTTCCCAGAATTTCGGGGCGGGAGGGCCCTCGCACGGGCGGCGACCGGGCGCCGCAGGCTCGCTAGACTAGGCTTATTGGGGCTTCCGCGAGCGTCGTAGACGGTGCTTTTCAGACACTGCGTGACCGGGCAACCCGACGGCCTGAAGGAGACATTTCGTGAAATCTCGCGTAGCGGCGTCGATCGCTCTTGCTGCAGCCCTGCTCATGGGCACCACCGGGTGCACCTTCTGGGCCAACATCGCCACGCAAGAAGACTATGACCCGAGCGACGGCGTCGGCACCGAGGTGGGTGAGCTTGCCATCCGCAACGCTCTGCTCATCGGTGAGACCGGCGACGAACTCAACCTCGTGATGACCGTGGCCAGCGCGGCCGATGTCGACCGCCGCCTCATCGTGCAGTGGGAGAGCGACGGCGAACGAGTTTCTGAAGCCATCGTCGTCGCTGCGGGCGAGCGCACACGCGTGGGCGGCCCCAACGACGAGGTACAGATTGTCCTCACCGGTACCGGCGCCACCATCGGAGGGTTGATTCCCGTCTTCTTCTCGTACACGGGTGCCGAGGGCTCTGAAGTTCAGGTTCCGGTGCTCGACGGCACGTTGCCGGAGTACGAGCTCTATATTCCTTAATCTCGCCCTGCGGGCGACGAATTCCCTAGCTGCCCCTGCGGGCGACGAATTCCTGAGCTCGCCCTGCGGGCGGCGGATGAGGGTGGCCCTCAGGCTTCGAAGCGGTAGCCGAGACCGCGCACGGTCACGAGCAACCGCGGGTTGGCGGGGTCGGGCTCGATCTTCGAGCGAATGCGCTTGACGTGCACGTCGAGAGTCTTGGTGTCGCCAAAGTAGTCGGCGCCCCACACTCGGTCGATCAGCTGGCCACGCGTGAGCACACGCCCGGCATTGCGCAGCAAGAGTTCGAGCAGCTCAAACTCCTTGAGCGGCATCGCGACGACATTGCCGTCAACGGTTACCTGGTGCTTCTCGACGTCCATTCGCACCGTGCCCGCGCTCAAAATGGCCTCGTCGAGGTCGCTCGCGTCGGTCTGTCGGCGCATGACCGCACGGATGCGCGCGAGAAGCTCGCGCGTCGAATACGGCTTGGTCACATAGTCGTCAGCGCCCAACTCGAGCCCCACAACAATGTCGACTTCGCTGTCTTTGGCGGTCAGCATGATGATCGGCACTGCGGATCGCTGACGCAACTCACGGCAGACCTCCGTGCCCGGCAAGCCCGGCAGCATCAGGTCAAGCAGCACGAGATCGGCGCCCGCTCGGTCGAACTCGGCCAAAGCGGCGAGACCGTCGGCGGCTACCGTGGTTTCATAGCCCTCGCGCGTCAACAGGTAGGCGAGCGGCTCAGAGAGAGACGTTTCGTCTTCGACAATGAGGATGCGAGTCATCAACGGGCCTTTGCTCGTGACGCCGCAGGTTCGAGCACGCGCGGCAGGCGGATGGTGAAGGTAGAACCACGACCGGGTTGCGACCACACGCGAACATCGCCGCCGTGGTTTTGCACGACGTGCTTGACGATGCTCAGGCCGAGACCTGTGCCGCCGGTCGTGCGCGAGCGCGCCTGATCAACGCGGAAGAATCGCTCAAACACGCGATCAAGCTCGTCTTCGGGAATGCCAATGCCCTGGTCGGTCACGGCAATCTCGATGACGTCGTCTGCCGCGGTCACACCGATGCCCACGCGCGCGGGCGAGTGTGAATACTGCACCGCGTTAAGGATGAGGTTGTGAACGGCCGTGATGAGCATGGCTTCATCGCCCCACACGCGCAGGCCCTTGGTGCCGCCACTCGCGAGCGTCACGCGCTGCGCCTCTGCATGAACCCGGTTTTGGTCGATTGCTGCCGAGACCACGTGATCAAGGTCGACAATCTCGGGGTCAGAGAGCGCGTCTTTCGCCTGCAGTCGCGAGAGTTCGATGATCTCTTGCGTCATGCTCGCCAGACGCCCCGACTCTTTCGTGAGCTGCTCGGCGAATCGTCGCACTTGCACGGGGTCATCTGCGGCATGGCCCAGCGCTTCGCCCAGCAATCCGATGGCGCCAATCGGCGTCTTGAGCTCGTGGCTGATGTTGGCGACGAAGTCGCGTCGCACGGCGTCCAATCGATACGACTCGGTGCGGTCTTCGGCGAGCAAGAGCATGAACCGGCTCCCCAAACGAGCCACCCGCACCGAGAGGTGCACAGACGCATCCCCCAACGGGCCGCGGCTGAGTTCGAGTTCTTCGGTGATCGGTTCTCCACTGCGCCGCACGCGGTCGACTAGCTCCACCAAACGGCCGTGCACGAGCGTGCGGTGCCAGACCAAGCCCATGGTGACGGCCCGTGCCGAGGCCTTGATGACGTTGTTGCTCGGGTCGAGAACGACTCCCGCCGATTCGAGAGCGTCGATGACTTGATCGACGCCGTCGGGCACCGTGGTGGAGGCGACGTCGGCCGCCATACGGCCACGTCGAGCGGCGGTGACGACCGCGACGACGGCTCCGCCCCCGATCAGCGCACCGAATGCGAGAGCGAGGGGCACGAGCAGTGCCGAGTCCATGAGCACTAGATTAGTGACCGAGGGCCCGACCCTGAGCCGCTTCAGCGTGACCTGGGGGCGAGGTCATCGAGAATTCACCTGCGGGTTGATAGCCGTTCACCGCAGAACGGCACGGTGAGAGGGATTGTGCCGAGACCCCCCAGATAGAGGACGTGACCAGATGCGCGAAGTTTTTCAGCAAGAGCTGCGAGAGGTGCGCGAGCGACTTGTCGAGATCGCCGGGCTCGTCGCTGGCTCAATCGAGAACGCGACGCAAGCCTTCAATGAATCGAATGTTTCGCTCGCCGAGACAGTCATCGCGGATGACGCGAAGATCGACGCGGCCGCCGCGGAGCTCGATGAGCTTGCCATCAACATCCTCGCCCGCCAACAGCCGGTCGCGCGCGACTTGCGCGTCGTCGTGAGCGCGTTGCGCATTAGCGCATCGCTCGAGCGCATGGGCGACATGTCCGAGCACATCGCTCAACTCGCGCGCTACCGGTTCCCCGACAAGGTGGTTCCGAAGAGCCTTCGCTCGACCTTCAAAGAGATGGGCGCCCTCGACGTCACAATCGCTCGCAAGCTTGTTGAGTTGCTCGAGACCGAAGACCTCGCCATCGCCGAGTTCATTCGCGACGAAGACGACAAGATCGACGCGTTGCACCTCAGCGTCTTCGACAAGGTGCTCGGCGAAACCTGGAAGGGCGAAGCGATCGACACGGTCGACGCAACGCTCGCTTCGCGCTACCACGAGCGCTTTGCTGACCACGCCGTGTCGATCTCGAAGAAGGTGCAGTACCTCGCGACGGGCGACTGGGTACCCGCCGACTAACCTCGCGCGGGCATCCGCCCCGCACACGACGAGAGCCCCGCAGCAGCTGCCGCGGGGCTCTCGTCGTGAATGAAGAGCGTTACTTCTTGCCTTGCGCGGCCACAGCGGCGGCACCGGCGGCCGCCGCCTCGGGGTCGAGGTATTCGGCGGGCTTGACGGGCATGAAGTCGTCACCGAGCTCGTAGACGAGCGGGATGCCCGTGGGAATGTTCAGCTCGGCGATCGCGTCGTCGCTAATGCCGTCGAGGTGCTTGACGAGGGCGCGCAGTGAGTTGCCGTGAGCCGTGACGAGCACCGTCTGACCCGCGGCGAGGTCGCGTGTGATGTCGCTGTGCCAGTAGGGCAGCATGCGGTCGATGACGAGCTTGAGGCTCTCGGTGCGCGGCACATCGCCGTCGATGCCGACATAGCGCGGGTCGTGCACTTGGCTGAACTCGGCGTCGTCGGCGAGCGGCGGCGGCGGGGTGTCAAAGCTACGGCGCCAGGTCATGAAGAGCTCCTCGCCGTGTGCAGCAAGGGTCTCGGCCTTGTTGAGGCCCTGCAGAGCGCCGTAGTGGCGCTCGTTGAGTCGCCAGCTGCGCTTGACCGGCAGCCAGTCGAGCTCGGCCACCTCGAGGGCGATGTTGGCGGTGTGGATGGCTCGCTTCAGCAGGCTTGTGTAGAGCACGCGCGGCGCGAGCCCGGAGGCCTTGATGAGCTCGCCGGCCCGGCGCGCTTCGACACGACCTTGCTCGGTCAGTTCGACATCCACCCACCCGGTGAAGATGTTCTTCTCGTTCCACACAGAGTGGCCATGGCGGAGCAAAATCAGGGTGTGCGTCATGCCTCCAGCCTATCCAGGGCTGCCGGGGGCGAGAGAATGGGCGCATGGCAGAGGGGCGCATCACGCGCGGCACCACGGGCGTCAATCGCCTACGACGCATGGATCGCTTCATTGCGGCGCACCCGGCGCTGCGGCGAGCATCCGACCCCCTTGTCGTCGACCTCGGATACGGCGCCGCGCACTGGACCTCTCTCGAACTGCTCGAGCGATTGCGCCGCGTGCGAGCAGATGCTCGCGTCGTCGGTATCGAAATCGATCCCGAGCGCGTGAGCGCGGCGCTGCCGTTTGCCCGCGACGGGCTGAGCTTTCGACGCGGGGGCTTCGAAGTGCCGCTCGACGGGGATGCTCGGGCCGCCGTCATTCGCGCCGCCAACGTCTTGCGGCAATACGACGAAGCCGAGGTGCCTGCCGCGTGGGAGCGGCTGCGGTCGCGGCTGCAACCCGGCGGGCTGGTAATCGAGGGCACCTGCAGTGAAGTGGGCCGCGTGGCCAGTTGGGTTGCGCTCGATCCCGATGGCCCGCAGAGCTTGACGCTCGCGCTGCACCTGTCGTCGCTCGACGAACTCGGCGGGCCGTCGGTTGTCGCCGAGCGCCTTCCGAAGGCGCTCATTCATCGCAACGTGCCCGGTGAGCCCGTGCACGAGTTGCTGCGTGATCTTGACGCCCAGTGGGCACGCCAGGCCCCGCTGTCGGCCTTCTCACCGCGCCAGCGGTTCATCGCCACCGTGCGCGGGTTGCGCGACGCAGGCTGGCCCGTTCTCGGCGGAGCTGATCGTTGGCGGCTCGGCGAGCTCACCGTGGCGTGGTCGTCGGTCGCTCCGCGCCTCTAGCGCGCTACAGGGGCGGAAGCAGCGCCCGCGCATCGTCGGGGGTCATGCCGAGGTGCACGAGCACGTCGAAGGCCAGCGGACGCAGGAGAACAATGACCACCTGGTCGCCGACCCCCTCGACGGCGGCGGGTGAACACCGCGTCGCCAGCGCGGCGGCCACCGCGCGGGCCGCGTAGCGTGCGGCCTCATCGTCGCGGCTTCGGCCCAGCAAGCGCACGAGCTCGGCCGCTGTGTGTACGAGCTCGGCCAAGACCGGGTGGGCACGCCCGTCACGCACGACGACCTCGACGCGCCGTGCGATCGCCCGCACGTGCCGCGTGGTGAGGTCGGCAACAGCAAGCAACCGATGCTCGTCGTCGAGGCGCGTTCGACGCGCTCGCCGCCACGGCGACACCGCCGCGACCCCCCGAGCCCTCTCGAGTGCGCGACCCCAGTCGTCGAGCAACACCTGGCTGCGACGACTGCGGGCCAGGGCAAGCTCGGCCGCAGCGTCATCGCCCGACCGCAAAGCCTCGTGCAACCCCGTCAGCGACTGATCCAGCAATGAGAACAGTGCTGAGACCTCGCCGCGTTGCCGCAGCAGATCGAAGCGCGGGATGAGAGCCGTCACGAGCAACGCTACGGCTCCACCCACGAGACCATCGAGACTGCGGGCAAACACTCCACCATCGGGCGCCGGCAGCACAGCGACAAGCATCGACTGCACTCCGGCCGCAATCGCGAAGGGCGCTGATGCCGACACGGCGCGCGCGACGACGAGCGTGATGACGAGAATGGCGGCGATCTGCCACGTCCCCTGCCCGATGACTTGCACGAGCAGCGCGGCCACGACGATGCCGATGTTCATGCCGATCACGGTCTCGACGACGCGCCGAGGCGTTGCGTCGCGCGCGAGCCCGAGTGACACGATCGTGACGGTCACCGCCACGAGAGGCAGCTCATGGCCCAAGAGCGTGCGGGCGATGAAATACGACGAGGTGGCCGCAATGACGATCTGCACGATGGCGGGCAGAGAGAGTACGACGCGGTCGAGGGCGGCGCGGGCATCCAATCGCCGACGGATGCTGCGCTCAAGCCGCGCGAGCGACTCACTCTGCCTGCTCATGCCCGGCCCCGCTCAGACCGGGCGAGTGACGGCGCCGAGCCGCGGAAGCCGCGGAACACCCGCGGTCGCGCCGGCATCGGTCGGCACGATCACCTGCTGGGCGGCCGCGATGGCCACGCCCTCGGCCTCGACCGTGAGAGCCGCGGCGGGGTCGACCGAACGCTTGATCATCGCCAAGGCGATGGGCCCGAGCTCATGGTGTCGTGCGCTCGACGTGATGGTTCCGACTGCCGAACCATCGAGCAACACGGGTGATCCGGCGCCCGGCAGGAGCGCGTCAGAGCCGTCGAGGTGCAGCATCACGAGGCGCCGGGGCGGGTGACCAAGGTTGTGCACTTTTGCCACGGTCTCTTGCCCGCGGTAGCAGCCCTTGCTGAGGTGCACGGCCGAGCGCAGCCAGTCGAGCTCGTGCGGAATCGTGCGATCGTCAACCTCGGCCCCGAACCGCGGACGCCACGCAGCGATGCGCAGTGCCTCGAGGGCGAGCGTGCCGGCCGCGTGCACGGTTGCCGCGCGCACAGCCGCGGCGACGTCGGTGAGTCGCGAGCGCTCAATCAGCACCTCAACGGCCGAGAAGTCGGCGCCCGGGTGCTCGGCCTCGAGCGCGTATTGCCAGCCGCCCGACTGAACCGTGGGCCACGGGTCGCGCCAGATGAGGGCCACGCCATTGGGTTCGGCCGCCGAGACGAGCGGCGGGGCGTCGTCGAGTGCAAGGTGCCCGATCGTCGCCCATTGCGCCGTGACGTCGGCAACCTCGACGCGCAACATGAACCGCATGCGGTCGAGCCACGCGGCGAGCGCGGCCGTCTGCGATCCCTCGACGAGCAGCCACGCCGTGACGCCGTCATCGATGAGACGGATGCTGTGTTCGAGTCGTCCGTTGGGGTCGAGCAGGAGCGTCTCAGCTGACTGGCCCGGCTCGAGCTGGGTCAGGGACTGCGAGGTGAGCGAGTCGAGCCAGGTCAACCGGTCGGGCCCCGTGACGGTGATGACACCGCGGTCGCTGAGGTCGACGATGGCGCGGCCGGCGGCGAGCATCCGTTGCTCAGAAACGGGGTCACCGTAGTGCGCCGCGACGGCGCCCGAGTGCTCGGAGGCTGTCGCCATGGCAACGGCACCGGAGAGGGCCAGCAGCGGGCTGGGAGACGTGGACTCAGGCATCGCGACTCAGGGTTCCCGAAGCGTGAGTGCGGAGGTCGTTACCGAGCGCAGCGATGTCCCAGGCCCAGAGCAACCGGCCCTCGACGAGTCCGTACAAGCGCGTGGCGGCCGCGTACTCTTTCGCACTCGCCGAGCGCATAACGGCATCGGTTTGCAGGTCAATGCGGGCCTCGCCCACACGGCCGAGATAGAGCTCGCTCACGCCGCCGGGGTGAATGAGCGCAACCTCTACATCGAATCCGCCGTGCGGCGCGCGCAATTGCTCGACTTGCTCGGCGGTCGCGTAGGGGCGCGGCCCCTCCCCCGGCAGCATGCCCGGACCGGGGTCGCCCGCTTGCGAGGGCCGGTGCAAGCGCCAGTAGCCAGCCTCGGCGCTCAACGGAGTGTTCGCTTCATCGAGCAGCCAGGTGTGCGACGAATAGTTGAGGTAGTTCAAGCCGTCGTGGCTGAAGCTCACACGCTGGCCAAACTCGTGCTCACGCGTGCGATCACCGTCGCGATAGTGCACCACACCGGTGCCGTCCCACACGCCGATGAGCCACGCGAGCGGGGCCAGTTCGGCCGGCAGGCTCGTGTCGAGAGAGAACACGGCGCCGGGCGAAATCAGCGCTGGCCGCGGTAGAGGTTGACGAGCACCACGACCGAGACGAAACCGATCGCGAGCGTCGCCAGACCGAGGAGGCCGAGGAAGAAGATCTCAAGGGCGAGAAGCATGCGCCAAGTCTACGACGGCTCGCTGGGAGTGCGGTGCCCGCGGGCCGGCTTTAGAAGCCCGCGACAAGGGCCGTGACGACAGACGCGATTGCCAGCAACAGAAACGCGCCCGTGACCGTGACGAGCATGCGCATGACGAGCCCGTCTTTCGACTGCAGGCTCACTTGAATCACAAAAGTCATGATCATCGCGCCCCCGGCAATGGCGGGCAAAACGGCCCACCACTCACTCGCGGGCACCGTCAGACCGACGATGACGACCGCTGCAATCACGGCAAGCCAGACGGGCAGCGCGGTGGCGACCGTTCGAGTCATGCCCCCATGCTAGGGCGCTTGTACACTGAGCGAGACACCGTGGAGGACAAGTGGCTCAGTTGTTGATCCTGACCTCGCAGGTGAACACCGACGTTCTTCCGGCGCTGGCCCTGCTCAGCCACCGGGTGCGCCGCATTCCGGCGGAACCGGCGGCTCTCGTTGGCGCGCCTCCGGCCGACGTCATCATTGTCGACGCGCGCGGCGATCTCGCGAGTGCGAAGTCGCTCTGCAAGATTCTGACCACCACCGGGGCCGGTTCTCCCATCATCGTGGTGCTCACCGAAGGCGGGCTCACGGCGGTCAACGCCGAGTGGGGCATCGACGATGTGCTGCTCGAAACTGCGGGGCCCGCCGAAGTGGATGCCCGGCTTCGCCTCGCCATTGGCCGCCAGTCACGCGACGAAGGCTCGAGCATGATTCGGGCATCCGGAGTCGTCATCGACGAAGCGAGCTACTCGGCGAAAGTGCATGGCCGCACGCTCGACCTGACGTTCAAAGAGTTTGAGTTGCTGCGGTTCTTTGCGACCCACCCGAGCCGCGTCTTCACGCGCGAGCAGTTGCTGAGCGAAGTGTGGGGCTACGACTACTTCGGCGGCACGCGCACGGTCGACGTGCACGTGCGGCGGTTGCGCGCCAAGCTCGGCGACATGGAGTCGCTCATTGGCACCGTGCGCAACGTGGGCTACCGCTTCACGGTGCACGAAGACGAGAGCGAACAATCACCCGCGCGCTCGACCTTCTAGGGGCCTGCGCGGCTCTGCCCAGACCGCGTCGGGTTATCCGAACTTGCCCGAGACGTAGTCTTCGGTGTCTTTCACACTGGGGTTCGAGAAGATCACCGAGGTGTCGTCGTACTCAATGAGCTTGCCCGGCTTGCCCGTGCCCGCGATGTTGAAGAACGCCGTCTTGTCACTCACGCGGCTGGCCTGCTGCATGTTGTGGGTCACGATGACGATCGTGTATTCCTTCTTGAGCTCTTCAATGAGGTCTTCGATCGCGAGCGTCGAGATGGGGTCGAGAGCAGAGCACGGCTCGTCCATGAGAATCACCTCGGGCTCAACGGCAATCGCGCGCGCAATGCACAAGCGCTGCTGCTGACCACCCGAGATGCTCGAGCCCGGCCGTTCGAGGCGATCTTTGACCTCGTTCCAGAGGTTGGCACCCTGCAGAGACTTCTCGACCAGCTCGTCAGCGTCGGTCTTGCTGATGCGACGGTTGTTGAGCTTGACGCCCGCGAGCACATTGTCGCGAATCGACATCGTGGGGAAGGGGTTGGGCCGCTGAAAGACCATTCCTACCTGTCGGCGTACGAGCACCGGGTCAACACCCGGTCCATAGAGGTCATCGCCGTCGATGAGCACTTCGCCTTCGACGTAGGCCCCGGGAATCACCTCGTGCATACGGTTGAGCGTGCGAATGAAGGTCGACTTGCCACAACCAGAAGGGCCGATGAAGGCGGTGACGCTGCGGGGCTCGATGACCATGCTGACGTCTTCCACCGCCTTGAACTTGCCGTAGTAGACGTTGAGGTCGTTCACTTCGATGCGCTTAGACACGGTGTCAGTTTTCCTTCGGTCGGTTCTGGGCTTAGCGGCCGAGCTTGGGGGCAAAGGCGCGAGCGATGATGCGCGCCACGAGGTTGAGCAGCATGACGATGAGGATGAGCGTGAGTGCTCCGGCCCATGCACGGTCGAGGTAGGCCTGTGTGTCGACACCCTGGTTGGAGTACGAGGTGAAGACGAACACGGGCAGCGACTGCATGCGTTCGGCGAAGAGGTTGTAGTTCATGCTCGCGGTAAAGCCGGCGACGATCAGCAGGGGCGCGGTCTCACCGATGACGCGAGCGATCGAGAGCATGATGCCCGTCGCGATACCGGCGGCCGACGTCGGCAGAACAACGTTCACAATCGTGAGCCACTTGGGCACCCCAAGCGCGTACGACGCCTCGCGCAGTTCATTGGGAACGACGCGCAGCATCTCTTCACACGACCGCACCACGACGGGGATCATGAGCACCGAGAGCGCGATCGCCCCGGCGAAGCCCATGCGCACACCCGGGCCAAAGAAGATCGCGAACAAGGCGAAGGCGAAGAGACCCGCAACAATCGAGGGGATGCCGGTCATCACGTCGACAAAGAACGTGATCGCCCGGGCGAGCGGACCGCGCCCGTACTCGACAAGGTAGATCGCCGTGAAGAGGCCGATGGGAATCGAGATAATCGCGGCGGTGCCCGTCATGAGCAACGTGCCCACGATCGCGTGAGCCGCGCCCCCGCCCTCGCCGACGATGTTGCGCATCGAGCTCGTGAAGAACTCCACGTCGAATCGCGCCGAGCCGTTGACCACGACCGTGAAGAGCAACGATACGAGCGGTGCCATCGCGATAATGAAGGCCCCCGTCACGAGAGCCGTCACGAAGCGGTCGGTCGCCTTGCGTGAGCCCTCGACGAGTCGACTGATGACGACGATCGACACGAGGTAGAACAAGGCTCCGAGAGCGATCGCGCCGACGAGCGAAAACTCTGACGAGACCGCACTCGAGATCAGCGCGACGATTCCGCCCGCGGCAGCAAGCGAAAGGCCGAGAATCACCCAGGGCGTACGCGGGTGCAGCTGACCTTGCGTGAGCGAGTTGGTGATACCGGTCTGCACGACGGTCGCAGTCATGTCAGTTCGCTCCTGAGAAGTCTTTACGGCGGTTGACGATGTAGCGCGCGATCGAGTTCACGATGAGCGTGATCACGAAGAGGATGAGGCCCGTGGCGATGAGCAAGTTCACGTTGATGCCGTAGGCCTCGGGAAAGCTCAGTGCAATGTTCGCGGCAATGGTCGACGGGTTGGTCGAGCTCACGAGGTTGATCGTGATGACGCCCGTGGCAGAGAGCACCATGGCGACGGCCATGGTCTCACCGAGAGCCCGGCCCAGGCCGAGCATCGCGCCCGAGATGATGCCGGGGCGCCCGAACGGCAGCACCGCCATCGTGATCATCTCCCAGCGCGTCGCCCCGAGCGCGAGCGCCGCCTCTTCATGAAGCACGGGGGTTTGAATGAAGATCTCGCGGCAGATCGCCGTCATGACCGGCAGGATCATGACGCCGAGCACGATCGCCGCCGTGAGAATCGTGCGGCCCGTGCCTGAAACGGGCGGCGCGAAGAGCGGAATCCAGCCCAGGTTTTCCGAAAGCCAGGTATAGGCAGGCAACACGGCGGGGGCGAGAACGCCGATGCCCCACAGGCCAAAGACCACCGAGGGAACCGCCGCGAGCAGATCGACGATGTAGCCGAGAATCTGAGCGAGTCGACGCGGTGCGTAGTGCGAAATGAAGAGGGCGATTCCGACGGCGAGCGGAAGGGCCAAGACAAGTGCCAGTGTGGCCGACCACAGCGTGCCGAACACTAGCGGCCAGACGTAGTCACCAAAGCTGGCGGGAGAACCGATCAGGTCGTCAGGATCAGCCACAAAGGCCGGAAGGCTCTGCCCCACCAAGAAGATCGCGACAGCCGCGAGAATCGCGAGGATCGCCGATCCCGAGATGAGCGACGTGCGGGAGAAGACGATATCGCCGAGTCGTTGCTTCGGCTTTCCCTGTGGTGCGACGGGTCGAACCTTCGGGTCTGTCGCGGTCATCGACTCGGTTCCTCCGCAGATCAGGATGGGCCAGGGGGTCGTACGTGATGGTGCTCAGGGGAACGGGACCACACGGTCCGACCCCAGTCTGACGGCCGTGGGGTGCGGGGGCAACTGCTCCCACACCCCACGGCGCAATCAGGGTGGTGCTGACTAGCTGATGACGTCGATCGCGGCGGTCACGCGCTCGAAGAGCGTGGCCGAGATCGGGGCCGAACCGGCACCCGCGTTGGCAGCAGCCTGACCGGCCTCGCTCGCCATGTAGGTGAAGTAGGCCTTGACGAGCTCGCCCTTGGCCGGGTCGAGGTAGGTCTCGCAGCCGACGAGGTACGCGACGAGCACGACCGGGTAAGCGGCGGTGTCAGGCGTGCGGTCAAGCTCGATGCTCAGGTCGAAGTCGGGACGACCCTCGATGAACGGCGAGGCGTCGACGACGGCCGCAGCGGCCTCGGGCGAGAACGGAACGAACTCGTCACCGATCTGCACCGCAACGGTGCCGAGGTCACCGGCGCGCGAAGCGTCGGCGTAGCCGATGGTGCCCACACCGTTGGTCACGGCGTCGACAACACCCGAGGTGCCCTGGGCGGCTTCACCCGAGTCGAGCGGCCACACGCCGTCGGCCTCGAAGGTCCAGACCGAGGGAGCGGCCTGAGCGAGGTAGTCGGTGAAGTTGTCCGTCGTGCCCGAGTCGTCCGAGCGGTGAACCGGCGTGATGGCCAGGTCAGGAAGCTCGACGCCCTCGTTGAGGTCGGCGATCGCCGCGTCGTTCCAGTTGGTGATCGTGCCGGCGAAGATGCCCGCGATGACGTCGGCGCTCATGTTGAGCTCCGAGATGCCGTCGAGGTTGAAGATCACGGCGATCGGCGAGACGTACAGCGGAAGCTGCACGATGCCCGAGCCCTCGGCGCACGACGCGAAGCCGCCAGCGGCAACCTCTTCGTCGTTGAACGCGCGGTCGGTGCCAGCGAAGTCGCTACCACCGGCGAGGAAGGTCTCGCGACCAGCGCCCGAGCCCGTCGGGTCGTACGTGACGGTGACCTCGGGGTTGGCGGTCTGGAACTCAGCGATCCAGACTTCCTGGGCAGCGCCGACAGCCGACGAGCCGGCTCCGACAAGGGTTCCGGCAAGAGCGCTGGGCGCCTCTTCGGTGGGGGTTTCGTTGGTGGCGCAAGCGCTCAGAACGAGCGCTGCGGCGACGCTGATGGCAGCAAAGCTACCGACACGCGTGATGTTCACTGTGTTTTCCCTTCGGGGATCGATTCGTGATTGCGTGCCCGGCGCAGGAGGCCGGGCGAATGACACGGTAAGGAGCGTCGGTGTCTACGCTCCGCCCCCGAGGTGAACGGCAGGTTAACGCGTGGCGAATCTGCCTAGGCGTCGCCAGCCGGAATGTGCGTTTCAATCGCGACGAGCCGAAGGGCCGGTCCCTCGGCCGACACGTGCATGACCGCATACTCACCCGTCGACAGGGCAGCGCTGCGACGGAGCGCCGGAGTGACCGCGGCCCCCGTCAACTCAGCAACGGCACCAATGATCTGCGGGATCACGGGGCCGTGGCTACACAGCACGGCAGTCGTGCGACGCGCGAGACGTTTTTCAACCTGGCGACGAACGCGAAGGCCATCGCTCGCGTAAGCGTCTTGACTGATACTGCGCGAGTGCTTGACCTCGAGCCCCGTAATGTCAGCCGTCGGAGCAATCGTCGCGACGCAGCGAGCGGCGGTGCTCGTGACAAGCGTTTCGGGCCCAAAAGCGGCAACACCGCCGGCGACCGACCGTGACTGCTCAAGGCCTCGGTGCAAGAGAGGTCGCGTGTGGTCGGGGCCATCCCATTGCTCGTGCGGCATCGCCTTGCCATGACGCAGCACGATGATCGCGAAGGTGCGGGCGAGTCCGGCCTCGAGTTGTGCGGCGAAGCGCTCGACAACGTCCGCATCGTGCTCGTAGGTGAGGTGCTTGACGGCCTTCGCAATGGGCACCCACTCGAGGGCGCGAATCTCGCCGTTCGCCTCATAGCTGTGGCGTTCGGCGTGGCCCGCATCCACTTCGGCCGACCAGTAATGCACGACCTTGTCGCGCCCGTTGGGCAATCGGTATTCGACCGTGCCGAGGGGGGCACCGAGCGAGACCTCGAAGCCGGTCTCTTCAGCGATCTCGCGCACGGCGGTGTGCGGCAGGGTTTCGCCCGGGTCGACCTTGCCCTTCGGCAGCGAGACGTCTTTGTGCTGCGTGCGATGCACGAGCAAAATGCGGGCCTTGCCGTCGACCATTTTCCACACAACGGCACCGGCCGCCTCGACCGAATCCGAGACCGTACGCACCGGGGCGGCGTGCGATGCGGGAGTCATGCGCGAGCCGCGCCCCCGCGTCGCCGGGTCGCGATCGCGTTCATAGTGACATTCTGCAGGTCGGCGAGCGGTCTGCCTCGCTCATCACGATGAACGCGTTTCCAATCGCCATCGGGCTGCAAGTGCCACGACGCCGTTCGGTCACTCATGGTGAGGGTGAACAGCTCGTCAATCTCGGCTAAGTGCGACGGATCGACGAGTCGAATGAGCGCCTCGACACGTCGATCGAGATTGCGGTGCATCATGTCGGCGCTGCCGATGTAGACCTGCGGATCGCCGTTGTTGTGAAAGGCGAAAATGCGCGAGTGCTCGAGGTAGCGCCCGAGCACACTGCGCACGCGAATGTTGTCGCTCAGGCCCGCGACCCCCGGCACGATCGCGCAGACGCCGCGCACGACAATGTCGACGGGGACACCGGCCGCGCTCGCGCGGTAGAGCGCGTCGATGATGGCCTCGTCCACGAGCGAATTGAGCTTGATGCGGATGCTCGCCTTGAGGCCTGCGCGCGCATTCTCGGTCTCGACCGCGATGAGCTTGAGGAGTCCGCGCCGAAGATACCGGGGAGCCACGAGCAAGCGCTTGAACTTCTTCTCGATCGCGTACCCCGAGAGTTCGTTGAACAGGCGCGTGAGGTCTTTGCCCACCTGGTCGTCGGCCGTGAAGAGCCCCAGGTCTTCATAGATGCGACTCGTCTTGGGGTTGTAGTTGCCGGTGCCGATGTGCGCGTAGTGCTTGAGCGCTCCGCCCTTCTCTTGACGCACGACGAGCGCGAGCTTGCAGTGTGTCTTGAGCCCCACGAGGCCATAGACGACATGCACGCCCGCCTTCTCGAGCTTGCGGGCCCACTCGATGTTGTTTTGCTCGTCGAACCGCGCCTTGATCTCGACGAGAGCGAGCACGGCCTTGCCCCGCTCGGCAGCGTCGATGAGCGCCTCGATGATGGGGCTGTCGCCACTCGTTCGGTAGAGGGTCTGCTTGATGGCGAGCACGTTGGGGTCGCGCGCGGCTTGTTCGAGAAAAGCCTGCACGCTCGTCGCGAATGACTCGTAGGGGTGATGAACGAGAATGTCGCCTCGCGCAATCGACGCAAACACATCGGGCGCCGTGTTCGGCTCTGCTGTCTGCAGTTGCAGGGGCGTCACGGGAACGTGCTTGGGGTACTTGAGGTGCGGTCGGTCGAGCTTCGAGATTTCGAAGAGTCCGCCGAGGTCAAGCGGCGCGGGAAGACGGTAGACCTCTTGCTCGGTGATGCCGAGCTCGCGCACGAGCAGACCGAGCGTCACAGCATCCATGTCGTCGGTGATTTCGAGACGAATGGGCGGGCCGAACCGTCGACGCAAGAGTTCACGCTCGAGGGCTTGAATGAGGTTCTCGGTCTCGTCTTCGTCGACCTCGACGTCTTCGTTGCGCGTGACGCGAAACTCGTGATGCTCCAAGATCTCCATTCCCGGAAAGAGCTCGTCGAGGTGGTTCGAGATGAGATCTTCGAGGGTCAAGAATCGCACTCGGCCCGAGCCATCGTCGGGCAGTTGCACGAAACGGGGCAACACTTGCGGCACCTTGAGGCGCGCAAACTCAACGCGATCGGTCTTGGGGTTGCGGACGCGCACGGAGAGGTTAAGCGAGAGCCCCGAGATGTAAGGGAACGGGTGTGCGGGGTCTACCGCAAGCGGCATGAGCACAGGAAAGATCTGGCTCGCGAAGATCTCGTCGATGCGTGAGCGGTCGGAGTCGCTCAAGTCAGCCCACGATTCGACGTGGATACCCGCGTCATCGAGAGCGGGCTTGACCAGATCGTGAAAGGCGCGAGAGTGCCGGTGCTGCAACTCGAGCGCCAGCGCATTGATGTCCGCAAGCACGTCACTCGGGGCGCGGCCCGTGTTCGTCGGCACGGCGAGACCCGTCACGATGCGCCGCTTGAGGCCCGCAACGCGCACCATGAAGAACTCGTCGAGATTGCTCGCAAAGATGGCGAGAAAGTTGACCCGCTCGAGAAGGGGAACAGCGTCGTCTTCGGCAAGCTCGAGCACGCGCTGGTTGAAACGCAACCAGCTGAGTTCGCGATCGAGGTACCGGTCGGCCGGCAGGGTTCCGTCATCAACACTCGTCGACTCGTCGTAGTCGTCGACGAAGTCGCCGCCCACGCCACCGTCGACCTGGTACCCCGTGTCTGTCAGACCTTCGTCGTGCATGCGGCCCATTGTGACAGGAATCGCGCAACTGACTCACGAGGGCCGCATGGCGTTCACCGCACGTTCACGAGGAGCCCGTTGCCTAGACACGTGAACAGGCCGACGTGCGCGTGTGCAGGGGCACCACTCCGATGACCGTGCATGTTCCCCACGCGCTCGACGTGATCGATCGGGTCGCCCAGCGACTCGGCGACCAGTATCGCGACGGCGTCGATGGCGACACTGTTCGAGAGATCGTTCTCGATAGCTTTCGCCGGTATCGGCACCTCGATCACCCCTCGAGCCACGCGCGCTCACTCGCGGCACAACTCGCCGCTGACCGACTCGATGCCGTTCGCTGGCATGCTGAGCGGCCTGCTCGTGGGGGGTCGCCGTCGTTTCTGTTCATCTGTTCGGGCAACGCGGGCCGATCGCAACTAGCCGCCGCGCTCATGCGCGCCATCGCGCCGCTCGACACACGCGTCGTGAGCGCGGGTGAGTCGCCCGCCGCTCGGGTGTTGCCGGGGGTCACCGAAGCTCTCGATGAACTGGGCATTGCCGCGTTCGGCGAATACCCCAAGCCGATCGCACCCGAGTTTGTCGCGGCAGCCGACCACATTGTGGTGCTCAATTGCAGTGACGAACTTGATGCACTTGTCGGACACGACTTTCGACGCTGGAACATTGTCCTCGACCGCACGAGCGGTAAGCAGGGAATGCGAACCACGCGCGACCACATCGCCCTCGAGGTGCATGCCCTCGCGCTCGAGCACGGTATCGACGCGCGGCCCTTCTAGTCGCGGGGCTGAGGGGCGAGCACGAATCGCACGACCAGCAGGCCGAGAGCGGCCCCCACGACCTGTGCGGCGATGAAGGCGGGAGCACTCTCGGGGGCGATGCCCGCGAAGCTGTCGCTGAGCATACGGCCGAGGGTGATGCCCGGGTTGGCAAAACTCGTCGAACTCGTGACGAAATACGCGCTGCCGATATAGAGGCCGACGGCGGCCGGAACCCAGTTCTGCTGGCCTCGGGCCACGAGGGTCAGGATGACCGCAACAAGACCCGCGGTCGCCACCACTTCGCCCAGCAGCAGTCCGGGCTCGGCGCGCACCGTCGTGCTGATCGACACGGCTGCGCCGCCGAACATGAGGTTGGCCAGCATCGCGCCAGCGGCGAAGCCGACAAGTTGGGCGACCACCGTGGGCAGGATTTCTCGCGCGGGCACACGCCGCTGTGCCGCGAGCGCGGCTGTCACGACGGGGTTGAGGTGGGCTCCACTCACGGGCCCGACCACGACGATGAGCACGACGAGAGCCGCTGCGGTGGCGACGGCGTTGATGAGCAACTGAACCCCGACGTCGTCGGTCAGTCGAGTGGCCATGAGCCCCGAGCCCACGACGGTGGCGATGAGGCCTGCGCTACCGAGGGCTTCGGCGAGCATCCGGATGGCGAGGGAGCGAGTGGGGGCAGGCATCGAGGGCTCAGTCACGGGCACACTGTAGCGGCTCGCATAGACTCAGGTCTATGAGAGCGCGCGACACGGTGAGTCCCGAGCTCGCGGCGCTCGGCGATGCGACGCGGGGCGCCATTGCTCGCCTACTGCTCGAGGCCGACGATCACGCGCTGACCGTCGGCAGGCTGACCGAGGCTCTCGAGCTGCGCCAGCCCACGGTGTCGCACCATGTGCGAGTGCTACACGAGGCGGGCATCGTTGAGCGCACGCCGCGAGGTCGCGAAGTCTGGTACTCGCTGCCGGAGGCTGTCGCGGCCCGCCTCGAAGACTGGGGCCCAAGCACGGCCGAGGAGTCGATCGGTACCGACCTGCTCGACCGCATCATCGACGACCTGAGCACGCGATTCGCCGGAAACTTTTCGCGCGAGACGGTGCACCAGGTGGTGCTTGATAGCTACGCGCTTCTTCGCGGCCGGGATGGCGGCCGCGCGATGCCCTCAGCGACGGCGCAGTTCGCGAGCGAGCGCTTGAGCGCACAAGAGGTGACCGCACGGGAGGCCGCGGGCCAACGCGCGGCGGACAAGCCCATCGACGTGCTCTTTGTGTGCGTGCAGAACGCGGGCCGTTCACAACTTGCCTCGGCCATCATGCGGCACCTGGGGGGCGACCGCGTTCGGGTGCGCACGGCAGGGTCAGCGCCCATCGATGCGATTCGCCCCGCGGTCGTCACGGCGCTCGACGAGATCGGCGTGCCGCTCGGTGGGGAGTTTCCGAAGCCTCTCACCGACGACGTCGTGCGGGCCGCCGACGTCGTCATCACGATGGGGTGTGGTGACGCGTGCCCGGTGTTCCCGGGCAAGCGGTATCTCGACTGGCCCGTCGCCGACCCGGCGGGGCAGCCCCTCGACCGCGTGCGCGAGATTCGCGACGACATTGATGGGCGAGTGCGCGGGTTGCTGAGAGCACTCTCGGCCCGCGGCTAAGGGGTCGGGCAGCTCGGGTCGAGCATCCGTCTGGTGCAACATATAGATCTGTGTCTATACTTCTGAGCATGAAGAAGACCGTTGACACCGCCACTCAGCCCACTGTGCTGTTCGTGTGCGTACACAATGCCGGCCGCTCACAAATGGCCGCAGGCTACCTGCAGCACTTCGCGGGCGACCGCGTCACCGTGCTGTCGGCGGGCTCCGAGCCCAAAGACCAGATCAACCCTGTCGCGATTGAAGCGATGGCCGAAGAGGGCATCGACATCGCCAACAATGTTCCGAAGATTCTCACGGTGCAGGCGGTCGTTGACTCCGACGTGGTGATCACGATGGGCTGCGGCGACGCGTGCCCGATCTACCCGGGCAAGCGCTACGAAGACTGGGCTCTCGATGACCCGGCCGGCCAGGGCATCGACTCGGTGCGCGTCATTCGTGACGACATCAAGCGCCGCATCGAAGCGCTCGTGGCCGAGATCGCTCCCGCCTGAGTCGAGCGAACACTCGAACACGACGAGGGGCCCGGCCTGCTCAGCAGACCGGGCCCCTCGCGTTGTCCACTAGGTGCGGTCAGGCTCGCGCAGTGCGATCACAATTGACGGCAGCGTGAGCGCAAGCCCCTCAAAGGTCCAGAACACAGCCATGGCGCCGGCCCACGTGATGTCAACCGTCACGAGGTCGTTCTCGCTCGTGACGACGAACCACACGAGAGCGAGCGTTGCGGCAAGCAGCGTGATGCTCGCGAACCAGCGGTAGGCCTCGAGGTAGGCGCGGTCACGCACGCGCGCCTGCCGCTCATCAAGGTATTCGTCGGGCAGGTCGGCGACGACACGCACCGACATGCGCAGCGCCCACCACACGATCGCGGCGAGAGCGACGACGCCGAGGGCCGCGAGCGACGGCACCGTCATCCACGCCACGGGAATCGCGATGAGCATCGCAATCATGACGCCCACGATCGTGAGTCGCGCGCGACGCGTGCGCATCCAGTCCCACTTGGTGTCGCGCATCACGGTGTCCGCCATCTCGGCGACGGCCCGCTCGTTTCGCTCGCGGGCAGAGAGTTTCTTGGTGGTCATACGGGTTCCTCCAATTCGGGGCCGTCCGTCGCCTCGGCGAACGGGGTGAGAGAGAAGAGTTGTTCAACGGGCACGCCGACGAGGTGCGCGATGCGCAACGCGAGAGCGAGCGAGGGGGCGTACTCGCCCCGCTCGAGGTACCCGACGGTTTGGTAGTGCACGCCGACGGCGTCGGCGAGCTGCTGTCGACTGAGCCCGGCGCGCGTTCGATGTTCTTCGATGCGGCTGAAGACCGGGTCTTCTGACTTTGGCTTGCGTCCCATACTCGTAGCATAACTACTACATAGCAATAATGCAACAGGTGTGCTCATGAAAAAAGCCGGGCCGCAGAACGCCTCTCGGCGAGTGGCCGCTCGTAGCGGCGAAAAATGGAGCCCGGGGTTACTGCGGCCCGGCTTGAGAAGTGTAACCGCCGGCGCCTGTGTGGCATTCCTTGCCGCCAACCACCGGAGTGACGAGATGCCCCGCGCTAGTCGAGCGAACCGGCGCGTTCGAGCGCTGCACAGGCCGAGAAGTCGCGGCCACTCGACGTGAGGCGGGCGGCCCGAGCCGTGAGCTCAGCGGCACGGGCATCGTCGGCCGCAGCATCCGCGTCGTCGGCAAGATCGACGGCACCCGCGGCAGCGGTTCGACAGAACGCGGCCGCGCGATCGAGCGCCACGGCGACGTCGCCGACATAGGCGCCGCGCAGCACGGCGTCGGCGAGCGCGCGAATCTCATCAGGCCCCGTCGGGCTCTCGGCCCCGGCAACCACAACGTCGGCCGTCGATAGCACTTCGCTGCCCCGCTGAAAGAGCAGCGCAACGCCGGCCGGGTCAGTGCGAATGAGCGCGCGCAAGAGCGAGAGGCGCCACAGCGCGCCGGGCAAGGTGCGAGCCCCGGCGCGCGACCACAGCTCGGCGAGCGTCTCGAGCCCATGTTCGTCGGTGTACGCCACCATGCGCTCGACGAGGTCGGGGTCGTCGCTCGCGCGCACGCGATGCACGAGCGCGCGCGCTGAATCGTGGGCGATGCGCAAGATGACCGCCGGATCGAGTCCGCCCTCATGCACGTCGAACGCTTCACTCGGCAAGCGCACGGGACGGTGCGGGCGGTCGACCATAACGTCAACGCTAGCCCGACACGCGCATCGCCGAGTCGCGATAGATTAGAAGGGCACGGGCCTCTAGCTCAGTTGGTAGAGCAGCGGACTTTTAATCCGCGGGTCGTCGGTTCGAGCCCGACGGGGCCTACGTCTTCTCGATCTACTTGTTGAACCCGTCGCGAGCACCAGGAGTGTCTGCCGTGACGGTGAGTGAACCGACGACCGTCGTGCCGTCAGACTCATAGACGTCAACGGCGAAGACCGCATCGGGGTTGGTCGTCGACTTCGCGAGGTTGCGCTGCTGGTCAAGCTCACTCACGCGCACATAGCCGATAACACCATCGTCAGACCGTGCGGCAATCAGGTCAGGAACCGTGCCGTCGATGGGGCTGCCATAGGTCTCGCCCGCGTCATTCACCGCGTACTCGACCGGGTCGCCAAGAATCTCTGAGTCGGCAGCAAGAGACTGATTGAACACGTCTCCGAGAGTTGGCGCGAGAGCGAACCCCGCGCCCACCACGACAAGCCCGCCGACGATAAACACGATGGTCTTTGGTGCAATGGCCATGATCGACTCCCCCGTCGAGAACGTACGAATCGCACGCGGGGCGCATCCCAAGCCCCTGCGCTCATCCAATCAGCAGTACAGAGCACCGTATACCCGCGAGATACCCCCCGTTTGAGGGCAACGGGAGTGCTGCGGCGACGGATGCTCGCTCACGCCGGGCGGCAGATTCCCCAGCTACCCGCCCACGTCGCCCCGGGTTCGATCCACCGCAGTCCGAGCCCCGAATTCAGGGCATCGGCTGGCGCGGTCATGGGCTCGACGGCGATGGCGGTGACGGGCCCACTCGCGGTCGGAAAGCTGCGGGTGATGAACAACTGCAGCCACTGCCAGTCTGCGTCTTGCCACACTTCGGTCTCGGTGCCATCAGGCGCGCTGAGCACCGTGCGAGTGACACCGTCGGCATCGGGCTCGATGCGGAAGGCGTCGTCGAGCGCGAGTTCGCTGATCAGGCGCCCCTCGGCGAGATCCCACCCTCCGCTCGCTGGTTCGAAGCCGACGGGGTTGAGTCGCTCGTCCACCATGACGTGCTCAACCGTTCGGGCAGTGATCGTGAGCTCATCGACCGAGTGCGAGCCCACCCGGATGAACGGGTGAGTGCCGACGGCATAGGGCGCAGGCCGGTCGCCGAGGTTCGTGACACTGTGCGTGACGCGAACGCCATTGCCGGTGAGGCGGTACTCGACCGTGGTCCAGAGGTGAAACGGATACCCGTGCTGCGGAACAACAGCGGCGCCGAGTGTCACGGCATCGTCGGTCTTCTCGACCAATCGGTAGGGGGTGTTGCGCAACAGGCCATGAATGGCATTGGTGCGATCAACCTCGGTGAGGTCGAGTTGCTGAACGGAACCGTCGAGCACCCAGCGACCATCGCGAACGCGATTGGGCCACGGCACGAGCACGATGCCGCAGCCGAATGGTGGGGTCTCGTGCTCGCCGAACCCCTGCACGAGGTCGTGCCCGTCGACGGTGAGATGCCGAAGCGCAGCGGCTACCGAGGTGATGATCGCCTCAACCGGGCCGTGGGCTCCATCGTGGTGCAGGGCGTACTGCTCGCCCGTGGGTGGTGTGCTCATGCGGTCACTTTACGCGCGCCGAGGCGTCACGGTGGTGACGCGCAGGCCGGCCGCGCGCAACGGCGCGAGCGAAGCATCCGTCGCCGCATCGTCGGTGATGAGCTCGTCGAGCTCGTCGAGGGTGGCGACGCGCCCCAAGTGCACGTGGCCGATTTTTGACGAGTCAGCGGCAAGCACACGTCGCGCTGCGCTCGCGACCATGCGCCGCTTGACCTCGGCCTCGGGCAAGTTGACGTTGGTCACTCCGGCGGTTGCCTCGATTGCCGTGGCGCCCAGAATGGCGAGGTCGACCCGTACATCGTCGAGCAGCGTCGTCGCGAGGGGGTTGACGAGAGAGTGTTGCAACGACCGCAACGTGCCACCCGTGACCACGACCGTAAAGCGGGGAATCGCTGGCTCGAGCGCAAGCGCAATCGCAAGGCCGTTGGTGACGATGACAATCTCGTCGAGGTCAGTGCGGGCAACAAGGGCGTTCGCGACGGCGAGCGCCGTCGAGCCCACGTCGAGCAGCACGCTCTCGCCCGAGCGCACCCGTGATGCGGTTTCGATGGCAATTGCGTGCTTCGCACGCGTCAGCCGCGTGCGCGATTGCTCGAGGCTGCTCTCGCGTTCGGCAACGAGACCGCGCGGCATCGCACCGCCATGCACGCGCGTCACGCGACCATCGATTTCGAGCGCAGCGAGATCGGTGCGCACGGTGACCTCGCTCACACCGAGCTCACGAGCAAGGTCAGCGACCCGCGCGAAGCCTCGGCGGGCGACGGATGCTGCCATGCGGTCACGACGAACGGGCGCGGCATCCATCTCCAGTTCCTTTCACAATTCGTCGATATCGAAAGCGTAGCGCTTATGTTTTCGCAAGCTCACGGCCGTAGCATCGTGAGGTGACGATCCGCTTCCACTCCACGACGCTCGCCGACGGCCGCGAGCTCATTTACGTCGATGACGCCGACACGACGCTCGGGCCCGAGCGGTCGATTGACCGCCGCGTGCTCGACCCGCGCCCGCAGACGGCGAGCATGCGGCAAGACGTGCTCACCGGTGAGTGGGTGTCGATCGCGAGCAACCGGCAGAACCGTGTCTTCATGCCGCCGCCCGACCAAGACCCGCTCGCGCCCGCCTCGGCAGAAAACCCCAGTGAGATTCCGAGCAACTACGACGTCGCCGTGTTCGAGAACCGCTCCCCCAGCTTTGGCCCGGCGCTGGAGCACGAGAACGCTCCGGCCGGGCTCGATGACCTCACCGAGATCGGTATCGGCCGACTGCGCACGAGCGTGGGGCGTTGCGAGGTTGTGTGCTTTTCGCCCGACCATGAAGGCTCGTTCGGATCACAAACCGTCAGTCGTGCGCGCACCGTCATCGAGACGTGGGCGCACCGCACGGCGGCGCTCAGCGCGATGCCCGGTATTCAGCAGGTTTTTCCCTTCGAAAACCGCGGGGCCGAGATCGGCGTCACCTTGCCGCACCCGCACGGCCAGATCTACGCCTACCCGTTCGTGACTCCGCGCACGAGCACCCTGCTGCGTTCGATCGACGCCGTTGGCCCCGACCTCTTCGCGCGGGTGCTCGAGAGCGAGCAGGCGAGCGAGCGGGTCGTGCTGCAGGGCGAGCACTTCACGGCCTTCGTGCCCTTCGCCGCCCGGTGGCCCATCGAAGTGCACGTGTTGCCGCACCGCCACGTGCCCGACTTCGCGGGACTCACCGAGGCTGAGAAAGACGAACTCGCCCCGTTCTATCGGCGACTGCTCCGCGGCATCGACGCGCTCTACGCGACGCCGACGCCCTATATCGCCGCGTGGCACCAGGCGCCGGTTCATGTGGGGCGCGACTCGATGCGCCTCATGCTGCAAGTGACAAGCCCGCGCCGTGGCGCTGAGAGACTGAAGTATCTGGCCGGCTCCGAAGCCGCGATGGGCGCCTTCATCGGTGACGTCGCGCCCGAAGCACAAGCCGCATTCATTCGCGAGGGAATCGAGAAGACGGGCAATGACTGACATTCGCGACGACGCACGCACGGGCTTTGAGGCCGTCTTCGGCACGACGCCCGATGGACTGTGGTCGGCTCCGGGCCGCGTCAACCTCATCGGCGAGCACACCGACTACAACGAAGGTTTCGTGCTCCCCTTCGCGATCGACCGCCGCACCGTGGTGGCGCTCGGAGTGCGCGACGACCGCCGAGTACGCGTGGCGAGCACGTTCGCCGACGAGCTTGCCGAGATCGACCTCGATGCGCTCACCCCCGATGCTCTGGGCGGCTGGTCGGCTTACCCGCTGGGTGTGGCGTGGGCGTTCAGTGAATTCGGTGCCGACCTCGCCGCTGTTCCCGGCGTCGACCTGTTTATCGACTCCGATGTTCCCGTGGGCGCTGGCCTCTCGAGCTCGGCCGCGATTGAAAGCGCTGTCGCCCTGGCCCTCAATGACGTCTGGCAGCTGGGCCTTGACCGGCGCACGCTCGCACGCGTCGGCCAGCGCGCCGAGAACGTCGCCGTCGGCGCCCCCACGGGCATCATGGACCAGTCAGCGTCACTTCTCGGTGAAGCCGACCACGCGGTCTTTCTCGACTGCCGCACGCTCGAGAGCGAGCTTGTGCCGCTCGGGCTCGCCGAGGCGGGTCTCGCGATTCTGGTCATCGACACCGGCGTCAAGCACAGTCACGCCACCGGCGGCTACGGCGAGCGCCGGGCCGCGTGCGAGCGCGGAGCCGCGGCGCTCGGGTTCTCGAGCCTGCGAGACGCGACGGTCGACGACCTGCCCCGCGCGCACGAACTGCTCGACGATGTGACCTTTCGGCGCATCCGTCACGTCATCACGGAGAATCAGCGCGTGCTCGACACCGTCGCCGTGTTGAAGGCCCAGGGCGCGTCAGCGATTGGCGACTTGCTCGATGCCTCGCACCGCAGCATGCGCGACGACTTCGAGATCTCGGTGCCCGAACTTGACCTCGCGGTCGAAACCGCTGTCGCGGCGGGAGCGATTGGCGCCCGCATGACCGGGGGTGGATTCGGCGGCGCGGCTATCGCCCTTGTGAAGATCGACGACCTTTCGCGCGTGCAAGTTGCCGTCGACAACGCGTTTGGCGAGCACGCCTTCGGTCAGCCTGACACCTTTGTCGTGACGGCGTCAGACGGGGCCGCGCGCAACTGACGCGCGGGCAGCGCACTCGAGAGCCTCAGGGCAATCGAGAACGTCAGCGCGATCGAGAAAGTCAGCGCGATCGAGAACGTCAGCGCGCGATCGACAGCGTCGCGGCCGTACTCTGCAACACCTCGGCAGCAAAGGCCGGGTCGTCAGATACGGCGCGGCCGTAGCTCGGCACCATCGCGTGCAACCCAGGCTTCCAGCCCTCGAGCTTGTCGGGAAAGCATCGCTCGATGAGGTCGATCATGATCGAGGGCGCCGTCGACGCACCCGGCGATGCACCGAGCAGGCCGGCGATCGAGCCGTCGGCCGAGGCCACAACCTCAGTGCCAAACTGCAGCGTGCCGCCCTTGCCGGGAACGTTCTTGATGATCTGCACGCGCTGACCCGCGGTCAGTTGGTACCAGTCGTCGCCGACAGCCCCCGGGTAAAACTCGCGCAGTGCGTCGAGCTTCTTCGCGCGCGAGGCGAGCAACTGACCCACGAGGTAGGTCACCAGATCGAGGTTGCGCAGTGCCACTTGCAGCATCGGGATGATGTTGTGCCAACGAATCGAACCGAAAAGGTCGAACCATGACCCGGTCTTCAAGAACTTGGGCGTGAAGCCCGCGTAGGGGCCAAACAGCAAGCTCGGCTGCCCATCGACAACCCGCGTGTCGAGGTGCGGCACCGACATGGGCGGAGCACCCACCGAGGCCTTGCCGTAGATCTTGGCGTTGTGCTGGGCGACAACCGCTGGGGCATCGCTGCGCAACCACTGGCCGCTGACCGGAAAACCCGCGAATCCGCGAATCTCAGGAATACCCGTCTTCTGCAGCAAGGGCAGAGCGTGGCCCCCCGCGCCGACAAACACGAAGCGGGCCGACACGTCGAACGGCGTTGAGCCCACCTCGTGGCGAACCGAGACTTTCCAGAGCCCATTCTTTTGGCGACGGATGCCCGTCACGCTGTGCTCGAGGCTCAGGTTCACCCCGCTCGACACGAGACCGTCGATGAGCATGCGGGTGAGCGCACCGAAGTCGACATCGGTACCGGCCGCCATGCGCGTCGCGGCGATGGGTTGCGACTTTGCGCGGCCCGGGATTGTCAACGGGGCCCACTGCCGAATAACGGCAGCGTCGTCGCTGAATTCCATGCCCGCGAAGAGTGGGTGATCCTTGAGGGCCTCGTAGCGCTTGCGCAGGTAGTCGACGTTGGCGTCGCCCCAGACCATGCTCATGTGCGGCGTCGAGGTCAAAAACGCGCTCGGTTCGGGCAGCAACCCCTGGCCCACGAGATAGGACCAGAACTGCCGCGACACCTGAAACTGCTCGTTGACCTTCACGGCGTTGGTGATGTCGATCGAGCCATCAGGTCGCTCAGGTGTGTAGTTGAGTTCACACAGCGCGGCATGGCCCGTGCCCGCGTTGTTCCAGGGGTTCGAGCTCTCGAGGGCAACGTCACCCAGCCGCTCGTAGATGCTGATCGTCCAGGTGGGTTCGAGTTGGCGCAGCATCGTGCCGAGCGTTGCGCTCATGATGCCGCCGCCGATGAGGACGACGTCGATGGGTTCAGTCACGCGCCCAGTTTAGTCGCGCTCAACAGCACGTCACGGCGGCAGGGCTAGGCTGAGCCGGTGATTCTGCCGCTTCTTGCGATTGGCGCAATCGGAGGGCTCTTCTCGGGCTTTTTCGGCATTGGCGGCGGGCTCGTCATGGTGCCGCTCATGATGGTGTGGGCGCGCTTTGACCAGCGGCGGGCATCCGCGACCTCGCTCTGTGCCATCATTCCGCCGGCTATCGTGAGCGCGTCACTGTTTGGCTCGCGCGGTCAGATCGACCTTCTTGCCGCCGCAGTCATCGCCGTGGGGGCGATCGTCGGCACACCGCTCGGCGCCCTACTGCTTCGCCGCATCTCGCTCGTGTGGCTGAAGTGGCTCTTCATCGCGGGGCTCGTCGCTGCGGCCCTTCGACTCGCGCTCGTCGTGCCCAATCGAGACGGAACGATCGACTACGGGGTTGCGACCGTTTTGGGGCTCATCACCCTCGGACTCATCATGGGCATGATGGCGGGATTGCTCGGCGTCGGCGGCGGAATTGTCGCTGTTCCTGTGCTTGTCGCATTCTTCGGCGTCGGCGACCTCCTCGCCAAGGGCACCTCATTGCTCGCGATGATTCCCGGGGCGCTCGCGGGCACGATTCCGAACATGCGCGCGGGCCTCGTTCGATGGCAGGATGCCCTGCCGATGGGTCTTGCTGCAGCCCTCATGTCGCTCGTCGGAGTGTGGTTGGCGTTCGTGATTCCGCCGGCCGTCTCGGGGTGGCTGTTCGCCGGGTTGCTCGTCGTCGTGATCGTGCAGATGGCCCTGAGGCCGGCGAAACCGCGCGACTAGTTGTCGGCGGGTCGATGCGGCTCGTCGAGCCACTGCCGCACGGCGTCGCCGTGCTGACCGAGCGTCGGAGGGGCGGTATGGATGCTCCGCGTCTGTTCGTCGCCGTCGAAGCCGAAAAACCGCAGTGGCGGGCCGGGAATCTCAATCACCCCGAGGGTCTCGTGCTCAACCTCAACCACCAGCCCTTGCGAGCGCGTCTGCGCCCACTCGTAGACTTCGTCGATCGAGCGCACGGTGCCCGCAGGCACGCCCGCACGGTCGAGCGCGCTCAAGAGATCGACGCTCGACCGTGAGGCGAACGCGTCCTCGATGACCCCAATCAGGGCGTCACGGTTCGCGACGCGCTCGGCGTTGGTGGCGAACTGCGGGGTGTCGGGGTCGAGATCAACGACGGCACAGAATGACCGCCAGAGAGCGTCATTGCCTACCGCCACTTGCACGACGCCGTCGGCCGTCGAAAAGAGCCCATAGGGCGCGAGCGACGGATGGTGATTGCCACGAGCCGCGCCGACCTCGCCTGCGACGGTGTACCGCGTCCCTTCGAAACTGTGCGCGCCGACGAGCGCGGCAAGCAGACTCGTGCGCACGACGTGGCCGCGGCCCGTGCGGTCGCGCTCCCGCAGTGCCGCGAGCACCCCGAAGGCGCCATTCATGCCCGCGAGCAGGTCGGCGATGGGCACACCCACGCGCTGCCGGTCGTCAGGCCCAGAACCCGTGAGCGACATGAGACCGGCCTCGCCCTGCGCGATCTGGTCGTAGCCGGCGCGCCCTCCCTCGGGCCCGTCGTGTCCGAACCCCGAGATCGAGAGCACGACGAGTCGCGGATTGAGGGCCTCGAGCGCCGCGGCGTCGAACCCGAGCCGGTCGAGCACTCCCGGGCGGAAGTTCTCGACGAGAACATCCGCTCGCCGCAGCATTGCCCGCAGGGTCTCGAGGTCAGCAGGGTCTTTCAGATCAAGCTGAATCGACTGCTTATTGCGGTTGGCCGAGAGAAAGTAGGTGCTCTCGCGCGACTCGGGCGCGCCAACGAAAGGCGGCCCCCAGCCGCGTGTGTCGTCTCCTGACCCCGGGGCCTCGACCTTGATTACTCGCGCCCCGAGATCGCCCAGCATCATGGCGGCATGCGGACCCGCGACGGCACGGCTGAGGTCGACGACGATCAGATCATCCAGAGGGCCAGCCATGCACGAACGCTAACAGGGCGCCGCGCTACGCAGCGCGCCCATCACTCGGCGAGGGAACGGTCGGTCGTGAGATCGAGCGAGGCCCAGAGGTCGTAATCAAGCTCGGCAAGCGCGTCGAGCATCTCGCGGCGCACGACGTCTTGCCCTTCGATCGTCCACGAGCCGGGTTCGACGACGATGTCGACCTGCACGTACAGCTTGCGCCCGAGCTTCGACATGCGCACGATCGGTTCTGCCAGACCGTGCCGCGCGCGAAGCTCGTCAACGATTCGAGCGACCCGCTGCTGCACCTCGGCGGGCGGTGCGCCCTCGAGAAGCTCATAGACACCCGACCGCAAAAATCGCACGGGGATAGGCGCCAACATTGCTACGGCGACCAGAACGAGCACCGGGTCGAGGAATCGCACGAGGTCGCCGGAGGTGGTGGTGGCAACGAGAATCGCGACCGCGGCACCCGCGACCATGACGGCATTGCGCACGGCGCCGGCACGCCACTGAAGAGCTTCGACCGTCACGAGCTCTGAGCCCCCCGCGCGACGGAACAGATGCACCGTGAAGAGAGCGCTGACGACAGCCGAGAATGCCCCGTAGACCACGACCGAAATGGGGGCGACGTCGCTCCCGCCGTCGATGATGACGAGAACTGCATCCACCGCGGCAAGCAGCAGAGTGCCGAGCATCGCCACCCCCTGCAGCACGATCGCGAACGGCGTGAGCGACTCCCGACCAAAGGGGTAGCGATCGGATGGCCCGCTCTGCGACGCGCGCGACGCACGCAGGGCGATCCACGTGAGCGAGAGCCCGACGATGCCGTACACCCCGTCGAACACGATGATGCGTGAGCCAACGATGAGACCCGCGACAATCGCGATGAGCGAGAGAACCAGAGCGACGACAACCGAGTGCATCAAGAGAGTGCGCTCGGGAAGGGCGGAGGTCGCGCGTGTGATCACGGCGTCAGCGTAGCGCCCGCCCACCCTCACCGTCAGAGACCGAGTTCGCGCAGCGCCTCATCCATGAGACCCGTCATGAGCGCATAGCCCTCGTCGTTGGGGTGCAGGCCGTCGGCGGCCATGAGGCCGTCTTGACCGGCGATCCATTCGGATGCGCCCGCGATGTAATCGGCACCGTACCGCTCGGCGGCATCGCGCACCCAGCCGCTAATGATGTCAAGCGAGGCGGGTCGCTCGGCCGTGTACCAAAAGGGCTCGACAACCACGAAGCGAGCGTCGGGGAGCGCTGTCGTCAGGCGGTCGAGATCGAGGTCAATCTGCTGCTCAATCTCGGCAGCGGCACGACTATACGAGAAGTTGTCGTTGAGCCCCATCGTCACGATCACGATGTCGGGCTGCTGCGCGATGATCTGCGCGGGCAGATCATCGTCGGCAAAGCTGCGGCGATTGTTGATGAACCCCAGGCCATTGACGCTCGGGTTGAACTCGCGCCAGCCACGGTCGAGCGAGATCTGGGTTGACCAGCGCAGACTCAGATCGCTCGCGCCGGTTCCGAGCGTGTAGGAGTCGCCGTAGAAGGCGACGAGCGGCCCCTCGGCCGTCGGGATGGTCGGGTCAGAGCCGGGAGCCACTGTCGGAGAGCATCCGGCCAGCACGGCAAGGCAAGCCGCGAGCACGAGTGCCGCGCGCTTCATGCGTGTTCGGGGCCGAACGGCTCGAGCGTGGGCCGCTTGGCCTGCCGGTGGTCGCCCGACGAGCGCCCCGTGAGGCGACGGCCAATCCACGGCAGCACGTACCGACGCCAGTACTCGGCCGTGCGGGGGCGCGCGAGGTCGTCGCCCGCATCGGGCGCTCCGGGCGTGGGCGCCACGGCAGCACCGAGCGCCGCGAGAACGTTGGCAGCGGCGAGGGCGTGCCCCTGCGCGTTGAGGTGCAGGCGGTCGACCGACCAATACCGCAACTCGGGCAGTCGGGGGTCGCTCCAGTTGTCGACAAAGAGCACGTCAGTGCCGGCAAGCCGGTGCTTCACGGCGACGGCAAGCTCGTTGCCCCGTCGTGAGAAGACGCGACCGAGAGGCAAGTGTTGCGTCGGGTCACCGCCGCTCACAATCATCACGCGCGGCACCGTCTCGAGCGCGAGCTCGGCGGCCGACACCAGTCGATCAGCGACGGCCTCGATCGATACCGAAGGACGCAAGATGTCGTTGCCGCCGCCGTTGATGCTGAGCAACTCGGGGCCGAGAGCGAGCGCGGCCGGAAATTGGTCGTCGAGAATCGGCGCGAGCAAGCGCCCGCGAATCGCAAGGTTGGCATAGCCGATTGATCCGCCGGCGGCGTGCGCGAGGCCCGCCGCCACGAGGTCGGTCCAGCCGCGCGGAGTTCCATCAGGGCGCTCATCGCCCATGCCTTCGCTGTAGCTGTCGCCGATGGCGGCATACGAACGAATCGGCCCGGGGGCCGACGACCGCTCGATGCGCGCCATCGTGCCGATTACGCCGCGACCGAGGCGCCGAGTTTCACGGCCAGCAGTTCGGCGATCTGCACGGCGTTGAGAGCCGCGCCCTTGCGCAGGTTGTCGTTGCTGATGAACATTGCGAGGCCACGGCCGCCCGGAACACCCTCATCGGCACGGATGCGCCCGACCAGGCTCGGATCAGCGCCGGCGGCGTCGAGCGGGGTGGGAACATCCATGAGCTGAACGCCCGGCGCGTCAGCCAGCAGCTCGCGTGCGCGCTCCGGGCTGATCGCGCGAGCGAACTCGGCGTTGATCGCGAGCGAGTGGCCCGTGAACACGGGAACCCGCACGCAAATGCCGCTCACCAGCAACTCGGGCAGTTCGAGAATCTTGCGGCTCTCATTGCGGAGCTTCTTCTCTTCGTCGGTCTCGCCGAGGCCGTCGTCGACGAAGCTGCCCGCCTGCGGAATGACGTTGAAGGCGATGGTCTTCGGAAACTTCACGGCCGGCGGAAACTCGACTGCAGAGCCGTCGTGCACGAGAGCGATGGCATCTTGCACGATCACGGCATTCGCCTGATCGAGTAGCTCTTCGCCGCCCGCGAGGCCCGCACCCGACACCGCTTGGTAGGTGCTCACGATGAGGCGCTGCAGGCCCGCTTCGGCGTCGAGAACCTTGAGCACGGGCATCGCGGCCATCGTCGTGCAGTTGGGGTTGGCAATGATGCCCTTGACGGCGTTGTCGATCGCGTGCGGGTTGACCTCGCTGACCACGAGCGGAACTTCAGGGTCCATGCGCCAGCCCGACGAGTTGTCGACGACTGTGACGCCCGCCGCCGCAAAGCGCGGAGCCTGGGCCTTGCTGAGCGTCGCACCCGCGCTGAAGATGGCAACGTCGAGCCCGCTCGGGTCGGCTGTCTCGGCATCTTCGACAACGATGTCGCGATCGCCCCACGGGATGACCGTTCCGGCGCTGCGAGAACTGGCAAAGAAGCGCAGCTCACCCACGGGGTAGTTGCGCTCGAGCAGCAGCTGGCGCACGACGGCGCCGACCTGACCCGTGGCGCCGACGACGCCGATGTTGACCGTCGAACCCATGACTATCGCCCCGTTCCTGCGTAGACGACCGCCTCGGCGTCGCCATCGAGCCCGAATGCCGTGTGCACAATCTGCACGGCGTGGTTGAGGGTGTCGGCACGCATGACGACCGAGATGCGAATCTCTGACGTGCTGATCATCTCCATGTTGATGCCCGCGTTCTTGAGCGCGGTGAAGAGCTGAGCCGAAACACCCGCACTAGTGCGCATGCCGCCGCCGACAACGGAGAGCTTGCCGATCTGGTCGTCGTAGGCGAGCGACTCGAAGCCGAGGTTCGACTGCGTTGCACGCAGAGCCGTGAGCACCTTCTCGCCGTCGCTCTTGGGCAGAGTGAAGCTGATGTCGGTGCGGCTCGTCGCGGCGGTCGAGACGTTTTGCACGATCATGTCGATGTTGGCGCCGGTCTCGGCGACGATCGTGAAGATGTCGGCGGCCATACCGGGGGTGTCGGGCACGCCGACCACCGTGATCTTCGCCTCGCTGAGATCGCCGGCGACTCCGGTGATGATCGGCTCTTCCATGACTTCTCCCTCTTTCGGGGTGACAACCCAGGTGCCCTCATTGGGCGAGAACGACGAGCGCACGTGCAACGTCACGCCATTGCGACGCGCGAACTCGACGGCGCGAATGTGCAAGACCTTGGCGCCCGCCGCGGCGAGCTCGAGCATCTCTTCGGTCGTCACGCGGTCGAGCTTGCGGGCGCTCTTCACCACGCGCGGGTCAGCCGTGAACACGCCATCGACGTCGGTATAGATCTCGCACACATCGGCCTTGAGTGCCGCGGCGAGCGCGACCGCGGTCGTGTCGCTGCCTCCACGACCAAGAGTGGTGATGTCGCGGCTGTCGCGGTTGAAGCCCTGAAAACCCGCGACGATCGCAATGGCCCCCTCGTCGAGCGCCTCTTGCACGCGCACCGGAGTGACGTCGACGATGCGGGCAGCGCCGTGGCGAGCATCCGTAATCATGCCCGCCTGGCTACCCGTGAACGAGCGCGCGTCATGGCCCATGCTCTTGATCGCCATGGCAAGCAGCGCCATCGAGATGCGCTCGCCCGTCGTGAGCAGCATGTCCATCTCGCGCGGGTCGGGCAGCGGTGCAACCTGGTGCGCGAGGTCGATGAGGTCGTCGGTCGTGTCGCCCATGGCGCTGACTGCGACGACGACCTGGTTGCCACCCTTGCGCGTCTCGACCACGCGCTTCGCGACACGCTTGATGCTCTCGGCGTCAGCCACCGACGAACCACCGAACTTCTGCACGATGAGGCTCACGGCGGTACTCCTGAATTGGTGGCGCAGCAGGGCTGAGGATGAATGTCGAAAACGGCAGAGAGCACGAGCGTGCTCGAGCCGATGGCACGACAGCGGTGGCGAGCCTGAGCCACGATTCTACTGCGAGCGGATGCCCGGCGCGGCATGCGGCGTTCGAGAAGGCCGCACGGCTATCGCTCGACCGTGCGCCGCCCCTCGAAGGCGCGGCCGAGTGTGACCTCATCGGCATATTCCAAGTCGCCGCCGACGGGCAGGCCACTCGCGAGCCGAGACACGGTGAGGCCCGGCTGCACGAGCAATCGAGAGAGGTAGGTGGCGGTCGCTTCACCCTCGAGGTTGGGGTCGGTGGCAATGATGACTTCGGTCACGGTGCCGTCGCGCAAGCGCGCAAGCAATTGAGCGATGCGCAAGTCGTCGGGGCCGATGCCGTCGATGGGGCTGATCGCGCCGCCCAGCACGTGATATAACCCGCGGAACTCGCGCGTGCGCTCGATCGCGACAACATCTTTCGCCTCTTCGACGACGCAAATGGTGGTCGGGCTGCGTCGCACATCGCGGCAGATGGAGCACTGCGCCTCTTCGGCCACGTTGCCGCAGATCTCACAGAAACGCACCTTCTCGCGAACATCGATGAGCAGTTGTGCGAGGTGGGCGACATCGAACGACTCGGTTTGCAGAATGTGAAACGCGATGCGCTGAGCCGACTTGGGGCCAATGCCAGGGAGCCGCCCAAATTCGTCGATGAGGTCTTGAATGATTCCGTCGTACACGTCAGCTCTGCTCTCTTGCCTCGTGGTGTCGCACTCGGGCTAGTACTCGTCGCGCAGGGGATCAGGGGCGTCAGCGCTCGACGGGCGGTCGGGGTCGAACGTGGTCGCCGCTGGTGGCGCCGCGTCACGACCCGCGGCTGAAGCGAACAGATCGACGTCGTCTGCGGTCACCAGTGGCTCGATGGCCTCTTCGCCCAAGAAGGTCGCCCCGAGCACCTCGCGCACGACCGCTTCTCCGTACCGCTGGCGGCCGTTCACTTCAGTCTGGTGCTGAACGACGGGTCGCTCTACTGCCTCGGGCTCGGGCGCCGACGTCACCGAATCGGGCGACGCGGGTGAGGGGCCCGATTCCGCTGACGGTGAAGATTCGGGCGATTGGATGCTCGCCGGGGCCGCGACCGCTCCCGGGATCGCCGTCACAACCCAGTCAGTCACCGCGGCTGCAGGGGCCGCGTCTGCAGGGGCCGCGGCTGCAGGGGCCGGCGTGCGAGGCCGGGGCGGAGCAGCGGCGCTGGCAACCGGGGCGGGCGCAGAGTCGGGGGCCGGGTCGGGGTCGGCGGGAGCATCCGCCGCTGACTCGGGTGGGGCGGTGGGAGTGGTGCCGAGCGACGCGCGGGCATCCGTCGTCGGGTCGACCCGAACGCGGAACTTGACGCGCGCCCCAACGACAGCCTGGATTGCGGCGCGCACGTGCTCGCTCACGCTGTCAGCCGGTGCGGCGCGATGCTTGAAGGCGTTGGCATCGGCCTCGGTCGGAAAGGAAAGGGTGAGAACGTCGTCGTCAAGCGCGACGGCCGAGGTGCCAAAGACAACCGTCCACGAGCTGCGCTTGGTCTGCTGCACGGCCTCGAGCACCGCGGGCCACGCGGCCCGAATCGCGTCGAGCGTCACGACCGTGTCGGCAGCGGCAGGCGACGACGACGCGCTCGTCGCCTCGGTCGCCGGAGTCGCTTCGGGCGCCGCGGCGGGTGCCGCGGGAGCCGGCGCTGCCGGAGCCGGCGCAGCGGGAGTCGGCGCTGCGGACGCCAGGGCGGGAGCAGACACCGCCGGGGTCGGCACAACCGCGCTGGCTGCGGAGGCTGCCACACGCGCGATCGATGCCGCCGCCGCGCCCTCGGCGCCGAGCGCCACGAGCACGCGCGCGGTCATGAGCTCGAGGTGCAAGCGCGGTGACGTCGCACCGGTCATCTCGGTGAGCGCGCGGTTGACCACGTCGGCCGCGCGTGAAAGCTCGGCGGGCGAAAACATGGCCGCTTGCGTGCGCATGCTCGCGAGGTCATCGGCGGGGATGCCGTGCAGCACCGAAGCGGCACTGTCAGCCGTCGCCTGCACGACAATGAGGTCACGCAATCGCTCGAGCAAGTCGTCAACGAACCGGCGCGGGTCTTGACCGGTCTGAATGACGCGATCGATCGCGTGGAAGGCGCCCTCGGCATCCCGACCCGCAATGGCCACGACGACCTCGTCGAGCAGCGAGCCGTGCGTGTAGCCGAGCAGCGCGACGGCGCGCTCGTAGGTGACGGTGGCGTCGTCACTGCCGGCCATGAGCTGGTCGAGCAACGAGAGGGTGTCGCGCACCGAGCCGCCGCCGGCGCGCACGACGAGCGGCAGCACGCCCGGCTCGATCGTCACCTTCTCGCTCTCGCAGAGCTGCTGCACATATTCGAGCAACTGCGCGGGCGGCACGAGGCGGAAGGGATAGTGGTGAGTGCGCGAGCGGATCGTGCCGATGACCTTCTCAGGCTCGGTCGTCGCGAAGATGAACTTCACGTGCTCCGGCGGCTCTTCAACGATCTTGAGCAGCGCGTTGAAGCCTTGCGGCGTCACCATGTGCGCCTCGTCGAGGATGAAGATCTTGTAGCGGTCACGCGCGGGCGCAAACACCGCGCGCTCGCGCAAGTCGCGGGCGTCATCGACGCCGTTGTGGCTCGCGGCGTCGATCTCGACAACGTCGAGAGACCCGCCACCGTCGCGGCTCAGCTCAACGCAGCTCGGGCACACCCCGCAGGGCGTGTCGGTGGGCCCCTCGGCACAGTTAAGGCAGCGGGCAAGGATGCGCGCCGACGTTGTCTTGCCACAGCCGCGGGGGCCGCTGAAGAGATAGGCGTGGTTGACCCGGTCGCCACGCAGCGCCGCCCGCAAGGGGTCGGTTACGTGCGCCTGGCCGATGAGTTCGGCAAACGTCTCGGGCCGATAGCGGCGATAGAGGGCGGTAACCACGTGCCCAGCGTAGTCGTCACCTCCGATGCCCGAGCCGGGCATTCGCCGGCTGCCTAGCCGACGAGCGTGGCGGCGGCTTGCGCGATCGCGAGCTCTTCGTTGGTCGGCACGACGAGCACGGCGACGGGGGCATCGTCGGGCGAGATGATCCGCGGCGCGCGCGAGCGCTCGGCGTTGCGCTCGGCGTCGATCGAGAGCCCGAAGTGCTGCAGACCTGCGAGCGCGCGGGCTCGCAGGTCGGGCGCGTTCTCGCCGATTCCGGCCGTGAAAACGACGGCGTCGAGGCCACCGAGCTGGGCGAGGTACGCGCCCACATAGTGCCGGATGCGGTGGGCCCAGACGTCGAGGGCGAGGTCAGCATCCGCATCGCCCGCCCCAGCGGCCGCGGTGACGTCGCGCATATCGGCGGAACCGGCGAGGCCGAGCAGGCCACTGCGACTGTTGAGAATGGCGTCAACCTCGGCGACGGGCAGACCAGCGCGCTCGAGGTGCAGCAGCACGCCCGGGTCGACATCGCCCGAGCGTGTGCCCATCACAAGGCCAGCGAGGGGCGTAAGGCCCATCGACGTGTCGATCGAACGGCCACCGTCGATGGCCGCAGCCGACGAGCCGTTGCCGAGGTGCAACACGATGAGCTTGAGGCTCTCGAGCGGGCGCCCGAGCAGGGCAGCAGCGCGACCCGCCACGAACTCGTGGCTCGTGCCGTGAAAGCCGTAGCGGCGAATGCCGTACTCGGCCGCGACGGCCCGGTCGATCGCGTACGTCGACGCCGCGGCGGGCATGGTTTGGTGAAAGGCGGTGTCGAAGACGGCGACATGCGGCACGTCAGGCAGAGCGAGGCGCGCAGCACGGATGCCCGCGAGATTCGCCGGGTTATGCAGCGGCGCGAGCGCGCTCACCGCTTCAATGCCGGCCACGACCTCGTCGTCAATGACCACGGGCGCGGTGAAGATCGAGCCGCCGTGCACGACGCGGTGGCCGACGGCGGCGATCGACGCCGCTTCAGAGCCGAGGCGCTCGAGCACGACGCGCATCCCCGCCACATGGTCGACCGCGTCACCGCCCGGCTGCCCGAGGCGTTCGAGCAGACCAGCGAGCACAACCTGTTCGGTGACGACGTCGACGAGCTGGTACTTGATCGAGCTCGAACCCGAGTTGACGACAAAGACACGCACTACGCGACTCCACCGATGGTCGAGACGGGCATGGTCGCCGGCGGAGGAGTTCGTTGCGCCTGAATCGCGGTAATCGCCACGGTGTTGACGATGTCGCTCACGAGGGCACCGCGGCTGAGGTCGTTGACGGGCTTGCGAAGACCCTGCAGCACGGGGCCGATCGCCACGGCGCCCGCCGAGCGCTGCACGGCCTTGTAGGTGTTGTTGCCCGTGTTGAGGTCAGGAAAGACGAAAACGGTCGCGCGCCCCGCGACGGGCGAGCCGGGCATCTTCGAGGCCGCGACACTCGGCTCTGCGGCCGCGTCATACTGCATCGGGCCATCGACGAGCAGTTCGGGGGCCCGCTCGTGGACGAGGCGCGTGGCTTCGCGCACCTTCTCGACATCGTCGCCCGCGCCCGAGTCACCCGTGGAATACGAGAGCATCGCCACGCGCGGCTCAATCGCGAATTGCGAGGCCGTGGCGGCCGACGAGATCGCGATGTCGGCCAGTTGCTCGCTCGTGGGGTCGGGAATCACCGCGCAGTCCCCGTAGACGAGCACGCGGTCAGCGAGGCACATCAAGAAGACGCTCGAGACGACCGAGACACCCGGGTCGGTCTTGATGATCTCGAAGCTCGGGCGAATCGTGTGGGCCGTCGTGTGCGCTGCTCCCGAGACCATGCCGTCGGCGAGCCCGAGGTGCACCATCATCGTGCCGAAGTAGCTCACGTCGGTCACGACATCGCGCGCCGTCTCGTAGCTGACGCCCTTGTGCGCCCGCAGCCGCGCGTATTCCTCAGCGAAGCGGTGCCGCATCGCCTCGTCGTGCGTCGAGAGGATGCTCGCTCCCGACAAGTCGAGCCCCAGCTCGGCGGCACGGGCGCGCACGGCCTGCTCGTCGCCGAGAATCGTGAGCGCACACACGCCGCGCTGCAAGAGCGTGCCCGCCGCGCGCAGCACGCGGTCGTCATCGCCCTCGGGCAGCACGATGTGCTTGCGGTCTCCGCGCGCACGCTCGAGCAGGTCGAACTCGAACATGAGCGGCGTGACCACGTCAGAGCGCGTCACGTCAAGCCGGTTCATCAGTGCCTCGGCGTCGATGTGGCGTTCCCACAGCGCGAGCGCCGTGTCGTACTTTCGCTGACTGTCGGCAGCCAGTCGACCGCGGGCGCCCATGATGGCGCGCACGGTGTCGTAGGTGCCCGACTCGGCTCTAATGATGGGCAGGCTGGGGTCGAGACCGTCGACGAGGCTTTGCACCGCATCCGGTGTCTCGAATCCGCCGTAGAGCACGATGGCCGCCAGGCTCGGAAACGTCTCACTCGCATGGGCCATCAGCACCGCGAGCAAGACCTCGCTGCGGTCGCCCGGAATGAGAACGACGGCTCCCTCGGTGAGGCGCGGAAGCACGTTTTCCATCGACATACCAGCGACCACGGCACCGAGTACTTCGCGTTGCAATAGGGCTTCGTCGCCGCGCTCGAAGGTGCCGCCGCAGGCCTGCATGACGGCGGCGACGGTGGGCGCGATGAGATACGGGTCGTCGGGGATGGCCGACACGAGTGCATCAGGAGCTACGGTCTGTACCGCCGCAACCACGGCGTCGAGCTGATCAAGCTCGACACGGTTGGCAATGATGCCCAGCAACTGCGCGTGTTCGTGGTCGAGTTCGGCGACGGCAACTTCTGCGACCCGGCGCATGTCGTCGGATGACCGTGGCGCCGACTCGGCGAGCCCGCGCCCACCCGCAGCGCCACCCTCGCGTCCGCCGACGACCAGCAGCACGGGCGCGCCCAGGTTGGCCGCGATGCGCGCGTTGAACGACAGCTCGGTCGGGCTCGACACATCCGTGTAGTCGCTGCCCACGATCACGACGGCATCGCTGCGCTGCGACACCGCGTGGTAGCGCTCGACAATCACGGCGAGGGCAGCCTCGGGGTCGGCGTGCACCTCGTCGTAGCCGACGCCGATCGCTTCGTCGTACTCGAGGTCGACGCCGTCGTGGGCGAGCAGCACCTCCAAGACGTAGTCCCGTTCATCACGAGAGCGGGAGATCGGCCGAAACACCCCGACCCGCTGCACGCGGTGGCTCAAGGTGTCGACGAGCCCGAGGGCCACCGTCGACTTGCCCGAGTTGCCCTCGGCTGACGTGATGTAGATGCTGCGCGACATTGTCCCCAGCCTAGAGCGGCCGGCTGAGCGGGCGCAGGGGCCGATGGTCCTGTGGATGCTGCGCCGGGCATCCGTCGCCGCCTCGAACCGCACAAAAAAGGACCCCTCGCGCACCCGCCAGAGCCCGGTTACCCTTGCTGCATTTCTGCCCTGGGGGAGTTGGC
>CALRWH020000003.1:0-49599 GCA_943371805.1 Pseudomonas synxantha | reverse complement strand
CAGGTTGGTACGAGAGTCGTACATCGTCAACAAGATCGTCGAGACCCGAAGCTGCGGGTTCAAATGACGCTCGATGAGTTGAATGCTGTTGAGCAGCTGGCTGAGGCCTTCGAGGGCGTAGTACTCGCACTGAATGGGAATGAGCACTTCGCGCGCCGCGACGAAGGCGTTGATCGTGAGCAGGCCCAGCGACGGCGGGCAGTCGATGAACACGTAGTGGAACATGTCTTCTTGTGCCGCGAGGAACGCGTCAAGAGCCGTGCGCAGTCGCTGCTCGCGGGCAACGAGCGAGACGAGCTCGATCTCGGCTCCGGCGAGGTGAATGGTCGCCGGAACGCAATAGAGCTGGTCGAACTCGGGGCTCTTCTGCACGACGTCAGCAAGCGCAACGTCCCCCACGACGACGTCGTACACACTGGGCGTTTCAGCGCGGTGCTCAACACCGAGGGCCGTCGACGCGTTTCCCTGCGGGTCGAGGTCGATCACGAGCACCCGTGCACCTGACCGCGCCAAAGCCGCTGCAAGGTTGACGGTCGTCGTGGTCTTGCCCACGCCACCCTTTTGGTTCGACACGGTGAACACGCGGGTCGACGCCGGCAATGGGAGCGTCGTTGCTTCGAGCGCAATGCGGCGACGGGTGATTTCGGCGACCTCGCGCGCCAAAGGCGTGGTCTCGTCGTACTGTCCCTGGGTCGTCACTCTTGAGCCTCCTGCTCGAATGTTTCACGTGAAACGGGCGTCATCGCGTGACGCCGGGCGAGCATCCGCACCGCCGTCAAAGACCGCAGAGCGTCAGGATGCCCCGCCTACTGTAGCCCGAAACAGTCGGGTCACTTCGGGCACGATGCCTTCACCGAGCTCGATCACCTCGACGTCGGTTACGCGATGGCGGCGAAGCACCGATGTCGCGGCGGAAATCTCCTCGGTGATGCGCGCTCCCTTCAAGAAGATCAGCTCTCCTCCGGCGCGAACCAGGGGTGCTGTGAGGGGAACGAGTTTCGTCAGCGCGCTCACGGCGCGGGCCGTCACTTGATCGAAGGGACCCGCCGACACCGCTTCTTCAGCACGGGCCCGCAGCACCGTGACGTTCGTGAGCCCCAGCCGCTCGCTCTCGTCGCGCAACCAATCGGTTCGGCGTTCCATGGGCTCGATCAGCGTCAGGTGCACATCGGGGCGAGCGATGGCCAACACAAGGCCCGGTAGACCCGCGCCGCTTCCCACATCAGCGACGCGGCCGTGAGCGGTGAGGAACGGTGCCACCACCGCACAGTTGATGATGTGGCGTGACCAGAGGCGAGCCGCCTCGAGTGGGCCAATAAGGCCCAAGGTCTCGCCCTGCTCGCCGAGGTGTGCCGTGAACGCCCGCGCGCGCTCGATGTGTTCCCCAAAAACCACGGCGGCCGCGGCCGGCTCTGGCTCGATCACAACAGGGCTCGACGAGGTCACGAATGTTTCACGTGAAACAGTGGGGAAGTGGTCGTTAGCCACGACGGATGACGGTGTGGCGCTCAGCCCCCTCGCCCTCCGACTCCGAGGTGAATCCACGCTCGCCCACGAGGTCGTGCACGAGCTTGCGCTCGTAGCTCGACATGGGCGGCAGAGCAGCGGAGGCCGCGCCCGCGTCGATGCGTTCGATCGCGCGGTCGACAAGACGCTGAAGCTCGTCGGCGCGTGCGTCTCGGGATCCGGCGATGTCGAGGATGAGGCGCGAGAACTCGCCGGTGCGAGCGTGCACCGCGAGTCGCGTGAGCTCTTGCAGGGCCGAGACGGTGTCGGGCTTCGACAGGGTGCGCAGGGCATCCGCCTCTTCCGCCTCGATCGACAGGTAGATGCGCCCGCCTCGCGAAGCGATCTCGATGTCGCCATCGAGGTCAGCCAGGTCAAGCAGCTCTTCGAGATAGTCGGCGGCGATGTCGCCCTCGTCAGCATCGGTCGACTCATGCGCCGTCGTGCCGACTGGCTCTTCGACGGTCATCGGGTCGAGCACGTTCTCTACGGTGTCGGTCATGGTCTAGCGGCCGCCCTTCTTCTTCGCACGGTTCTTATTGACCGGCTGAACGCGCTGAGTCTTCTTGGGCTCTTCGACGGCGAGTGAACCACCGTCTTCTGGCTCGTCAACGATGCCCTTGCGCTGACGCCTCTTGGCCAGTCGTGCCTCGCGCGCCAGGGCCGCTTCACTACCGGGGGTCGGCATGTTTCGAATGACGATGAACTGCTGCACCATCGTCCAAAGGTTGGAGACGAACCAGTAGAACATCACGCCGAGCGGGAAGGCGACGCCCGAGAACAAGAACACCACGGGAAGGATGTAGAGCAAGATGCGCTGCTGCCGATACATCGGCGACGCCTTCATCTCGGGGCTCTGGTTCTTCGACATGATCTGCAACTGCGTGATGAACTGCGAGGCCGTCATCAGAACGATGAGCACGGCCGCAATGACAATCACCCAGACGTTTCCGCCGTTGTTGACCATCGTCGCGCCGAGAGGGGCGATGCCGAAGAGAGTTGCTCGACCGAACTCTTGCGAGAGCTGTTCGTTCAGAAGGCCCACGCCAGAGAGGCCCATGAACGAGCTGTTGAGGACCGAGAAGAGGCCGAAGAAGATCGGCATCTGCAGCAAGATCGGCAAGCACGACGACAGAGGGTTCGTGCCGTGCTTCTTGTAGAGCGCCATCGTCTCGCGCGACATTGCCTCGCGCGAGAACTGGTCGCGCTTACCGCGGTACTTGTCTTGAATCTTCTTGAGGTCAGGAGAGATCTCGAGCATCTTGCGCTGGTTTTGAATCTGGCGCACGAAGATGGGAATCAGGGCTGCGCGCACGACAACCACGAGGCCGGCGATTGACAGCACCCACGTCAGGCCTGCCTCGCTCTCGAGGCCCATCACAGTGAAGAGCGTGTGGAAGCCCACGAGGATCGCCTCGATGGCCCACTTAATGGGCCAGAGGATGATGGCGAAGATATCCATAGTGGCGGGTTATGCCTTTCTCTCAAGCACGATCAAGCCCCAGCGGGTACGCCGATAGGGAGAGTTCTCTTTGACGGGCCAATCGTCGATGCCACCTTCGGCCCACGGGTGACACCGAGCGAGGCGGCGTGACGCAAGCCACCCGCCCTTCACGACGCCGTGTTCTTGAACCGAACCCAGGGCATATGCCGAGCAGCTGGGGTAGTACCGGCAGACGTCGCCGTAGAGCGGCGAGATCACTGCCCGGTATCCGCGCAAGACGATCACGACGAGATTGCGGGGTATGAGTGCAATCGCGCGGGCGCCGCGAACGAGCGTCTCGTTCATGAAGCCGTCACCGCCCGTCGCAATCCATCACTGATCTCCGACCGCAGAGTATCCCACGAGGCCTCATGCGCACCCGGAAGAACGCGCACGACGATGAGCTCGGTCGGAGATACAGCCGACAGTGAAGAGGCACAGATTGCCTGGATGCGGCGCCGAATGCGATTGCGCACGACAGCGCCTCCGACCTGCTTCGACACGATGACCCCAAAGCGCGGCCCGCTCGGTTCACCCGTCACGCGATAGAGCACGGCGTGCGGCGTGCTCGTGCGCCGGCCACGGCGCACAGCCCTCCGGAAATCGTCAGCAACGACGACTCGGTGAGCTCGCGGGAGCACCGACGTTCTTAAGCGGAAAGTTCGCTGCGGCCCTTGCGGCGGCGCGCAGCGAGAATCGAGCGGCCAGCACGAGTGCGCATGCGCAGACGGAAGCCGTGAACCTTCGCGCGGCGGCGGTTGTTCGGCTGGAAGGTGCGCTTGGTCATGGTTCTCTCCTCGGCCCTCAGGGCCAGCGACGACGGAACTCGGATGTCCGATCGCTGCGATTCAGGTCCGGACAGAAGTCAACCGGTTAACAATAGGTCCCGACCATGCCGCGGTCAAACTCCCTCGGTGCGCGCGGGCATTATCCACATGATGTGCAGAGACCGTTGGTAACGACGCGCCGCGTGAGATTACAGTAGGCACCAGTCTTCTCGAAGCCTCCACCGTGGGTGCATCGACAACTTATCCACAGCGGCGTCCACCTCATCACGTCGCGCGTTCTTCACCGAAGGAGCTGGGCAATGCCTGACGAAACCGATTCCCCGCACGACTTGTGGGAGTCGGTGAAGGCAGTCCTCACGGCTGACGATCGCATCACGCCCCAACTGCACGGCTTCATCAACTTGGTCGAGCCGCGCGGCGTCATGGCGGGCACCTTCTATCTCGAGGTGCCCAACGAACTCACGCGCGGAATGCTCGAGCAGCGCATCCGTCTTCCCCTCTTGAGCGCCCTCACCACGGTCGCGGGCGAGACGGTGTCAAGCTTCGCCATCGTCGTGAATCCCGAGATTCAGAATGAAGAGCTCGACGCGGGCGTTGAACCCATGGAACAAAACCCGTCGTACATTGAAAACAGTGTCGCGCCGGCAACGACCGATGCGTCGGGTCGACGTGGCGATAGTCGCCTCAATGACAAGTACAGCTTCGATAACTTCGTCATCGGTGGCTCAAACCGCTTCGCGCACGCAGCCGCCGTCGCTGTCGCTGAGGCGCCGGCCAAGGCCTACAACCCTCTCTTTATCTATGGCGAGTCAGGCCTCGGCAAAACTCACTTGCTCCACGCCATCGGCCACTATGCCGAGAGCCTCTACCCGGGTATCCGCGTTCGCTACGTCAGCTCTGAAGAATTCACGAACGACTTCATCAACTCCATTGCCAACAACCGGGCAAGTCTTTTTCAGTCGCGCTATCGCGAGATCGACATCTTGCTCATCGACGACATTCAGTTCTTGCAGGGCAAAGACTCAACGCAAGAGGCGTTCTTCCACACCTTCAACACCCTGCATGACCACAACAAGCAAGTGGTCATCACAAGCGACCTTCCCCCCAAGCACCTCACGGGGTTCGAAGATCGCATGCGCAGCCGGTTCGAGTGGGGTCTCATTACCGACGTTCAAGCACCCGACCTCGAGACGCGCATCGCGATTCTTCGCAAGAAGGCGCAGAACGACAAGCTGCAGGTACGGGATGACGTGCTTGAGTACATCGCCTCGAAAGTCTCGAGCAACATCCGCGAGCTCGAAGGCACCCTCATCAGGGTCACGGCCTTCGCCAACCTCAACCGCACACCGGTCGACATGCAGCTTGTTCAGACGGTGCTGAAAGACCTCATCACTCTCGATGAAGACAATGTCATCGCGCCGGTCGACATCATCAATCACACCGCTGCCTACTTCAAGCTGACCGTCGACGATCTCTATGGCTCGTCTCGATCACAAGCGGTTGCTACAGCGCGGCAGATCGCAATGTACCTCTGCCGTGAACTCACCAATCTGTCGCTGCCCAAAATCGGGCAGCTCTTCGGCAACCGAGATCACACCACGGTGATGTACGCCAACAAGAAGATCAGCGACCTGATGAAAGAGCGCCGATCGATCTACAACCAAGTGACGGAGCTCACGAGTCGCATCAAGCAAAACCACCGCTATAGCTAGGCGACGAGCCTTTCGGTGCATTCGACACAGCAGTCGTTCAGTTTCATTGCACGTTTCGCACACTGGGGACAGCCTGTGGATAACTTCCTCAGTGGATGGGGATGACCTGTTGACGATCGCCGCCGAGGTGTGAAAGTCGTCGGGGCCTGAGAGTAGTTGTCCCCCGAAGGGTGAGCGAACATCCACCGACAGTGCACAACTTGCACGCGTGTAGTTCCGCGAGAAGTCGGACAATCGACGACCTTATGCACAGTGTGCACAGCGGTTAATGATGGTGTTCTTTTCCTCTCTTCAATGAATGATGAGAGATAACTTTTTGAGAGTCGCAGCCCGTCAACCGCCCGCACACGTGCTGTGCCAGTATGGAAGGCCCCGGGTGCCGGGGCAGGTCGACCGAGAGGGAGCCGCGTGAAGTTCCAGGTCAATCGCGACGTTTTCAGCGAAGCAGTGTCATTCGCCGTGAAACTTCTGCCGCAGCGCACGACGCTGCCCATCTTGAGCGGCGTCTTGTTGCGGGCCGAAGGCTCGACGGTCACCCTCTCGTCATTCGACTACGAGGTCTCGGCCCAGACCTCCATCACCGCTGACGTTTCTGACGACGGAACCGTTCTTGTCTCGGGACGATTGCTTGCCGACATTGCATCGCGTCTACCGAACGCACCGGTCGAGTTTGCGACCGATGAGGGCAAGATCGCTGTTCGGTGTGGTTCTGCTCGATTCACACTCTCGAGCATGCCCGTTGAGGAGTACCCGAGCTTGCCCGTCGTCGACGGCCCGAGCGGTGTACTCCCGGGTGACTCTTTTTCGGATGCGGTTGGCCAAGTAGCTGTCGCGGCGTCGCGTGACGATGTCACGCCTGTCATCACGGGCGTGCAGCTCGAGATCGCCGACAATCGCCTGTCGCTCGTTGCCACCGATCGATATCGCGTGGCCGTTCGCGAGATTGACTGGGAGTCGTCTGCTGTTGCCGAAGGCGTTACCGCTCTCGTGCCGTCCCGCACTCTCTCTGAGATTGGCAAGATCTTCGCTCACGCCTCAACCGTGACGGTCACGATCGTGAGTGGTGGTGATCGCGAGCTCATCGCTTTCTCTGCAGACCAGAAGACCGTGACCTCGTTGCTCATCAAGGGAAACTTCCCGCCGGTGAAGCGGCTGTTCCCTGAGACGGTCGACAACTACGCGGTTATGAACACGGCTGAACTCATTGAATCGACCCGCCGGGTTCAACTTGTGCTCGAGCGCGATGCCGCTTTGCGATACAGCTTTTCTGACGACGGGCTCACGCTTGAAGCGATTGGCTCAGAGAACGCTCAAGCATCCGAAACCATCGACGCTCACGTCACCGGTGGCGACACCACCGTGTCGCTCAAGCCGCAATTTCTCATCGACGGCCTCTCGGCCGTGCACAGTGAGTACGTGCGCATCTCGTTCACCAAGACCGATAACCCGAATAAGCCGGGTCCCGTGCTCATCACGAGTCAATCGTCGAAAGACCAGCCGGGCACCGACAACTATCGCTACCTGCTGCAGCCCAATCTGCTGCTGCGCTGACGCGCGTGCACGTTACGCACCTTTCGCTCGCTGACTTTCGCAACTACGCTCGGGCCGATGTTGCGCTCGCGCCGGGAGCGGTGTTGTTCGTGGGTCGTAACGGCCAGGGCAAAACCAATCTTGTTGAGGCGATCGCCTACGCGGGTTCGGCTGCCTCTCATCGCGTGTCTACTGATCAAGCGCTCATACGGTTCGGTGCCGAGTCGGCGATCGTTCGGGTGCGGGTTCAGCACGACGATCGCGCCGTGGTCATCGAAGTCGAACTCAACCGTTCATCACCGAACCGCGCGCAAGTCAATCGCTCGCCCGTTCGGTTGCGTGACTTGCCTCGCTACTTCGCCAGTGTGATTTTCGCTCCCGAAGATCTGTCGCTCGTCAGAGGCGATCCCGGCGGGCGTCGAGCTTTTCTCGACACCCTCGTCGTGCAACGCACACCTCGCTTCGCCGGTGTGATGAGTGACTACGAGCGTGTTGTTCGCCAACGCAATTCACTGTTGAAGTCTGCTCGGGCTTCTCGACTGGCTGCCGATAACCTCAGCACTCTCGACGTGTGGGACGACCGCCTTGTCGCTCTCGGCACGGAGATCATCGTTGCTCGCGCTGAGCTCGTCGACGCGATGCGCCCCCATGTTGCTCATGCCTATGGCGCGGTAGCGGGCGATGATCACCACACGCGGTTGAGCGTGCGGCTGAGCGTCGATGTAGACGACGATTCGTCGGTGAGGCCGCTTGACGACACAAGCGATTCGCCCGAGAACATTGCCGAGCGATTTCGATCTCGGCTGGCCGACCTGCGCCGAGAGGAACTCGATCGTGCGGTCACTCTCGTGGGCCCGCACCGCGACGACCTCGTGCTTGAGCTCAATGGCTTGCCGGCTCGCGGCTATGCGAGTCATGGCGAAAGCTGGTCATATGCGCTCGCCCTCAAGCTCGCGTCTGCTGAAGTCTTGCGAGCCGATGCTGTCGCGGGTGATCCTGTTCTGATTCTCGACGATGTGTTTGCCGAGCTCGACGAAGGTCGGCGAGAGCGTCTCGCTGACGCTGTGGGTGACTTTGAGCAAGTGCTCATCACGGCTGCGGTCGGGGCAGACGTTCCTGAGCGGCTGGCAGCCACGCGCATCCGAATCGCGTCGGGCGAAATCGTGGAGGAGGGGTGATGGTCGACCATCCGTCGCCCACAAGTGAGCCGGCTCCGAGTTCTTCGACCGACCGCGATCCAACCGAGTCCGAGGCGAGTGCCGTTTATCGTCGATTACGGAGCGTGTTCGGCGACCCCGCGATGCGGTCGTCGGATGCTCGAAAACGCACCACGCGCATCCCCGGTGATTCCGCGCCGTTCGGTGTGGGTCGCGACCCCTCCGACTTGGGTGATGTTCTCGACTCGGTCACGCGCACGCTGGGGTGGACGTCGCCGCTGGCTCGCGGAGAGCTGCTGACCGCGTGGCCCGAGTTGGTGGGATCAGACATTGCCGCCCACTCTGAGCCCGCCGGCATCGACGATGGGGTGCTGACGGTGCAGTGTGATTCCACGGCGTGGGCTACCCAATTGCGCATTATGCGAGGCGACATCTTGACGACGATTCTGCGTCGATACCCTGATGCAGAGGTCTCCAGCATCCGGTTTAGCGGCCCGGGGGCGCCGAGTTGGAAGCGTGGGCCTCGATCGGTACCTGGCCGAGGGCCCCGCGACACCTACGGCTGAGCGCCTGAGGTCGCGAATACAAATCACTCCACCACAGCCGCGATATCTCCCCAGAGGCCCGTTCTGACGGCTCCTAGGGGCCATTTCTTGGTAGGATGGACCCGCCACATCGGGGGTGCTGTTATTCCTCTGATCGGTCGGCCACCAACGATCCATTCGGCGGGAGCGCATTTCTACATGACCACTTCGTCCTCCACCCCCTCCGAAAACCCGGCAGACGAGTCAGCGAATTCCGCGGCAGACGCGAATCCGCAGCCGAGTTCGACGAGCATGTCGAAGCCCAACACCCCGACACCGCGCAATGATCACAGCTACGGTGCCGGCGACATTCAGGTGCTTGAGGGTCTCGAGGCTGTGCGCAAGCGCCCCGGCATGTACATCGGCTCGACGGGCCCGCGCGGTCTGCACCACCTTGTCTACGAAATCGTCGATAACTCGGTTGACGAAGCACTCGCCGGACACTGCGACACCATCCACGTCACACTGCTGGCCGATGGTGGTGTTCGCGTCGTCGACAACGGTCGCGGCATCCCGGTTGACGAGCACCCGGTCGAGAAGAAGTCGACCGTTGAGGTCGTGTTGACGATCTTGCACGCCGGCGGAAAGTTTGGCGGTGGCGGCTACGCCGTCTCGGGCGGTCTGCACGGTGTCGGCAGCTCGGTCGTCAACGCGCTGTCAGAGCGCCTCGCGGTTGAGGTTCGCCGTCAGGGCAACGTGTACTCGCAGACGTACCAACACGGTGTTCCGGATGCTCCGCTCGCGAAGGGCGCGTCGACCGACGAGACCGGCACGACCATCTCGTTCTGGCCGAACGGCGAGATCTTCGAAACCACCGAGTTCGACTACGACACCCTGCGCACGCGCTTTCAGCAAATGGCCTTTCTCAACAAGGGCCTGCGCATCACGATTGCTGACGAGCGCCGCGACGACGATGCGGCACTCGACGCCGCTCCGCGGCGGGAAGAATTTCTCTACGAGAAGGGCCTCGTCGACTACGTCGAGTTCTTGAACTCGGCGAAGAAGATCGAGGTTGTGCACCCCGAGATCATTTCGTTCGAATCAGAAGACACCGAGCGGCGCATCGCCCTCGAGGTCGCCATGCAGTGGACGAATGCTTACTCAGAGTCGGTGCACACCTACGCCAACACCATCAACACGCACGAGGGCGGCACCCACGAAGAAGGGTTCCGCGCGGCGCTCACGACCCTCGTCAACAAGTACGCGCGTGACAAGGGCATCCTGAAAGAGAAAGACGAAAACCTCTCGGGCGATGACGTTCGCGAGGGCCTCACGGCCGTCATCTCGATCAAGCTCGGCGAGCCGCAGTTCGAAGGCCAGACCAAAACCAAGCTCGGCAACACCGAAGCCAAGTCATTTGTGCAGAAGGTTGCCGGCGAGCACCTTGCTGACTGGTTCGAGCGCAACCCCGCTCAAGCCAAAGACGTCATTCGCAAGGCACTGCAAGCGTCGGCTGCCCGCATCGCCGCTCGAAAGGCGCGCGAGCAGACGCGCCGCAAGGGCTTGCTCGAGTCGGGCGGCATGCCCGGCAAGCTCAAAGACTGCCAGTCGAAAGACCCCTCGCTGAGCGAGATCTTCATCGTCGAGGGTGACTCGGCCGGCGGCTCGGCTGTTCAAGGCCGCAACCCCGAGACGCAAGCGATTTTGCCGCTGCGCGGAAAGATCTTGAACGTCGAAAAGGCGCGCCTCGACCGTGCGCTCGGCAACGCCGAGGTGCAAGCCATGATCACGGCTTTTGGCGCGGGCATCGGCGAAGACTTCGACCCCGACAAGGTTCGGTACCACAAGATCGTGCTCATGGCCGATGCCGACGTCGACGGCCAGCACATCACGACGCTGCTGCTGACGCTGCTCTTCCGGTACATGCGGCCGCTCATCGATCTTGGCTACGTGTACCTCGCGCAGCCTCCGCTCTATCGCCTCAAGTGGACAAACTCAGAACATGAATACGTCTACAGCGACCGCGAGCGGGATGTTCTGCTCGAGTCGGGGCTGGCCGCGGGCAAGCGCATCCCGAAAGACAACGGCATTCAGCGGTACAAGGGTCTCGGCGAAATGAACCACCAAGAGCTGTGGGACACCACGATGAACCCGGCATCGCGAACCCTGCTGCAGGTCACTCTTGAAGACGCCGCCGTCGCCGACAGCGTCTTCTCGACGCTCATGGGCGACGACGTCGAACAGCGCCGCACCTTCATTCAGCAGAACGCGAAAGACGTGCGCTTCTTAGACATCTAGCAACGGCCATTTCGTCGAGGCTGCGCTCCCATCTCACCACCACCGAAGGATTCCCCTCATGGCAGACGACACCACGGGCACTGAGCCGGTCGACTACGGACCGGGCGGGCGCGTCAACCAGGTTGACCTGCAGCTCGAAATGCAGCGGTCGTACCTCGACTACGCGATGAGCGTGATTGTCGGGCGCGCGCTGCCCGACGTGCGCGACGGCCTCAAGCCCGTGCACCGTCGCGTGATCTACGCGATGTTCGATGGCGGCTACCGCCCCGACAAGGCCTACTCGAAGTGCTCGCGCGTCGTCGGCGATGTCATGGGGCAGTTTCACCCGCACGGTGACTCGGCCATTTACGACGCGCTCGTGCGCCTCGTGCAGCCATGGTCGATGCGGTACCCGCTCGCCGCCGGTCAAGGCAACTTCGGTTCGCCGGGCAACGACGGCGCTGCTGCTCCGCGATACACCGAAACCAAGATGGCGCCGCTCGCCATGGAGATGGTTCGGGATATCGAAGAAGACACCGTCGACTTCCAAGACAACTACGACGGCCGTACGCAAGAGCCGAGCATCCTGCCGGCGCGATTCCCCAACCTTCTCGTCAATGGCTCGGTGGGCATCGCGGTGGGTATGGCCACCAATATTCCTCCGCACAACCTGCGCGAAGTGGCCGCGGCCGCGCTCTGGCACCTCGAGAACCCCGAGGCCGATCGCGAAAGCCTGCTTGAGGCGATCATGCAGCGGGTCAAGGGCCCCGACTTTCCGACTGGCGCGCAGATTCTCGGCGTCAAGGGAATTCACGATGCCTACCGAACGGGTCGTGGCTCGATCACGATGCGCGCGGTCGTGACGGTCGAAGAGATTCAGAACCGCACATGCCTCGTCATCACCGAACTGCCCTACCAGGTCAACCCCGACAACCTCGCGATCAAGATCGCCGACCTCGTGAAAGAGGGCAAGCTCGGCGGCATCGCTGACATTCGTGATGAGTCATCAGGCCGCACGGGTCAGCGCCTCGTCATCGTGCTCAAGCGCGACGCGGTGGCGAAGGTTGTGCTCAACAACCTCTACAAGCACACGCAGTTGCAAGACAACTTCGGCGCCAACATGCTTGCGATCGTCGACGGCGTGCCGCGCACGCTGCCGATCGACGGCTTCATCACCTACTGGGTCTCGCACCAAATCGAGGTCATCGTTCGCCGCACGGCGTTCCGCCTGGCCAAGGCTGAGGCCGACGCCCACATTTTGCGCGGATATCTCAAGGCGCTGGATGCCCTCGACGAGGTCATCGCCCTCATCCGTCGCTCGCCCACGGTCGACGAGGCTCGCGAAGGACTCATCGCGTTGCTCGATGTTGACGAGTTGCAAGCGACCGCAATTCTCAACCTGCAGCTTCGCCGCCTCGCTGCGCTCGAACGGCAGAAGATTCAGGATCAGGCAGAAGAACTCGAGCGCCTCATCGCCGACTACCAGGCGATTCTCGCGAGCCCCGAGCGTCAGCGCACGATCGTCTCTGACGAGCTCACCGAAATCGTCGACAAGTACGGCGACGAGCGTCGCACCGAAATCATGATGGGCTTCGACGGCGACATGAGCGTCGAAGACCTGATTCCGGTCGAAGAGATGGTCGTCACCGTCACGCGCGGCGGATACATCAAGCGCACGCGCAGCGATAACTATCGCTCGCAGCACCGCGGCGGCAAGGGTGTCAAGGGCGCGCAGTTGCGCGCCGATGATGTGGTCGAGCACTTCTTCGTGACCACGACGCACCATTGGCTCTTGTTCTTCACGACTACCGGCCGGGTGTATCGCCTCAAGGCTTACGAAGTGCAAGAGGCCGGGCGTGACGCGAAGGGTCAGCATGTCGCCAACCTTCTGGCGTTGCAGCCCGATGAAGAGATCGCCCAGATTCTCGACATTCGTGACTACTCAGTCGCGCAACACCTCGTGCTCGCCACGCGCAACGGCCTCGTCAAGAAGACGGCCCTGACCGAGTACGACACCAACCGCACGGGCGGCATCATCGCGATTAATCTGCGCGAGGAGGACCAGCTCGTCTCGGCGATGCTCGCCGATGACTCTGACGACATCCTGCTCGTGTCGCGACGCGGCATGTCACTGCGGTTCACGGCCGACGACTCGGCACTGCGGCCTATGGGGCGCTCGACCTCGGGCGTCACGGGCATGAAGTTTCGCGAGGGCGACGAACTGTTGTCAGCATCCGTCGTCGGCGAACGCGGGTATGTGTTCGTTGTCACCGAGGGTGGCTACGCGAAGCGCACCGAGGTTGAGCAGTATCGCGTGCAGCAACGTGGCGGCCTGGGCATCAAGGTGGCCAAGCTCAGTGACGATCGTGGCGCCCTCGCCGGCGGCTTGATTGTTGCCGACGACGACGAAGTGCTCGTGGTCATGCAAAATGGCAAGGTGGTACGCTCCTCGGTGGCCGAAGTGCCCGCCAAGGGCCGCGACACCATGGGGGTCGTGTTCGCTCGCCCCGATGACGACGACCGCATCATTGCCATCGCGCGCAACAGCGAGCGCAACCTCGTTGATGCGGATGCCGAAGCCGAAATCACTCCCGAATCTGACACCGAAGCCAGCACTGACACCGACACCGCCGGGGCCGCACACGTGGTCGAGGGTGGAAAGGACGAGAACGCGTGAGTACAGTCGCCGAGAAGCTGCAGCGCAAGTCGCAGCGCCAAGCCCCGACGAAGCAGGTTCGCCTCAAGCTCGTCTACATCGACTTTTGGTCGGCGGTGAAGCTGTCGTTCCTGGTTGCCATCTGCGGCGCCATCTTGCTGATCGTTGCCACCCTGTTCGTGTGGATCGTCTTGAACTCACTCGGAGTGATTCAAGACGTCGACGCCGTTCTCGCTGACATCATCGGCGATGAAGCGACAAGCTTCACGGCGATTTTCTCGCTCGGCCAGGTGATGTTCTTTGCCACGATCGTTGCGCTACTCAACATCGTGGTCGGCACGGCCATTGGCGCCATCAGCGCGCTGCTCTACAACTTGAGCGTGCGCCTCACCGGCGGACTGCTCGTCGGCTTTACCAACAACTGATCGATCGACCGCCCCGATTGGGCGGGCGTGACCGGATGCAGTACAGTCGTATCCGGTCTCACGGGGATATAGCTCAGGCGGTTAGAGCGCTTCGCTGATAACGAAGAGGTCCCAGGTTCAAGTCCTGGTATCCCCACGCATTGTCTGTCACGCCGCCGCTTCTGCGGCGTGACGGCGCTTCCGCGAGACGAGCGCGGTCGTCTCGCTTCGCGGATCGCCATCACTTTGCACTGGGGCCTTAGCTCAATTGGTAGAGCGCCTGCTTTGCAAGCAGGAGGTCAGGAGTTCGATTCTCCTAGGCTCCACTCCATTATTGATCGCGCCGCTCCTGCGGCGCGATGCCGCTTTCGCGAGACGAGCGTGGTCGTCTCGCTTCGCGTCGCGACCTCGGGTTGCGCGGAGGCACTCCTGCGGCGCGATGCCGCTTCCGCGAGACGAGCCAGCTTCTGCGGCGCGATGCCGCTTCCGCGAGGGTGATCAGCCTCGATCGAAGGTGATTGTGGCGGTGAGGCCGCGCGGGTCGCGGCGCGCGAGGCTGACCTCGGCACCACTCGCGCGCGCGAGTTCGGCGACGATGGCGAGGCCGAGGCCCGTGCCCGGGGTGGTGGTTCCCCCGCGCCAGAATCGGTCGAAGGCTCGCGCGAGCTCGTCGTCGGACATCCCGGGGCCATCATCATGCACCGCCACAGTCGGCCGGTCGCCTGCTGAGATGATCACGCGAATGCGATCGCCCTCGCGCGAGACGGCAAGAGCGTTGTCGATGATGTTGTCGAGCATCTGGTCGACGCCCGTCGGTACCGCGAGCACCATGACACTGTTGGGCCCCTCGACCGTCAGCTCGATGCCACTTTCGGCGGCGAGAGGTTCCCACTGATCAACGCGTTCGCGGGCGACGGCGGCGAGGTCGACCGTGATGACGGGGCTCACGGATGCTCCCGCGCGCCCCAGCGCGAGCAATCCCTCGACGATCGTCACGAGGCGGTCGGCCTCAAGTTCGGCCGCGGCCAGTCGCGACGCCGCGCCGGCGGGGTCGGATTCGATCAGATCGCGCGCTCGTTCGAGCTTGAGACGCAGGGCGGTGAGAGGCGTGCGCAACTGGTGAGACGCGTCGGCCGCGAACGCGCGTTGTTCGTCGATGAGGCCCGAGAGTCGATCAGCCATGCGGTTAAACGAGCGGGCTAGCCGAACCAACTCGGGCGCGCCCGCCTTGGGGTCGGCGCGCGCAGTGAGGTCTCCGGCGGCCAGCTGTTCGGTCGTGGCGGTGAGAACGCTCAACCGTCGTGTGACCGTGCCCGAGAAGACGATGCCCGCGATTCCCGCCATGATGAGCGTGAGTAAAGCGACGAGGCCGATCACCCGCAGCCGCTCGCCGACCTCGTCGTCGACAACGGCTTCGGAGTAGGTCAACCGCACAGCACCGATGAGGTCTTCGCCGCTCAAGACGGGAACGGCGACATAGACCAACTGTTCATCGAGCGTGGTTGAGAACCGTGATCCTGAGGAGATGGTTCCGCTGAGCGCTTGCGCGATCTCGGGGCGCGACGAGTAATCGCCGCCCACGGCTGATTGGTCATCGTCGCTCGTGACCTGAGCGATCCCGCTCGCGTCGACGATGACGACGCGACCGCCCCCGGAGGCCCTGTAGTCCAATGCTGCTTGAGAAACGGTTGCAAGGTCGACCGGATCGAGCGATTCGAGTGCCTCTTCCGCGCGACCAGCCAACACGAAGGCATCGCGCTCAAGCCCCGTCACGAGCCGGTCGAGCTCGACGGTGCGCAGATACTGCGCGAGGGGCACGGTCTGCACAATCAGCACGAGTGCCGTAATGACCATGACCATGCCCATGAACCGCCAGCGCATCAGGGTTCTCCGAGTCGAAACCCGACACCGCGAACTGACTCGATCCATGCGGGGTCGCCGAGCTTTTTGCGAACAGCGGCGATGTGAGCATCGAGCGTCTTCGCGGTGCCAAACCACGTGGTGTCCCAGACGTCACGCAAGATGTCGGTGCGCCGATAGACCGCTCCTCGGTCGCGAGCAAGGTACTCCACCACGTCAAACTCGCGGGGCGTCAAGTGCACGGGTTCACCATCGAGCAGTACCCGACGTGAGCGACTGTCGATCACGAGCCGCGACCCCTCGGCGTCATCGCGCGTTGGTCCCGGGCCCGCGGTGGTGCGACGGGTGATCGCATGGATGCGCGCCACCAGTTCGCGCATGCCAAACGGCTTGACGATGTAGTCGTCGGCCCCGAGCTCAAGAGCCACGACGCGGTCGACTTCTTCGTCGCGTGCGCTCACGATGATGATCGGCACATCGCTCGTCGCGCGGATCCGACGGCAGACCTCGGTGCCATCAATATCGGGCAAACCGAGATCGAGCACGATCAGATCGGGGTGGAGTTCTGCGGCGCTCTCAATGCCCGCGAGCCCGCTGCTCACGCGCGTGGCCACGATTGCTCGGTCGGCGAGCCCATCGACAATGCCATCGGCAACGGCATCATCGTCTTCGATCACGAGAACCCGCATGCGCTCATCATGCCCCTTGCATCGCAGCGGTGGTGCGCATCCTGGATTCGACGCCCAGATCTTGGATGAATCTTGGATGTTCGGGGGCCGTCTCTGAAAGTGCCGCGGCCTAGCGTCGAAGCATGAAGACGCAGATCATCACCGCCCTCTCGATCGCTGCCGTGCTCGGCACCGCGGGTGGGGCCTACGCCGTGAACCAGACGATGCTCACCTCAGCCTCGAACGAGACCTCGGTCATTGGCAGCGCTACTCCGGTGCTCGTGCCGATCGCCCCCAAGGGTGCCGACATTCCCGCGGATTACCGCGAGCAGCTCGCCAATGCAGCGAACCAGAAGCCGACCCCCGCGGGTGGCCTTGTGTCGTCGGCAGCCGCGAACCCGTCGCCGTCGCCCAGCGCCTCGAGCGATGACAGCGACGACGACTCTGATGAGTCGTCGGAAAGTGAGCACGACGACGAGCAGGAAAACGAGACGGACGATGACGACTAACGAACGACCCGCGGCGGTCGCCCGCGCCCTCACGGGCGCGGGAACCGCCATCGCGATGATCAGCATGGTCACCGCTTTTCAGGTTGCCGCTGTCGCGGCCGAGCAGCAGGCACAGGCTGACGCCGCCGTGGTGGCGACCACGACGGTCGCGCCGACCAACGTTCGCGGCCAAGCCGTGCGCGTGCTCGACGCCTCGCTGTTGCCAGAGATCGCGGCCCCGGCTTCGGTCGCCACAGCGTCGACGAGCTCGGGGTCGAGCGCCGCGGCACCCGCAGCCCCTGCGGCTCCGGCCCCGGCCCCTGCGCAACCCGCACCGCCGGCCAACGGAACCACTGCGGGCTCCGGCGGCTAAGCCTGCCTTCACGCGAAAGAACAGTCATGACGGTCACGAGCACGGTCGATGTCACGCACGTGTGGCCAATGATGGGCGGCACGGCGCGCGCGTGGGCCGTGATCGACACCGAGACGTCGCTCTCGAGTGACCTCATGGCGGCGGTCGTCGAGGGTCGAGGTCGTCACCTCGAGCAGCGCTGGAGCCGCTTCATCGCCGATAGTGACCTGTCGCGGTTGACCGAATCGAGTGGACGCCCCGTGCTCGTTGACGGTGACACCGTCACCCTGTTGGAGGCGATGCGCGCGGGCTGGCATGAGACCGACCGTGACTTTGACCCGACTCTCTTGCCGGCCGTCATCGCCGAAGGGTATGGCCGGTCGATGATCGACCCCGCGCGTTCCACTCGGCTCCCCGAGTCGGCACGATCTCGGGGTGACCTCGATGCCATGCGCATCGAGGCGACCGCCGTCACTCTGCCGCGCGGCACTGCACTCGACGCGGGAGGAATCGGAAAAGGCCTCGCGGCCGACCTCATCGCGGCTGATCTCATGGCCGCCGGGGCAGCCGGTTGCCTCGTCGAGGTCGGCGGCGACCTGCGCGCGTGCGGAACGGCGCCCGACGGCATCGCGTGGCGGGTGGCGGTCGACGACCCGTTCGTCCCCGGTACCGAACGCCAGCAGATTCGACTGCCCGACGGGGGCATCGCCACCTCAAGCCAGCGCAAACGGCGATGGATGTCTGAGGCCGGCGTCGAACGCCATCACCTCATTGACCCGGCGACGCAGCGCAGCGCGGTCTCGAGCATCCAAACCGTCACGGTGATCGCCGCGACGGCCGCACGAGCCGAAGTGCTCACGAAGCCCGGGTTTCTCCGCACCATCGACGACTACCTCGAGTGGATTCCCACTCGCGGGGCAGCCGCCCTGCTCATCGACGCCGATGGCGCCGAACACACCACCACGAATTGGAGCGACTACGCATGAACGATCCGCACTTCTGGTGGTACGTCACGCGCGCGAGCGCCGTGCTCGCCTGGGTTCTCATGACGGCAGCCGTGTTGTGGGGTATCACGCTCTCGACGCGCGTGTTCCGCGGCGCTGACAATCCGGCCTGGTTGCAAGACCTGCACCGCTTTCTCGGCGGCACGGCACTGGTGCTCACGGTCATCCACATGCTGTCGCTCATGCTCGACCCATGGCTCGCCATGCCGATTGACCAGTTGTTGATTCCGCTCGTCGCCGAGTATCGGCCACTACCGGTGGCCCTCGGAATCCTCTCGTTCTACGTGCTTCTCGCCGTGCAGCTGACATCGCTCATGAAGAATCGCTTGCCGCAACGCTTCTGGAAGGCCGTGCACTACCTGAGCTATGTCGCGGTGCTCGCGGTGGCCATCCACGGTGCCTTTGCGGGCACGGATGCTGGCGCGGCCTGGTATCAAGGCGTTGCGACGGTCATCGTCACGGCATCCGTCATCGCCCTCATCGTTCGCATCGTGATGGCCCGTCGGCGTACTCCGGCGACCTCAGTGTCGCGCGTGACGAACGAGGGAGCCGTGCCCTCGCTCGCCGAGGCGAACCCCTCGAACCCTCTCGCGGTCACGCGCATGATCATCACTGCGAAGCACCCCGTCGCTGATGGCGTGGTGCGTTTTCGATTGTCGCGGGTCGACGGCATGCCGATTGAGCCGTGGTACGCCGGAGCCCATGTGACGCTTCGCCTACCGATCGGCGTCGAGCGGCAGTACTCCCTCTGCAGCGACCCGGCCGACCGTGGCCACATTGACATCGCGGTCTTGCGACAGGAACCGGTTGGTCGCGGAAGTGCCTACTTGCACGACATCGCCGAGCTCGGCGATGAACTCGACGTGATCGGCCCCCGCAACCACTTTCCGCTCGAAGCGGCCCACGAGTATCTCTTTATCGCCGGCGGAATCGGCATCACGCCCATACGCGCCATGATCGAAGCCCTTCCGCCGACGCGGGCGTGGCGCCTGATCTACCTGGGTCGAACCCGGTCAGAAATGGCCTTCTCGCGCGAGCTCGAAAGCCGGTATGGCGAGCGAGTGCGCGTCGTCGCGGGGGACGAGCGCACCGAACGGCTCGACCTCGCGGGCGAGATCGCCGCGACGAGCGCCGACGTCTATGCGTGCGGCAGCGGGCCGCTGCTCGACGACGTGATCGCCGCGACGCCCCGTGAGCGGTGCCACCTTGAGCGCTTCATCGCCGTCGATCGCACGGCCGGGGCGACCCGAGCTCCGCTCGCGGTGGTGACGCGCACAACCGGGCGACGCATCGAGGTCGGGGCCGAGGAGAGTGTGCTCTCCGCCGTGCAGGCAGCGGGCATCCCGATGGCCACATCGTGCGGAACCGGAGTGTGCGGCACATGCGAGACACGCGTGCTGGCAGGAACCCCGCTGCACCTGGACTCGGTCATGCCTGATGACGACAAAGACGAAATCGGGGTGTTCTACCCGTGCGTTTCGCGGGCGACCACGCCGGAGTTGGTGCTCGACATCTAGTCGAGCACGGTCTGCTCTGTCTCGACGTTTAGTCGAGCACGGTCCTACGAAGCGGCGGGGGTGGCGTCGGCGTCGGGGTCGACTTCTTCAACCCAGAGGTCGTCGTCGGCGCGCAGCGTCTGCCATGCGGCATAGGCAATAGCAGCCGTCGCGACGACACCCAGGCCAATGAGGATGTAGCGACCGGGCCCGGGCTTGGGCTTCACCTCGATGATGCCGACCTTTTGCCCCGCCCGCGTCGCGAGCTCGCGGCCTGAGGCCGACACCTGACGAATGGCATCGCGAATGCGCTTGTCGCGTGCGACATCGAGCACGGCGATTGCCGAGCCGATGGCGCCTGACACTGCCGGCATGACGTCGTCGACGAAGCGGTCGCGGGTGGCAGACGCGGCGTGCCGCACTGAGCCCACGCCGGCTTCGACGCCGGGAACGATGCGCTTCTCGTAGGTCTCGCGTACTCGGGGGGCAACGTCTTCTCGAGCGACCGACGCCGCTTGACGGCTGGCATCGCGCAGGATGCTCGCCGCGCGCTCGAGAACCTCGCGTTGCTCGTCCCACACGTCGCCGGCTTGGCGGCGCAACTTCTTCAATTCGCGCTGGCGCTTGCGTGACAGTTCCATGGAATCCTCCTGGATCGACCTTCGTCGGCTCTCCCATCCTGGCACCAACCCACGGCACACCCAACCGATGTCGTAGGAATGCACAGGAATCGGCCAGTGGGCGCCATGCCAGAATGGGCGACATGTCCATCCACACCGCCGTCGCCACCATCCACACGAACAAGGGCGACATCGTCGTCAACCTGTTCGGCAACCACGCGCCGAAGACCGTGCGCAACTTCGTCGGGCTCGCCACCGGCACGCAAGAGTGGACCCACCCGGCCACTGGCAAGAAGTCGACCGACCCGCTCTACAACGGCGTCATCTTCCACCGCATCATCACGGACTTCATGCTGCAGGGTGGCGACCCGCTCGGTCAGGGCATTGGCGGCCCCGGCTACGAGTTCGACGACGAGATTCACCCCGAGCTGCAGTTCAGTGAGCCGTTCTTGCTCGCGATGGCCAACGCCGGCAAGCGCGGTGGCCGCGGCACCAACGGTTCACAGTTCTTCATCACGACGGTGGCCACTCCGTGGCTCAACGGCAATCACACGATTTTCGGTGTCGTTGCCGATGACGACTCGAAAGCCGTTGTGAAGGCGATCGAGGCCGTGCCCACCAACGCCAACGACAAGCCGCTCGACGACGTCGTCATTTCGAGCATCGAGGTCGTCGAGGTCGCGTGACCACCTCGGCACCGGGCCCCGCCGAGACGGGGGCGGATGCTCGCGTCTGTTATCGGCATCCTGATCGCCCCAGCGCGGTGCGTTGCCAGCGCTGCGACCGTCGCGTGTGCCCCGAGTGTCAGACGCCCGCGGCGGTGGGAGTGCAGTGCCCTGAGTGCATCGCAGCCGCGCGTGCCGCAGCCCCGAAACGGCCCTCGGCGGTCGTGCGCGCGTTTCGCCCCGGAAGTCGCGTGCCGGTCGTCAGCTACAGCATTCTCGCCGTCACTCTCGTCGTTTTCGCGCTGCAGTGGATCACGCAGGGCGCCGTGACGAGTGCGCTCGCGTACTTTCCGCCATTGACCGCTCAAGAGCCGTGGCGCATGCTCACCGTGGCTCTCGTGCACAGTGACCGGTCAATCTTCCACATCGTGTTCAACATGTACTCGCTGTGGGTGCTCGGCCCGTTGCTCGAGAGCCTCATCGGGCGTGCACGGTTTGCCGCGGTCTACGTATTGTCGGCACTCGGCGGCTCGGTAGCGGTGCTGTGGCTCGCACCGCTCTCGGTCGTGGTGGGAGCATCCGGAGCGATCTTCGGCCTGCTTGGGGCGTTCTTCGTGATTCAGCGCCGGTTGGGGGGGCGCAACATCCAGCTCGTTGTGATTATTGCCATCAACCTGGCGCTCGGGTTTCTCATTCCGGGCGTCTCGTGGCAGTCGCACGTGGGCGGTTTGGTCGTGGGGGCGCTCTTGGCCTGGATCATGTTGCGCACGCGTCGCGTCGATCAGCAGCGGCGCCAAGCACTGCTGATCGCGCTCGTCGGCATTGGCCTCGTGGCCTTAACGCTGCTACGCCTGGCGTTCTTCTAGGGGCGCTTGGCGCTCCGACACGGCAAGTTATCCACAGGTGACTCCACAGTGGGGATAATCACACCGATGTAGTTTTGAAGAACTCCCGGTCAGCGCCAGCGGGTCGTCATGAGGAACCCGATAAACATGATTCCGAAGCCGACCATGATGTTCCACGCGCCGAGGCTCGGCACCGGCCAGGAGGCCTGGCTGACGTAGTACACCAAGATCCAGATGAGACCGACGAGCATGAATCCGAACATGACCGGCTTGAACCAGACGGGGTTCGGGGCGTCATTGCCACGGGGGGTCTCGGGGTTTTCGGCGCTTCGCGCTGTAGTCCTGGCCATGGTGTGAAGTCTAGCCCGAGAGCCCGCCCAGCACCTGCGCCTAGAATCGTGGGGTGAACGAGACTGAGCCCGATTCGCCGACAGAGAGCCTTCCCCTCTCGCGGCGAGAGGCTCGCACGGTGGCGAGTGCCGTCGTGCGCCCTCCCGCCCGCCTGAGTGTGACGGGCGTGCTCGGCGAGCTACTCATCACGGCGGGCGTCATCGTGATGCTCTTTCTCGGCTGGTACGTCTGGCTGAATGACATTGTGACCGGTGGCGAGCAACAACAGGCTGCCGAGGTCGTGCAGCAAGAGCTGCAAGACCAATACGACCGTGGTGAAGCCCTCGCCGAGCGTCCGACCGATCCCGGCGAACCCGTGGTATCGGTCGCTCCTCCGGCGGGTCAGGTCTTTGGTGCGCTCATCGTTCCGCGCTTCGGCGAGGATTACGTTCGGTCGATCGCCACGGGTGTCGACATCGAAACGGTGCTCAACAGCCGCCGGATCGGAATCGGTCACTACACCGAAACGCAAATGCCGGGTGAAGTCGGCAACTTCGCGATCGCCGCTCACCGCAACACGTGGGGTGGCGCGTTCAGCGACGTCGACAAGCTTCGCCTGGGTGATCGCATCTACGTTGAGACGGTCGACGGGTGGTACGAGTACTCATTCCGTGGGCTTGAGTATGTGTGGCCGACGGGCGTCGACGTGCTCGAGCCGGTGCCCGCGGCGCCGGGCGTCGCTCCCACCGACCGGGTGCTCACGATGACGACGTGCAATCCGCGATTCTCTACCGCCGAGCGCATCATCGCCTACGCGGTCTACGAGACGTGGTATCCGCGCGCGGGAGGTCCGCCGAGCGAGATCTCGGGAGTGGTCGAGGCCCGCGGATGATCGGCATGAGCAAGGTCACGGTGCGGTGCTCAACGACGGGCCTGACCGGCACCGGTGGAAGGAGCCGCTGATGTACGCTGCGCTGTGGCGCGTCTTGCCCGGACCAGTCTGGGTGCGCATCCTCATTCTCATCGCGCTCGTGGCTGTTGTGCTCGTGGCTCTTGTGCAGTGGGTTTTTCCGTGGGCAGCCGACACGTTGCTGCCGCAAGAGTCGACCGTAGGGGGCTGACGTCATGCGGGTTCTCGTGATCGACAACTACGACAGCTTCGTCTACACCCTCAATGGTTATCTGCAGCAGCTGGGCGCTGAGACGACCGTGGTGCGCAACGATGTGGTCGATAACGACGGTGCCGCGGCACTGATTGCCGACTTCGACGCGGTGCTCATCTCTCCCGGACCAGGAAACCCTGCTTCGGCCGGAATCTCTATTGCCACGGTGCACGCGGCCATCGCCTCGGGCCAACCGCTCTTGGGAGTGTGCCTCGGGCACCAAGCCATCGCCGAAGCGCTGGGGGCGACGGTCACCCACGCTGATGAGCTCATGCACGGCAAGACCTCGCACATCGAGCACGACAACAGCCCTTTCTTCGAGGGCGTTCCGCAACCGTTTCGCGCGACGAGGTACCACAGCCTTGCGATTGTTGAGGACACCGTGCCCGACTCACTCGAGGTCACGGCGCGCACCGAGGGCGGCATCATCATGGGCGTGCGGCACCGCTCGGCTCGTGTGCATGGGGTTCAGTTTCACCCCGAGTCGGTATTGACCGAGGGGGGCTACCGGATGCTCGGCAACTGGCTCGCTGAAGCCGGCCTTCCCAGCGCGCGCGACGCCGCCGTCGGGCTCAGCCCGCTCGTCACGACGACGTCACGCGCCTGATCGCGCGTTACTCTCCGCTGCAGTAGCGGAGCGTGACGGACGATGCTTGCGGCTGGTCGCCCGGCGGCAACGATTGCGCTGTGACGAGCCCGCCCGTACACCCGCCGTCGCCTTCGACAGAGACCTGTAGGCCGATCGCGGTGAGTTGCGAGGAGGCTACGCCGATGGCGAGGTTGCGCACATCCGGAACCCGAACGAGGCCCGTCGACACGACGAGATTGACCGTACCGCCTGCCTTCAAGGCGGTGCCCGCCTCGGGGTCAGTGCGAATGACGATGTCTTTGCTCACCGACGACGAGTTCTCAGTCGTCACTGTTCCGAGAACGAGCCCGCGTTCGGTCAACAGCGCTTGGGCCTCGGCGAGACTGAGCAGCGTCAGGCTCGGTACGTCGATTGGTTGAGGCCCCGCCGAAACGATGACTGTGACCACCTGACCGGGTGAGACCGTGATGCCCGCGGCAGGGTCAGTGCTGATGATCTCGCCTTCGGGCACCGAGTCGCTGACCTCGGTCACGGGGTCGGGCTGCAGCTCAGCATCCACGAGAATCTGGCCACCCTCGTCATATTGCAATCCCACGACGTTGGGAACGGCGATAGCGACCGCCTCGACAAGTGGCGTGCGCTCAAGGTTGAGCGCCCAGAAGAGTACGGCGGCGATGACAACGCCGACGACGGCGATACCCGCCCAGATCCACGCGACGGGGGGGCGTGATTGCGTGCGAGCGCGACGCTCATCATCGTCGACACTGAGTTGGCGCATCGCTGCTTCGCTGCCAGCCGCTGCTTGGGGGTTCACTCCGAAGAGGGTTGAGGTGAAGTCGGCGGGCGCGTCGACGCGCTTCGGTGGCACCTGCCCCGATGCGGCGGCGGAGACATCGTCGCGGAACTCGCTCGCGGTCTGAAACCGTTCGAAACGGTCTTTCGCCATCGCGTGCAACACAACCGCGTCCATGGCCGGCGACACGTGGGGGTTGATGCTGCTCGGCGTCGGCGGCGCCTCACTCACGTGCTGGTAGGCGACCGCGACGGCCGACTCGCCCTGGAAAGGAGCGCGGCCCGTCAGCATCTCGAACAGCACGACACCGCTCGCGTAGAGGTCGGTGCGGGCGTCGACCGTTTCGCCGCGAGCTTGCTCGGGCGAAAAGTACTGCGCGGTGCCGAGAATGGAGCTTGTTTGCGCCACCGTGGCGGCGGAGTCAGAGATCGCGCGCGCAATGCCGAAATCCATGACTTTGACCTGGCCCGATGACGTGACCATGACGTTTCCGGGCTTGATGTCGCGGTGAACGACGCCTGCACGGTGCGAGTACTCGAGGGCGGTCAAGATTCCCTCGGCGATTCGCGCGGCTTCAGCAACGGCAAGCGGACCGTCGGCGATGATGTCTTTCAGCAGCCGACCTTCGACATACTCCATGACGATGTAGGGCACCACCGTCTCGCCGCCACCGGGTTCGCGCACGATCTCTTCGCCGGCGTCAAAGACACGAACGATGGTCGGATGCGCCATGCGCGCCGCGGCCTGAGCTTCATGGCGAAACCGGCTACGAAACACGGGGTCAGAGGCGAGAGCCGACTTGAGCAACTTAACGGCGACGCGGCGCCCCAGCTTCGCGTCAACCGCGAGGTGCACGTCAGACATGCCGCCGCGGCCGATGAGCGGCCCGAGTTCATAGCGTGCGGCGAGCAGTCGGGCGCCCTGTGCGACCTCGTCCATCGATGCCTCGGTTTCTTCGCTGGTGCTGTGCTGTGCTCGCCAGTCTAAGGCGCAGAGGCCTTAGCCGCTGAGCGGCTCTCGCCTCGGGGCGTTAGCCGATCGGGATTGCCAGCTCGTTCGAGCGCTGCGACTGCAGGGTCGAGCACACCGCGACGTAGGTCACGCGCATTTGGCCGCTCGCCGCCAAGGTAACGGGCAGCTCAGTTGCTGATGAGGGCAGCGGAAGCGACAGCCCCGGTGACCCGCCAACGATCGTGAAGTTGTAGGCGGTTAAGGGGAAGCCGGCCGGACAGTCGGTGTAGGCCGGCCAGCTCAGCGTGACCGTGCTACCACCGGGATAAGGGCCCGCTCCGGGATCAATCGCCAGGTTCGACGGTTGCGGGGGTGTCGGAATCGGCGCGTAGAAAAACACGGTGATGACGGTGCCGGGCTGTACGACGCCGCTTCGCGGGTTGATTTGGTATGACAGCCCTTGGTCGGCAGCCGATGGGGCAATGTTGCCCTCAACGGCATCGAGCCGTAGGCCCAGCTCGGCAATCTTGGCGTCGATCGCCGTTCGGGTGCGTCCGAGCCACTCACTCTCGACGATCGCCACGGTTTCAATCGTGGGAGTCGGCGAGGGGGTATCGCTCGGTGTCGCCTCGCTCGAGGGGGTGTCACTCGGCTCGGGCTCGGGGGCGCTGGGTTGCGCAAAGACCGCAATGAGCGCGCCAACGAGAAGAACAACGAGAATGCCGATGAGCGCGACGAGTGGCCAGGTCCACGGGCTACGGCGCGTTTCGGTGGCCATTGCCGGGGTCGCCACCGGACCGACACTGGGCAACACTCGTGTGGAGTCTTCGCCACTCGTCGGCAGAACGCGGGTTCCCGCCGTGGCAACGGCCCCCGAGGCGACGGCGGGAACCACGGCGGCGGCTCCGGCCAGGTCACCGCGACGCAGCGCCTGGGCCGCACGCGCGAAGAGCAGAGCGCTCGCGGGACGATCGGCCGGCTTCTTCGCGATCGCGGCGAAAACCAGATTGCGCACGGGCTCAGCGACCGTGACCGGAAGCTCGGGCGGAGCATCGTTGATTTGCGCCATCGCGATGGCCACTTGCGATTCGCCCGTGAAGGGGCGTCGTCCGGCGAGGGCTTCGTAGGCGACGATGCCGAGCGAATACACGTCGGTCGAGGGCGATGCCGGATGCCCGCTCGCCTGCTCCGGAGACAGGTACTGCACCGTACCCATCACTTGACCGGTTGCCGTGAGAGGCACCTGGTCGGCGATGCGCGCAATGCCAAAGTCGGTGATCTTCACTCGCCCGTCGGGCGTGATGAGCAGGTTGCCCGGCTTGATGTCGCGGTGGACGAGGCCCGCCTGGTGTGCCGCGTGCAGAGCGGATGCTGTTTGTGCGACGTAGTCAAGAACTTGGTCGGCGGGGAGCACGCGTTCGCGCTCGAGAATGGTCGACAGTGCCTCGCCTGGCACAAGTTCCATGACGAGGTAGGCACTGCCCTCTTCTTCGCCGTAGTCATAGACGTTGGCGATTCCTTCGTGGTTGACGAGGGCAGCGTGGCGTGCCTCGGCCCTGAAGCGCTCGAGAAAGCCGGGGTCGCCGAGGTACTCGTCTTTCAAGATCTTGATGGCGACGGTGCGCCCGATCACGAGGTCGGTCGCTTGCCAGACCTCGCCCATGCCGCCGATCGCGACACGCGACAGCAGCTGATACCGGCCGCCAAACGTTAGCCCGCTCGTGGGTCTCATCTGCTCAGCACCGCCTCAAGTACTCGCTTCGCAATCGGGGCCGCGATTTGGTTGCCCGACCCGGACTGACCGCGACCTCCGCCGTCTTCGACGACAACCGCAATCGCTACCTGTGGGTTGTCCGCCGGAGCGAAACCGGTGAACCACAGGGTGTACGGGGCGTCGTCACCGTTCTCCGCCGTGCCCGTTTTTCCCGCCACAGCGACGCCTTCTATTCTGGCATTGCTCGCCGCGCCATTGGCCACTCCATCAACCATGAGTTGCGTCATGGTCTCGGCCGTAATGCGCGAAATGGGCTGGCTCGAGAGTGTGGCTTCGGGCTGCTGCACGATCGAGAGATCGGGCGCAATGATGCGGTCAAGCAGCGTCGGCTGCATGAGGTTGCCTCCATTCGCGATCGCGGCGCTGATGAGCGCCACCTGCAGGGGGGTGACCCGCACGTCGTACTGGCCAAATGACGAGAGCATGAGCTGCGCGTCATCGAGCCCGGTCGGAAAGCTCGACGGGGTTGCTTCCATGGGCACCTCGAACGCCGTGCCGAAACCGAAGGCTTCGGTGTAGTCGGCGAGGGTGTCTTCGCCGAGAGCAACGCCCAACTCGGCGAACGGGATGTTGCAGCTGAGGCGCAAGGCGGTGGCGATCGTCACGGTCTCTTCGCTCCCGCAGGTTCCACCGTTCGAGTTGGTGATGGTGTCAGTGCTGAGGGGCAGAGCGAGGCGCGCGGGGTTCGGAAAAGCATCCTCAGGCGTGAAGCGGCCCGAGTCGAAGGCCGCAGCAGCGACGAGCACCTTGAACGTCGAGCCCGGAAAGTAGAGGTCTCCGCTGATGGTGCGATTGACGAGCGGGTCGTTGGGATCGGCGAGCAACTCGTCGTAGGCAGCGAGCACGCTCTCGGTGTCGTGTGCCGCGAGCCGATTGGGGTCAAAGCTGGGTGTCGACACCATCGCGAGAATGCGCCCGGTCGAGGGCTCGATCGCGACGACGGCACCCTTCAGGTCACCGAGCGCGTCGTACGCTGCTTGCTGCACAACGGGGTCGATCGTGAGCTGCACGGCGGCACCTCGCGGGCGCTGACCCGTGACAAGTGCGCCGAGCTGGTCGAGAAACTGCTCATTGGCCGTTCCTGTCAAGAAGTCGTTGTAGGCGCCTTCAACGCCCGTGTTGCCTTGGTTGAGCGTGAAGTAGCCCGTGACGGGCGCGTAGAGCGCAGGCTCGGGATACTGCCGTAAGAAGGCGAAGGGCGTGTCGACGGCCACCGACTGCGCGATGGGCGAGCCGTTGAGCAAGATTGGCCCGCGTTCGGCTGAGTAGCTTTCGTAGAGCGTTCGCACGTTGCGCGGGTCGGCACGAAGCTCGTCGACTTCGAAGACCTGGATGACGCTCGTCGAAACAAACAGGGCGAGAAACATCGCCAGGCTCGCAATGCTGATGCGGCGCAACTCTTTATTCATCGTTGGTCACCACCAACCGTGGTTGGTGGCGCACGGTGTCGCTGAGCCGAAGCAGCAGTGCTGCGATGATCCAGTTCGCGACGAGTGACGAGCCGCCCGCGGCGAGGAACGGAGTCGTGAGACCCGTCAGCGGAATCACGCGCGTAACGCCACCGATGACGACGAAGACCTGCAGGGCGATGACGAACGCGAGACCCACGGCCAGCAAACGGCCGAAGTCATCGGTGCCGTTGAACCCAATGCGAAAACCGCGAGCGACGAAGAGCAAGTACAGCCCGAGAATGGCGAAGAGTCCGACGAGGCCCAGCTCTTCGCCAAGGCTCGCGATGATGAAGTCGCTCTCGGCGAGCGGCACGATGTTGGGGCGACCTTGCCCGAGCCCAGTGCCGATGAGACCGCCGTTGGCGAGGCCGAACAGCCCTTGCACGAGCTGATAGCTGCCCCCAATGGCGTCGTAGTTCTCGGGATCAAAGGCTCCGAGCCAGGCGGCAAATCGGGCGTTGACGTAGCTGAGTGTTTGGCTCGCGATGAGGGCGCCGCTGACGAAGAGCCCGAGGCCCAAGAGCACCCAACTCAACCGACTCGTCGCAACATAGATCATCACGAGAAAGAGGCCGAAGTAGAGCAGCGATGTGCCCAGGTCGCGCTGAAAGACGAGCACCGCCATGGCAGCAACCCAGACGACCAGGATGGGCCCGAGGTCTTTGCCTCGCGGAAACCTCATGCCGAGAAACGAGCGCCCGACCATCGAGAGCGACTCGCGCGCGGTGACGAGGTACCCCGCAAAGAACACCGCGAGGGCGATCTTTCCGATCTCGCCCGGCTGAAACGAGAACGGCCCCAGCTGGATCCACAGGCGTGCACCGTTAATGGTCTGCCCAATACCCGGCAGCATCGGCAGCAAGAGCAAACTGATGCCGACGAGCATCGCGACGTAACGGTAGCGAGCGAGGATGCGGTGGTTGCGCACCACGAGCAGTACGGCGAGGGCGATCGCCATGGCGATCGCCGTCCACACCATTTGGCGAATGCCGGCGCTCTCCCAGCCCTCGAGCCCTTCGGCAAGGTCGAGCCGGTAGATCATGGCGACGCCGAGACCGTTGAGAGTAACGACGATGGGCAGGATGAACGGGTCGGCGTCAGGCGCCGTGACGCGCAGCACGACGTGCATGCCCAGTGCGAGCATCCCGAGCCCCGCACCGTAGATGAGGACGGTCGTGTCGATCTCACCGATCGCGCCGAGTTGAACGAGCACGACGGCGGCGCCGGTGATGCCGATCGCGAAGACCAGCAAGAGCAGTTCGAGGTTGCGCAACTTTGCGGGCGTGCGCAGCTTGATCGTGATGGCCTCGGTCAGCGTTGGTCGCGGCGGCCCGAGATCAACCGTGCCGCCCACGCGGCCGCCACCCGGCTCAGTCGAGTTCACTTTGCAGCCGATCAATGATCGAGAGGGCTTCGGGCAGGTCGCGTGCGTTGATGGTCGACTCGACGCGCTCGCGGCTAAACGGCGAAAGGTCGTCGATGTCGATCTCGCTCTCGAAGTAGACGCTCGACAGCGGGAAGGGTCCGATGTTTTGCTGCACTCCTTGGAAGACAGCGACCTGCCCGTTAGAGACACCCACAAAGAAGCGCGACTGAGTCCACTGGTATCCGGCAATGAGAAGCCCGACGATGAGGCTGGCAATGAACAACACGCCGACCAACCAGGTAATGCGACGACGCACTTTGCGGCGATCATCTTCGGCAATGAGCGCTTGCAAGAACTCTTCTGATTCGGGCTCGAAGTGTTCGTCGGCCGGTGCCGTGACAGCACTCAGAGGGTGAAGCAACAGCGACGGTAGACGCACGCTGCGCTTCGAGGCGCTGGCTGAGTAGGTGAGCGGCTTCGCGGCCGAGCCGACCATGACGGGGCTGCCGATTGAGCTCGAGGGCGAATCATCTACCCCCACGACGACCGCGGTCACGTTGTCGGGCGCGCCATTGTCGAGACTCTCGTCGATAAGCGCCTGAATCGCGACCCCCGCGTCGGGGTGCTCAGCGAGCAGCTCGGCCAGGCGGCTTTCAGCGACGTAGCCACTCAAGCCGTCAGAGCAAATCAGCCACCGATCGCCCGCTCGCGTATCGAGCACCTCGATATCGATCTCGGGCGTGAGATCAACGTCGCCGAGCACGCGCATGAGCACCGAGCGCCGGGGATGGCTCGCGGCTTCCTCAGCCGTGATGCGGCCACTGTCGACGAGCCGTTGAACGAACGTGTGGTCTTTCGTGACTTGGGTGAGCGATCCCTCACGCCAGCGGTAGATGCGGCTGTCGCCGATGTGCGCGAGCGCCAATTGGTCACCGACGCGCACGATGCTGCTGACGGTCGTGCCCATTCCGGCGAGTTCGGGATGCTCGAACACCGTCTCGGCGAGCTCGTGGTTGGCCTCGAGCAGCGCGCTGCGCAGTGCCTCTGCCGCGTCAGCAGCGGAATCGAATCGTCGATCAACGTGAGCGATCGACTGGATGGCGAGCGCACTCGCGACGTCGCCTCCCGCGTGACCGCCCATACCGTCGGCAACGACGAAGAGGTACTCGCCGGCGTAGCCCGAGTCTTGATTGTTCGAGCGAATCTTGCCGACGTGCGAGGCGGCAGCCGAGAGCCTTCTCATGCGGCTACCGTCGCAGCTCGAAGGTCGTCGTGCCGATGCTGACCGGAGTGTTGAGCGGCACTGCCGTGGGTGCACCGACCTTCTTGCCGCTCAGCAGCGTGCCGTTGGTCGAATCGAGGTCTTGAATCATCCACGTGCCGTCCCACAGCATGAGTCGTGCGTGGTGGGTCGAGGTGTAGTCGTCACGAATCACGAGACCCGAATCGGCCGACCGCCCGATCGTGAGTTGGTCACCCTCGAGGGGCAGTTCTAATCCCTCTTTCGCCCCGGAGGTGATGACCAGTCGACGGGCCGGGCCTGAGCCTGCCCCCGACACGGGCGCCACCGGGGCGGCGACAGCGACCGGTGCCGCGGCGCTCGCGGCAACCGGCAGGCGTCGCACCTTGGTGCCAAACAAGTCAGAGCGCAACGCGTAGACGATCGCGAAGACGAACGACCACATGAGAATGAGAAAGCCGATACGCAGGAGCAGCAGGGTGAGTTCACTCAACGGCCGCCACCTCCTCCTCGCGTGGGTGTTCTCGGGCTGGGCATGCGCGGGTCGGCCACCTCACCGCGCTGGGCGAGCACGCGGAAGAGAATGCGGGTACGGCCGATCTCGATCACGCTATCGGGCGGCAGCGCCGCACGCGTGATCGGCTCACCGTTGAGCAACGAGCCGTTTGTGCTGCCCAAATCGGTCAGTTGGGCCCGTGAGCCATCCCACAGAATCTCGATGTGCTTGCGGCTCGTGCCCGTGTCGTCGAGCGTGATGTCGGCGTCGCTGCCGCGCCCGATGACGGTGCGCGAGCGAGTGATCGGGTGACGCACGCCGTCGATGTCGAGCACCGGGTTCCAGACGACAGATCCCTTGACGGTTTCAGACTCAACGTGCAGCACGCCCTCGGCGAGCCCCGCATCGTTCACGAGGGTGAGATGGATGCCCCCCGGAAACGAGTAGCGCTGAGCCGTCGCGTGCTGCTGCAGCAGCTGAGTCAGTTCGTCGATGAGCGACTCGCCGAGGGCATCCATGCGCGCAAAATCAGCGGGGGCTAGTCGCACGCGCAGTTCGTTAGGAACGAGAATTCGTTCGCGCGACACGACGGCGGCCTTGGTGTCGAGCTCGCGCCGCAGGGCCGCAGAAATCTCGAGGGGCTGCACGCCGCTCTTGAAGGTCTTGGCGAAGGCCCCGCCGACGGCGCGCTCAAGGCCGCGCTCGAAGCTGTCGAGAAGCCCCACGTGCGTCCTCCCTCGGCCGGTGACCCTTTGATGGTAGTCGGCTGGGCTTGCCAACACCGCACTGGGGCAAAGGCCCGCTGTGATAATCTCGCTGAGTTGACGGGGCTCGCCTCGTTCGCGCGAGTGGCGGAATGGCAGACGCGCTGGCTTCAGGTGCCAGTGCCCGTAAGGGCGTGGGGGTTCAAGTCCCCCCTCGCGCACCAGGGATGACTTCTTGGTGTGAGTCACTGCGGTGCGCCTGCGCGTAGGCTCGGGCCTCATGGCAGCCGGCGCAGTGGTGTACACGTTCACGGGGTCTTTGGCCGATGTCGACCGAGGCGTGTACGACGATCTGAACCTTCGCGTCGCGCGGCACCCGAGCGAGACCGACGCGTACATGATGACGCGCGTGCTCGCCTACTGCCTCGAGTTCGACGAGGGCATCGCATTCAGCGAAGGTGTCTCGTCGACCGACGAGCCCGCCGTGATCGTGCGCGATCGCACCGGCCACCTCATCGCGTGGATCGAGGTGGGGGCTCCGGATGCTGAGCGCCTGCACCACGGAAGCAAGAAGGCCGACCGCACGACGATCTACACGCACCGCGACCCCGCGAAGGTGCTCGCCCTCTGGGCCGGCAAGAAGATTCACGAGTCCGACCGCATTGTGCTGCATAGCTTCGACCCGGGCTTCATCGACGCCGCGGTCGCCGTGCTCGAGCGCCGAAACACCATCACGGTCTCGGTGACCGAGGGGCAGCTCTATCTCGACCTCAATGGCGTGACGTTGAGTTCATCGGTGCACGACTACTCGATCGGCTAGTGCTGACCAGGTGCCGCAGGGGTCAACGCGGTACCGTCAGTACATGACGACCGCTGACGCAGACACCTCGGCGGCCGCCGACACCTCCACGACCTTCGCCGATCTGGGTTTGAGCGATGCCGTGCTCAAGGCACTGCGCGATGTCGGCTACGAGATTCCGTCGGCCATTCAGGCCGCGACGATTCCGACGCTGCTCGCCGGGCGCGATGTCGTGGGACTCGCGCAGACGGGCACGGGCAAGACCGCGGCCTTCGCGCTGCCGATTCTGTCGCGCCTCGATGTGCACCAGCAGAAGCCACAGGCGCTCGTGCTCGCGCCGACGCGTGAGCTCGCTTTGCAGGTCTGTGAGGCCTTCGAGAAGTACGCCGCCCACATGCGCGGCGTGCACGTGTTGCCCGTCTATGGCGGCCAGGCCTACGGCGTGCAGCTCTCGGCACTGCGCCGGGGCGTGCACGTCGTGGTGGGCACTCCCGGCCGCATCATGGACCACCTTGCGAAGGGCACGCTCGACCTGAGCGAGCTCAAGTACCTCGTGCTCGACGAGGCCGACGAGATGCTCAAGATGGGCTTCGCCGAAGACGTCGAAACGATTCTCGCCGAAACTCCGAAAGAGAAGCAGGTTGCCTTGTTCTCGGCGACCATGCCGCCGGCCATCCGTCGCATCTCACAGCAGTATTTGAGCGATGCCGACGAGATCACGGTGAAGTCGAGCACGACAACCTCGGCCAATACGACGCAGCGCTATCTCATCGTCGGCTACCCGCAAAAGGTTGATGCGCTTACCCGCATTCTCGAGGTCGAGAACTTCGAGGGAATGATCGTGTTCGTTCGCACCAAGAACGAGACCGAAGCGCTCGCCGAAAAGCTGCGCGCTCGTGGCTATTCGGCAGCCGCCATCAGTGGCGACGTGGCCCAGGCGCAGCGTGAGCGCACGGTCAACCAGTTGAAGTCGGGCAAGCTCGACATTCTCGTGGCGACCGATGTCGCCGCTCGCGGTCTCGACGTCGATCGCATCAGCCACGTCGTGAACTTCGACATCCCCGTCGACACCGAGTCGTATGTGCACCGCATTGGCCGCACGGGTCGGGCGGGTCGCTCCGGTTCGGCCATCAGCTTCGTCACCCCGCGCGAGCGCCGCTTGCTCACGGCGATCGAGAAGGCCACGCGCCAACCGCTCACCGAGATGCGCCTGCCGAGCGTCGAAGACGTCAACAGCACCCGCCTCGCGCGGTTCGACGATGCCATCACGGCGGCACTGAGCCAGACTGATCGCGTCGCCGGATTCCGCGACATCGTCGCCCACTACGTCGAGCACCATGATGTTCCCGAGCTGGATGTTGCCGCGGCCCTCGCTCTCGTCGCGCAGGGTGACACTCCCCTGCTGCTCTCCGCCGAAGAAGAGCGCGCGCAGCGCTTCGCCGCTGACGATCGCGGGCCTCGGGATGACCGCCCCGCGCGCGGCGGCCGTGACGACCGTGACGGCTCGCGCCCCGAGCGCCGCGCCCGCCCCGCCGCGGGAACCCTCGCGCCGTACCGCATCGAGGTCGGCCGTCGGCACAAGGTCGAGCCGCGCCAAATCGTGGGCGCGCTCGCGAACGAGGGTGGACTCAGCCGCGAAGACTTTGGCGCCATCACGATTCAGCCCGACTTCTCGATCGTTGAGCTGCCAGCCGACCTCTCGCCCGCCGTGCTCAAGAAACTGCAGGGTACGCGCATCAGCGGCAAACTCATTGAGATCGCCCCCGACCGAGGCCGCCCGCAGCGCCGCCGCTAGCGATCGAGGACTTTCGACTCAGGGGTACCCCCGGGGGGTTTGCTACCATCGCGGCATGGAGACCACGAATCGCCTTGACCTGCTGACCGGATCGCCCATCGGCTCTGCCGACGCAGGCGGATGCTGTGGCGGGGGCTCGTGCATGTGCGGCAGTGGTGCCGCCGCAACCCCGGCGTTCGACCTCGCGGGCAGTCGCGGCCTCGTGACTCCGGCAGAGACCGTCGCCTCGTCAGCTGCGACGGCCCTGACCACCGAGTTTCTCGTCACCGGCATGACGTGTGGCCACTGTGTCTCGAGCGTGAGCGAAGAGGTTGGCGCGGTCTCGGGTGTCGACGCCGTGGAGGTCGTGCTCAAGAAGGGTGGCGCTTCGCGCGTCACCGTGACCTCGGCAGCTCCGGTCGACGCGGATGCTGTGCGCGCCGCTGTCGAAGAGGCCGGCTACCAGATCGCTTGAGTGTCGAAACGCAGAACGGGCGAGGCCAACTGGCCCCGCCCCTTCTGCGTTATGCCCGACTTATCGCTGTGCGCTCACGGTCACGCGACGGCGCGCAATCAGGAGTGCGGCCCCCGCGCCCAGCAGAGCAGCCGCGAGGCCACCCATGAGCAGGTTCTCGTCGATGCCGGCACCGGTGTCGGCAAGCTCGGGCGCCCCGGCGGGCTGCCAGTTGCCCACGATCACGCCGGCGGGCAGGCCGCGAGTGAGGCGTCCGCTGAACGTACCGAACTCAGCCATGAACGACGCGGGGCTCACGAGGATGCCGCTCGCCGCGGGAAGCGGAACGGCCGCGCTCGCCGGCTCCGTTGCTCCGTCTGAGGCGGGCGCAGCCGTCAGTTCGAGAAGCTGCGGGGTCTCCATTTTGTGGAAGAAGGCCAGGGCAACGGTCTCGCCCGCGGCAATCGTGCGCCCGTCACTCGGAAGCAGCGTGACCGACGCGCGGTCATAACCACTGTGTTCAGAGCTTGAACCCGTGAACGGCTGCCCGCCGATGCCCCAGGCGACCCCTGAGTTGATGAAGCCGGGGCCGATGTCGTACTGGTTGTACGACCACACGTCGGGGTTGGCCAGGAAGCCCTCGTCGGCACCAGTGTCTTGAACAACCTCAGGTTCGCTGCTGCGCACGTGTCCGACGCTCTCGCCATAGTTCCAGGTGTAGCGATAGCCCAGAGCAACCGGGGCCGCCGTGGTGTTGGTGATCAGGTAGGTCATCCGCGCCAGATCGCCGGGCGCCAGCACTCGCACGTTTGACGTTACCGAGAGACCCCAGGGTGTCGTGGTGGTGTCGTTGCAGCTCACGACCTGGTCGTCGCCGGCAGCCGCGAGGCTCGAGGTGACACACGCAACGGGCACAATCGTGGACGATACCGCCGGCTCGAGCGGGGCGCTCGCGCTCGCGATGTCGACGTAGCCAGGCCCCAGGAGAACGAGCTGAGAGCCATCCCACGCGTCGGAAATTGAGTACGGGTCGAGCGTGTACGAGCCTTCGCTGACACCCCATTCGCCACTGCCCGCGGCGATGTACCAGCTCCATGGCGGGCTGTCGACGAACTGGCCAGCGCCGTTCGCGAGGGCAGGTGCCGCGACAAGCGAGAGGGCGCCGGTGAGGGCTGCGAAAGAAAAGATTCGGGACGAACGGCGCATGACAGACCTCAAGAGTTGAGCAAAGGGGATACGCCCAGATTACGGGGTCGAGCGTCGGTCGGGAACTCCGGCGCACTAGATACCCCAGAGGGGTATTGCTACACTCCTCGCGTGACCACAACAACGGCACGGCTCAGTGACCTGCAACTCGACCTCGTCGGAATGACGTGCGCCTCGTGCGCCAACCGCATCGAACGCAGCCTCAACAAGGTGCCGGGGGTCGAGGCCACCGTCAATTACGCGACCGAGAAAGCGACGATCCGAGTGCTCGACGAGAGCGGAGCGCTCGATGCCGACGTGCTCGTCGCGGCCGTCGAGAAGGCGGGGTACGGGGCGAGTGTGGTGGTTCCGCGTGACGAGCGCGCAGCATCCGTCGCCCCGCTGGCCGCACCGGTCGACGAGCTCGCGCCCTTGCGGCAGCGGCTCATCATCTCGGCCGTGCTCACGGCGCCGGTGCTCGTGCTCTCGATGATTCCGGCGCTGCAGTTCACCAACTGGCAGTGGCTCGTGCTCACGCTCGCTTCGCCCGTGGCGGTGTGGGGGGCCTGGCCGTTCCACCGCGTGGCCCTGCACAATGCGCGTCGCTTCATCGCCAGCATGGACACCCTCATTTCGGTGGGCGTAAGTGCCGCCTACCTCTGGAGCCTCTACGCGCTGTTCTTTGGCGAAGCGGGCATGCCGGGCATGACGATGACGCTGCAACTGCTCGGTCGGCCCGAAGAAGGTGCGCACGAGATCTACCTCGAAGTGGCCTCGGCCGTGACGGTCTTCATCTTGCTCGGGCGATACCTTGAGGCGCGTGCCAAGCGGTCGTCGAGCGAGGCTCTCAACGCGCTGCTCGATCTCGCCGCCCGCGATGCTGCCGTGCTGCGCGATGGCGTTGAAGTGCGCGTACCGGTCGGGCAGCTGCAACTCAATGATCGCTTCGTCGTGCGCCCGGGCGAAACCATTGCGACCGACGGCGTCGTGATCGAGGGCGCGTCGAGCGTCGATCAATCTCTGCTCACGGGCGAGCCTGTGCCGGTTGACGTTGAGGTCGACAGCCGGGTGGTCGGGGGCACCATCAACCTGGGCGGTCGACTCGTCGTCGAAGCCTCGCGCATCGGCGCCGACACCGAACTCGCGCGCATGGGTCGCCTCGTCGAAGAGGCTCAGACCGGCAAAGCCGAAGTGCAGCGGCTTGCCGACCGCGTCTCGGGCGTCTTCGTGCCCATCGTCTTCGCGCTCGCGCTGCTGACCTTGTTGGGGTGGATGCTCATCGACGGCTCGATCGAACTCGCCTTCACGGCAGCCGTCGCCACGCTCATCATCGCCTGCCCGTGTGCGCTCGGGCTCGCGACCCCCACCGCGCTGCTTGTCGGCACGGGGCGCGGCGCACAACTCGGCATTCTCATCCGCGGGCCGCAAGTGCTCGAGCGCACGCGTCGCATCGACACGATCGTGCTCGACAAGACCGGCACGGTGACGACGGGCGAACTCGCGGTCACCGCGGTTCTCGCGCAACCGGGCGTCGATGGCGGCCGGATGCTCGCTCTCGCCGCCGCGGCAGAAGACGGGTCTGAGCATCCGCTCGCCCGGGCCGTCGTGGCGCACGCTCGCCAGGCTGGCGTGACCCTGCCCACCGCTGAAGGATTCACCGCACACGCGGGTGCGGGTGTCACCGCTGTCGTTGAGGGGCACGCTCTCGCGATCGGCCGCGTTGCGTGGCTGCGCGAGGAGTGGGCAATCGAGGTCGACTCTGCGCTCATTGCCGACCACGAGGCTGCGGGAGCCACCCCGATCGTCGTGGCGATCGACGGCGCTGTCGCGGGCGTCATCGTGCTCGCCGACACGCTCAAGCTAACGTCAGCGCTCGCGATTGAGCGATTGCGGGCGCTGGGCCTCGACCCCGTGCTGCTCACGGGCGACAACGAGGGTGCGGCCGAAGCAGTGGGGGCGGCGCTGGGCATCGACGACGTGCGCGCGGGCGTGACCCCCGCCGGCAAGCTCGAGGTCATTCGCCAGTTGCAGGCCGACGGCCACGTCGTCGCGATGGTCGGCGACGGCGTCAACGACGCGGCGGCGCTCGCCGCGGCCGATCTCGGCATCGCGATGGGCGGCGGCACCGACGCGGCCATGGCCGCGTCTGATCTGACCGTCGTGAGCGGCGACCTGCTCGTGGTCGTCGACGCGATCCGGCTCGCGCGCCGCACGCTGCGCACGATCATCGGCAATCTGTTCTGGGCCTTCGGCTACAACGTCGCCGCGATTCCGATCGCGATGATGGGGTTGCTCAACCCGCTGCTCGCGGGGCTCGCGATGGCGTTCTCGAGCGTGTTCGTCGTGACGAACTCGCTGCGGTTGCGCGGCTTCCGGCCGCAGGCGCGCTGACGGGGTCAGTCCGAGGCGCCCGCACGCACGCGGGGCAGACCCAGCGACACCGGTAGGCGCAACTCGCCCATCGCGCCGGCGGGCACCACGGGTGACCTCGGGGGCACGGGCGGCACGGGGCTGTAGGTGGCGCCGAGGGCGGGGCGAGCATCCGTCTCTCCGCGGTTCGGCCAGAGCGCGAAGGCCCGCTCGGCTTGTGCGGTGATCGTGAGCGAGGGGTTCACGCCGAGGTTGGCCGAGATGGCCGCGCCGTCGACGACGTGCAGGCCCTCATGGCCAAACAGTCGGTGATAGGCGTCGACGACGCCCGTGTCGGCCGAGTCACCGATCGCGCAGCCGCCGAGAAAGTGCGCCGTCATGGGCACATCGAAAACCTCACTGATACCTGACTGCGCGTAGCCGTTCATGTGCTTCGCCATGAGCTCGTAGGTCTCATTCGCCTGCGGAATGTAGGTGGGGTTCGGCTCGCCATGGCCCTGGCCTGAGCGCAACCGGAATCCGCCGAACGGCCCGCGGCCCGCGCGCACGGTCAGGGAGTTGTCGCGGTTCTGCATGACCAGGCCCACGATCGAGCGGCGGCTCCAGCTTCCAATGCCGAAGATCATCGAAAAGACGCGGCCGGGGTGGCGCAGCATCTGGCCGATCCAGAGCAGCCAGCGCGGAGTGCGTCGACCTCCCGGCACGGCGATTGTTGCCAGCAGCGCGAGGGCGTTAGACCCGTGGCCGTAGCGGCAGGGCTCGACGTGCGTGTGGTCGTCGGGGTGAATCGACGAGCTGATCGCGACTCCGCGGGTGAAGTCGACCCCTGTCGAGTGACGGATGGCGGTGGATGCTCCGCCGAGCGCTTCAGAGTTGGTGCGGGTCAGCTCTCCGAGCCGCTCAGAGATGCCCGGCAAGTGCCCCTCGGCCTTCATGCGGTGCAGCAACTGTTGCGTGCCCCACGCGCCCGCGGCGAACACCACCTGGTCAGCCGTCATGGTTCGTTCGCTGCGGCGGCCTTTTCCGGTGCGGCGCGTCGTGATCGTGTAGCCACCTCCCGCGCGCGGAGCCACGCGCGTCACGGTCGTGAGCGGTTGCACCACGGCCCCCGCTGATTCAGCGAGGTGCAAATAGTTCTTCACGAGAGTGTTCTTGGCGTTGTGTCGGCATCCGGTCATGCACTCGCCGCACTCGATGCAACCGCGGCGGGCAGGGCCAGCTCCGCCGAAGTAGGGGTCGGGCGCTTCGAAACCCGCGCCCTCGCCGAAGTAGACGCCCACGGGCGTGAGGTGAAAACTCTCGGGCACGCCCATCTCGGCGGCGACCTTCTGCATGATGTCGTCGGCCGGCGTAATGGTGGGGTTGAGGGTGACGCCGAGCATGCGCGAGGCCTGGTCGTAATAGGCGTCGAGCTCCGACTTCCAGTCGGTGATGTGCGCCCACTGGCGGTCGGTGAAGAACGCGTCGGTCGCTGGCCGGTAGAGGGTGTTGGCGTAGACGAGCGACCCACCGCCGACTCCGGCTCCGGCGAGAATCATGACGTCATCAAGCAGGTGGATGCGCTGAATGCCGAGCAGCCCGAGTGCGGGCGCCCAAAAGAATTTCTTCAGGCTCCACGAGGTTGCGGCGAACTCGTCATCGGCAAAGCGGCGACCCGCTTCGAGCACCGTGACCGAGTAGCCCTTCTCGACGAGCCGCAGGGCCGCAACCGAGCCCCCGAAGCCCGACCCGACCACGACCACATCGTTGTGTTCGACGGCGCCACTCATGATCAGCCCTTCTGGTAACTCGCGATGGCGGCGGCCCCGATCGGCGCCGCGATGACCCACGAGTCGATGCCCGCAAAGCGCGTCAGTCGACGCGCCGTCACGTGCGCGGTGGTGTTGTCGACATACCAGAGCGGTGTCGGCGAGGGCTTCCAGACGCCCGAGCCCACCGTGCGCTCGACGTGCGCGGGGTCGAGCAGCAGGGCATTGTGCACGATGCCGATGCCACTGCCGATCTCGGCGAGCGTGTGACCCGGAAAAGCTCCCCAACTGCCGCCGGGCATGCCGAAGATCGTGCCTGTCCACGCGTTGATTCCGACCGTGCCGTAGCGCAGCTCGGCAATGGCCCGGTCGAAGTGATCGCCGAGCGCGTCACGCGTGCGGGGATGGATGTGGATGCCCGCGCTGAGCGTGCCCGCCAGGCGCTCGTTCACAAACGTGACCGCAGCATCCAGATAGCCACCGGGTTCGCGCGTGCCGGGCAGCCGGACGACGCCGAGAGTCGGGCCAAACGCTTCGACCGTAAACAAGTGTTCGTCGGCCTTCTCAGAATCGAGGTGGTCAACGAGGGTGCGCGGCGCGTTCGGGTCGCCGCCCAACACCGCCGCGTCGGGGTGCATGGTGACGACGGCGAGTTGGCGACTGGATGCGCCCGGGTAGTACGCGGGGCGCTCGGGCGCGGCAATGAGGTGCTGCCGCAGCGCCTCGACGAACTCATCGGCGCGTTGCCATGCCGCCGGGATGACGACGATCTGCGTCGCGACGCAATTGAAGCCGCTGTTGTGCAAGCGTTGGGTGGCGATGTTGCGGGCAACGTCGGTGACGTTCTCGCTCGTCCACCCATCTTCGGGCACGACTATCGCCGGCCCCACGCCTCCAAGCTCGCTCGTCAGGGGCTTACTCAGCAGCGGAGTGCCCGCTTTTCGGCGCTTCTCGGCGTCGACATCGGTTCCCCACACGATCGCGTCGTGCGTGTGCCGGCTGCCCGTCATGTGCACGGCATCGATCGACTCGTGGTGAATCAAGGCAGCGCCGACCTCGGGCCCGCCTTCGACAAACTGCACGACGCCGAGCTCAACGAGAGGACCGAACGCCTGCTTCATGGCCTCGGCGAGCGAGGCATTGACCGGGTTGAACTTGACCATGACCGCCGAGGCCTCGCCGTAGAGAACGGTCAGCACGTCAAGCGCAGGAATTCCCGTGATGTTGCCGGCGCCGAGCACGAGCGTGACACGTGGCTGACGGTTGGGGTCGCGCAAGGCGCGTGCCACTCCCCGCCGCGCCTCGTCGAGCGTGACGCCCGGCCGCAACCACAGCCGCGCTTCGTAGCCTGGCAGCACGATGTCTTTTGTGAGGTACGGAAAGACCTTGAGCGTCGTGCGGCCGCCGGGCGCAGTGCCCAGCTCAACCTCGTCAATGGGCGAGCGGCCCTTTTCGATGAGCGTGAGGGTCTTCTCGATCGCGCTCGTCGCGGTGATGACGGAGTAGGGTCCGCTCGACCACTCTTCGCCCGCGGCAGGGCTACGAGGATCGATGCCCTTGTAGGCGCATGCAGCCTCGACCCAGGCGGGCGCCGCCGCGAGAGTTGACGCGCGCACAGCACCCAACAATGCGCGCCGCTCGCTGATCGACATGCGCACCCACCGTTCAGCGCCCTGTCGCAAGGCGCGCAACGTCGGTTCGAACTCGGCGATCGTGGCAGGCACGAGGGTCCTCCTGGGGCTGTTCGGCGGTGAACGAGGTAGCAGACTGACGATACTCCCGCTGGGCGGCAGGCCTACACGCCGAGCAGTGCGCGCAACTCGTGCACATCGTGGGCGACGGCTCGGGCGTGCGCAAACTCCGCGGGTTCGCCGTAACCCCACGACACAGCGATGGTCGGAATACCGTGGGCCGCAGCACCGTCAACGTCGTGCACGCGGTCGCCGATCATGACGGGGCGCGTGAGGTCAGCATCCATCGCCCGCAATCGCACGAGAGCTTCGGCGACCACATCAGCCTTTGCGCTGCGCACTTCGTCGGCCGAGGCACCCGTGATGATGTCAAAGTGCTCGGCAATGGTGAAGTGCTCGAGCATGAGCGTGGCGGGCACTTCGGGCTTCGAGGTCGCGAGGCTGAGCGGGATGCCCGCCGCGGCGATATCGCGCACTAACTCGCCCATTCCCGGGTAGAGGGTTGCGTCGTAGGCCCCGCGGTCGAGGTAGCGCTCCCGATAGACCTCGAGGGCCTGCCCGCGCTCGGCCAGAGTCATGCCGGCGCGGTCGCGAAACGAGTCGAGGATGGGCGGGCCGACATACTTCAGCAGCTCGTCGTGCGGCGGAACGGGCCGCCCGAGCGCCTCAAATGTGTACGCGAGCGTGTCGGTGATGCCGGGCGCCGAATCGGTGACCGTGCCATCAAGGTCGAGCAAGATCGCTGTGTAGGGGAGCACGGTGTGAGCGTAGGGCGTGAAGGTCGGTGCCTGCTGAGCAGCGAGGCCTGACGATGGCCCTAGCGTGCGCGCGTCGCGGAGCGCGTGCGGCGAACGTGCGCAATCGTGACCGCGCCAAAGCCCAGAGCCATCAGGCCGAAAGCGAGGGCGGCGGGAGCAACGACGTTGGAACCCGTCGCGGCGAGGTCGAAGTCGTCAGGAAGCGCCAGCGTCGGAAGGTCGAACGCCACGTCGAGGTCGACGAGTTGCTCGTCAGACACCGACGTGCTGGCGACACCGGCGTCAGCGAGACCTGCCGCCGTGATGGTGCGCGAAATGATTCCCGTTGACGCGTCGTGGGCAGTCACCGTGTAGAGCGAGTCGGCCTCGCACACGGTCGACTCGCCCGGCTCGAGCGTGTTGTCGGCACACGTGACCGAACCGAAGATGGGGTCGACGATGTGCACGCCCGTGAGTCGGGAGTTGCCGGTGTTGGTGACGACGAAGCGAGCACGAATCTGGTCGCCCGCTTGAGCGGGATCTATCGTGCCGGGAGTCGTCAGGTTGTGGTGATCGACAATCACGCTGATCGAGGGGGCGAGGGCAACCGTGGGGATCGTCGCGATCGACTCCGGTGCCGTCACGGCTGCGCCTCCGAACGGTGGCGTCGCGGTTGCGGTTGCGCCGTTCGACACGGCTCCCGCAGCGAGGTCTCCGTAGGTGACGGTGTGCGTGGCGTCGCCGGTGCACGTGGCGCTCTCGCCGACCTCAATCGTTGTCGGCACGCACGTGATGGCGCCACCCTCGGGGTCGTTGATGGTCACGTCAGTCAGGGGAACGTTGCCGGTGTTGGTGACCTCGTAGCTCCACGCAATGGTGTTGTTCACGTCGGCTGCGGATTGGTTGTCGGCAGGGGTGACGCTGCCCGACGTGACGATAGAAAGGCCCGGCATGACGGCGACCGTGGTGATCGTCGCAATCGATTCGGCCGAGGTGATCGCCGATGCCCCGAACGGCGGAGTGCCGCTCGCCGTGGCGCCGTTCGAGACAGAGCCGACGCCGAGGTCGGCGAGCACGACGGTGTGCGTGGCCGTGCCGGTGCACGTTGCGTTCTCGCCCACCTCGAGGGTGGTGGGAACACACGTGATGGTGCCGCCCTCAGGATCGTTGACGGTCACGCCGGTGACAGGAACATCACCGGTGTTGGTGACGACATAGCTCCAGGTGATCTCGTCGCCCACGTTCGCGGCAGTCTGGTTCTCGACCGGGGCGACCGAGCCCGTGGTCACGATGGACAGGGCCGGAGCATCCGGAGTGATCGTCGTCGAGGTGGTGTTCGAGGTCGAGGTCTTCGCGAGACTCGAGAGCGCGTCAGTGAATGACACGGTCGCCGTGTTGTTGATCGACGGCAGTGCGGTGATCGAGTTGACGACCACACTGAAGGCCACGGTGGCGGATGCTCCGACCGCGAGCGTGCCACCCGCCGAGCTCGTCGCGCCCGTGCCGACGCGCACGCGCACGGCGTTTGTTCCGCCGTCGTACTCTCCCGCGTCATCGCCGACGGCGTCGCTCAATGCGGTTGTCACAGCTCCGTTGGTGACCGTGATCGTGCCGGGCACGAGGGATACCCCGGCCGGAAGCACGTCAACGAGCGAGCTGAGGGTTGCCGAGCTCGCGCCCTGGTTCGTGGCAACGATGGAGTACTGCACCGTGTCGCCGAGGCGCACGGCCGCGCCGCCCGACGGCAGCGTGACGCTCTTGGTCGTGACGACGCACGCGCCCGAGGTCACCGTCACGTCGTCGACGAAGTTGCCGAAGGTCGGGTTGCCGTTCGCGCTGCTGATCGAGTCAAGCGAGATGCGCGTGGTGGTCTGGCCCGAAGGAACCGTGTAGGTACCGGAATAGGTGCGCCATGCGAGGCCAGTCGACAGGGTTGATTGCAGAGTCAAGGCCCCGGCGGGGGCACCGATGCGCACCTCCATCACGTCAACACCCGTGCGGCCGCGGTGCTGTAGTTGCCAGCGAATCGTGTCACCGGGGGTCGTCGCGATGTCTTGGAAGAGCCTCGACTGCTGATTCGCGTTGACCTCAGCGAATTGGGACCCGGCCGGAACGGGAACTCCGTTGAAGGGCGCGCGCCAGATCTCGATCCTGCCGTCGGTGGCGCTCGTCTCCCAGCCGGGAACAGCGGCCTCGTCGAGAGGCGCCCAGGTGTTGGCGGCAATGACGGGGCTTTCGAAAGAGCCGTTGACGAGGGCAGCGTTGGTGCAGCCAGCGGGGCTCTGAGCGGCGGAGGAGGGAGCTGCAGGCACGCCGACGAGCGCCAGGGCGCTCGCGCTGACGAGGGCCGCCGAAATGACGGCACGGCGAAGATTCGGGTAGGTGATCTGCATGGTGGGTCGGGCTCCCATTGGGTATGGCAGACCTGAAGGGTACCCATTTAACCTGAGGGTACATAACCCTCATCAGGCAATTCAGTGCCAATCGACGCACCCCAAAACAGGGGGCGCAATTCTGGGGCCACCGGTCTAGAACAGCCGCGCTATGCCGTCGTCGAGCCCACGCATCGCGTCGTAGTCGAGCAGCAGGCACCGAATTCCGCGGTCTTCAGCGAGCGTTCGTGCCTGCGGTGTGATCTCTTGCGCCGCGAAAACGCCGGCGACGGGGGCGAGCAGCGGGTCGCGATTCATGAGCTCGAGGTACCGGGTCAATTGCTCAACGCCGTCGATGCCGCCCCGGCGTTTGATCTCGACGGCGACGGATGCTCCACTCGCGTCGCGCGCCAGAATGTCGACCGGCCCGATCGCCGTCATGTATTCGCGGCGCACGAGCGCGTACCCCTCGCCCAACAGCTCGATGTGCTCGGCCAGCAGTTTCTGCAGGTGCGCTTCGACACCGTCTTTCTGTAAGCCGGGGTCGACGCCCAGCTCGTGCGCTGAATCGTGGAGCACCTCGTGGATGCTCACGACGAGCAGGTCGGCAGTCTTGGAATGCGTGACCCGCCACAGTTCGAGCACCCCGGCCTCGCGCTGGTCGTCGTCGGGCTCATCGATGACGAGCGTGCACGGCGGGCTCATCCAGTTGAGCGGCTTGTAGCTGAGCGCGTCAGCGTGCACGAGAAGGCTGCCGTCGCTCTTGTGAATGAGCAGGCGCGTCGCGAGCGGCAAGTGCGCACTGAGCCGGCCCGCGTAGTCCACGGAGCAGCGGGCAATGACAAGGCGCATTCGATCAGCCTACGCGTGCCTTGACGGCACACGACTGGACTTCAATAGGTGACTTGAGAAGAGTGCGGAGAGGCATAGGCTCCGCGTATGAATGCCGTCCCGCCGAAAAGGCGCGTAAAGAAGGTTGTCTGCTACGTCATTCACGAGTCCCGATTGCTGGTCTTTCGGCACGACTCAGTACCGATTGAGGTGTCAGGTATTCAGGTGCCAGCAGGGTCGATCGAAGTCGGAGAAGAACCCGAAACCGCAGCCGTTCGAGAAGTCTTCGAAGAGACAGGTGTCGAGGCCGACGTGGTCAGCTTTCTTGGTCGGGAACTCTATGACATCACCCCTTCGCGCCGAGAGGTGGCCGATCGGTTCTTCTTCGAACTTGCACCCGCTCAGCCGGTTGACCTTTCAGCGCGCTGGCCAGGCTCAGACGCCTGGCTTGGCGGGGTGCATGAGCGGGCACCACATTGGACGTGTTGGTGGATGCCGCTAGAGCATGCTCATGTCCTGGCCGCCGGCTTCGGAGCGAAGATCGGTCTGCTGTTCGACTGAGTTGGCTTGAAGAGGCCGTCTCTGAATGACGGGTATTGCTACTCGTTCGGGGCTGCGGCCACCGGTAGCCTGCCCTAATGACCAAACCTGCAGTGAAGCATCGATGGATGCTCCTGCTGGTGACGCTCTTGCCAATCCTGAACAGGCTGCACGTCCGTCGTCTCCGAAAGAGAGTTGCTTCTCGCCGAAAGACCGCGATCGTTTACGTCGATGGCTTCAACCTCTACCGAAGCGCGTTGCAGGGGCATCCAGAGTTGAAGTGGCTCGACTTGGTCTCCCTTTGTGAGAAGCTCCTGCCGAGCTTGCAGATCAAGCTAGTGCGATTCTTCACAGCCGATATCCGAGCTCTCCAGGGGACGGACCCAACCGCACCGGCACGACAGCAGGCCTATCTTCGTGTACTTGAGGCTCATCCTCGAGTGGCCGTTCACCGCGGGAAGTTCAACGTCTCGAAGAGGTTGATGGACGCTCTCCCGGTGACCGTGGGTGCCGACGGCAAGCGGACTCAGGTGAAGGTCCGGAAGATCGAAGAGAAGCAATCGGACGTCAGCCTCGGCGCGTGGATGGTGTTGGACGCAACTCGAAGCGAAGCAGATGTATTCGTTCTGTTGTCCAGCGATTCCGATTTCGCAGGTCTGTTGGACCTGCTGGGAAGCGAACTTGGCTGCACACTTGGGCTGATTGTTGCGACAGAAGGAGTGACCGCAGACCTGCGACGTTCGTCACCCCGCTACGTCCGACGTATTCGGAGTGGTGCACTCGCGGCGAGCCAATTCCCAGACGAGGTTGGGGTCGGCCGATCGAAGATCTCCCGACCCACAGTTTGGCGTTAAAGAAAGCAGGGGCTCCGATCGCTCGGAGCCCCGCAGCCGGTCGCCGAAGCTTCCGGGGTGTGAGAGAAGGATAACACTCGCGCTAAGGATTTTCGAGATCTTGTCCTTAGGCTCCGTGTCAGGTCAGGCACGGAGCCTAAGGACAATTCTGCGGTGATCGACGTCGACACGCGGCAAGAGCCGGAAACAGAGACTCGAGGATGCGAAACGGTGTTGCAAGCTGACGACCCGGACCGGTCCGCGAGCCTCCCATGCGCCTCGAAGTTAGTAGAGCTCGGGGCGGCGTTCTTCGGCAATGCCGTTACCGCCGTCGACGACGATCAACTGGCCCGTGATGTAGCTCGCGCCCGGTGAAGCGAGCCACGCGATCGCGCTCGCGATTTCGTCGGGCCGGCCGCTGCGGCCGAGCGGAACGAGCTCACCCTCTTCGGCCTCCTGCTCAAGTTGCGAGGCCGTCGCGATCCAGCCGGGCGCGACCGCGTTCACGGTGATGCCGCGCCGGGCTTCGTCGACGGCGAGGCCGCGCGTGAAGCCCAGCACTCCGGCCTTCGCGGTGGCGTAGCCGAGGTCGTCGCGCGCGGCTTGCACGGCTCCGGTTGTCGAGGCGACGCTAATCACCCGGCCCCAGCCCTGCTCACGCATGCCGGCGATCACGGCCCGCGTGACGAGGAACACACTCGTGAGGTTCACGTCGACGGCACTGCGCCACTCCTCGACGCTCATCTCGATGTCGCCGCGCGGAAACTCTTCGCCCGTCGCGATCATTCCGGCGTTGTTGACGAGGATGCTCACCGCGCCCACCGCCTCGACCGCAGCCGCCACGGCGCTCGTCGCGGCGTGCTCGGTCTCGAGCCGCGCCACGACGCCGTGCGCCTCAAACCCGAGTGCCTGCAACTCGGCCACGCGCTGCTCGATGCGGGAGGTCGTGGCGGTCATGACGACGCGAGCTCCGCGCTCGGCGAGCGCGCGGGCGGTGGCGAAGCCGATGCCCTCGGCAGATCCGCACCCCGTGACGAGAGCAGCGCGACCCGCGAGGTCGAGGTCGAGCGGTAGAGCGGGGCGTGCGGAGGCAGGGCTCGTCATGGGGCGAGCCTAGGGGCGAGCATCCCGAGCGGAGGCGTTCGCGGCTGCGCCCGTCTCCCGCGCCGCGGGCGTCGCGAAGAAGGCGACCCCGATGAGCACGAGCACGACCCAGAACGACGTCAACAGGCCCACCGCTTCGCCGAGGACTCCGATGAGGGGAGGCCCGACGAGGAAGGCGAAGTAGCCGACAGTGGCGACAGCCGACACGCGCGCGGCGGCTTTGGCGGGGTCGTCGGCGGCCGCCGACATACCGACGGGGAAACCGAGTG
>CALRWH020000002.1:0-55135 GCA_943371805.1 Pseudomonas synxantha | reverse complement strand
GAGGCCCGGCTGCTCGCGCACGATGCGCTCGACGTCTCCGAGGCGCACCTTGAGGCCGCCCGTGACGATCGTGTCGTCGATGCGACCCGTCACGCGCAGCACGCCGTCGATAAGCTCGCCCGCGTCATCGGTGCGGTACCAGCGCTGCCCATCGTGCTCGACGAACGTGGATGCCGTGCGCTCGGGGTCGTCAAGGTACCGCTCGGCGAGCGTGGGCCCACCGAGTTCGACGCGGCCGTCGGTGATGCGCACCTGGGTCTGGCCGACCGGCACCCCGTCGTAGACAACTCCCCCGCAGGTCTCGCTCGAGCCGTAGGTACGCGTGAGGTGCCAGCCGAGTGCCGTTGCGCGCTCGATGAGCGGCGTGGGCGTGGCCTGGCCGCCCACGAGAATGCGCGAAAAACCCGCGAGCGCGCGGCGCAAGTCGTCATCAGCCTCGGCCTCGTCAACCAGCCTGCTCAACTGGGCGGGCACGAGTGCGGTGTATCGCACCGTGTCGTCCATGGCCGCGACCGCCTCGAGTACGCGCGCCGCACTCAGCCGGCCGGCCGGAACGGGCAAGGGCGTGCTACCGGCCGAGAGCGAGCGCGCGAGCACGTTACTGCCCGCGATGTACTGCACGGGCAGGGCGAGCAGCCATTGCCCCGGCCCTCCGAGAGCGCTTTCGCTCGCGGCTGCGCTCGCGCGCACGGCGTCGGCACTCAGCGCAACACGCTTGGGCCGACCCGTCGTGCCGCTCGTCTCGACCACAAGAGCGACGCGCTCGTCGACCGTCAGCGGTGCTGTGTGCACGGGGTTGACGCCACCGCCCCGAAACAGCACGGCGGGCCCGGCGCCATCGAGGGCATCGCGCAGAGCGGCGAGGCAGGCGAGCGGGTCTGCGGTGTCAACAACGGCGAGCGGGCGAGTCACGCGCTTACGCTACCCCGCCCGCCTGGAGTCGCGGTGGGTCAGGATGCCGCGACTGCAGCCGTGCGGATCATCAACTGGTAGGGCAACTGCCGCTGCTTGAGCTGGTTGACGGTGCCGACGATGATGACGCCCGTGCGGGCATCCCGATACCAGACTACGCCCGAGGCGCCCGAGTGACCCTGGAATTCGAACGAGCGGAAGCCTGTGAACACGGCGGGAAGCCGAAAGCGCATGACGCCCGTGCCGTATTCGAGCGGGCTGAAGATGCGGTGCCAGTCGGTGAGCATCTCGTCGAACAGGGCCTTGGCGAACAAGCGACCGTCGAAGAACGCCTGCACGAAGGTCACGCCGTCGCGCAAGGTCGAGACCACGCCGCCTTGGCCGCCGCACGAGGCAAGCAGCAAGGGCAGTCGGAGGTCGTCGTCACCGTGACGGATGATCGCCATCTCGTCGAAACGATCGAGAGTCTCGGTCGTGAAGACATAGGTGTGGTCGAGACCGAGCGGGCCCGTGATGCGGGCGCGCACCGACTCGGCGAACGGGCGGCCGTCGAGACGCTCGACGACGCCGTCGAGCAGCTGAAAGCCCGTGTCGCTGTAGAGGCCGCGACCCCGGCGCGCGGGGGTCATGGCGCGCGTCCACTCAACGACCTCGGCCTCGCCCCAGCCGAAGTCGTTCTGCATCGCGCGCTCGAGCGTCGTCGGGCCGTCGGGGCGCTTGCCCTCGAAGTAGTCGGCGAGCCCAGCCGTGTGGCCCATGACCTCGCGCACGGTGATCTCGGCGCTGACGTCGCGGCCGTTCTCGACGGCGAGGCCGCTCAGGTCGACGTCGGACAGGTAGCTGGCGATCGGAGCATCCCAGTCGAGGCGGCCCTCGACGCGCAGTTGAGCGAGGCACGCGACGGTGAACAGCTTGCTCACGCTCGCGATGAAGAAAGGCCGGTCGAGATCGCCGTGCACGACGTCGAGGCTGCCGTCGGGGCTCACGACGCGCCACAGCACCTCACCCGTGCGACGGTCGGCGACGCTCTTCTCGATCTGGCGACGGATGCGCTGCTCACGTGTGCTCATGGTTCTTGTTCTCCTGGGGGTGGTCGCGGGGTTCTCCCGCTCGTGTTTACGGCGTTAACATCTGTCGCTATGTCTAGCGCATCGATGTGTACACTGTCAACATGTCGGAACGCTCGCGCTACCACCACGGTGCTTTGCGCGAGGCGTTGATCGACGCGGGCGAGCAGCTTGCCCGCGCTGACGGGCTCGAGGGCGTGACCGTGCGCCGCATCGCCGCCGCCTGCGGCGTGAGTGCCGCGGCCGTCTACCGGCACTTCCCGAGCGGCGACCACCTCATTGCGGCTGTCGCGCAACGCGCCCGCGAGATCATGGCGCGCGACATGTTCACGCGGCTCGACTCAGCCGCCGGGCGCCCCCCGATCGACCGGCTGCGCGAAGTGGGCGAGTCGTACATCGCCTTCGCTCTCGCCGAACCCCAGCTGTTCTCGCTCGTGTCGATGCCCATGACGACTCCGCCCGATCGACTCGACGACCCCAACGCCGCTGACCTCGTGCGTGACATCGTGCTCGAACTCGAGCCGCCCGGCGAAGTCGACGAGGTGCGCGTGGCGGGCCGCATGATGCTCGCGCAATCGAGTGCCCACGGCCTCGCCGTGATTCTGCGAGACTTCGTGCCCGACCCTCAGGCGCGCGAGATGCTCATTGCCGGGGTGCTCGACCGCGTGGGCGTGGGGCTCGAGGCCTGATGTTGACCAGCCCAAGGAAAGTCACAGTTATTCACAGACCCCAACTTCGGATATCGAACAGACCAAATTCATGACATGATTTGTTCATAGATCCCCACCGTCCTCCGGGACTGGTGGGGTTTTTTCTTTTGGTTGAGGAGTTCCCCGTGGCCGACTTGCGAACAGCTATTGTCATCGACTACCAGAACGTGCACCTGACCGGCCATGGGCGCTTTGACTCAACACGATTCGGGCCGAGACACGAAGCTCTGATCGATCCCTTGGCTTTCGCAAGTCAGCTTCTCGAAGTACGAAACGCTCGGCAGAGAGATGGCCTTCCAAAGGCGATCATCCGAGACATCGACGTGTTTCGTGGACTTCCGAGTAGTGACCACGACCCTGATTCCTACTCTCGCAACTTGGCTCAGAAGGCACACTGGGAACGCGACAAGCGTGTAAAGGTTACGCATCGCCCCCTTCGGTATCGATACCTTCGCGATGCTAGCGGTCGACCGGTCGTCGATCCCGCGACCCAACTGCGGACTCCGGATGGCCCCCTACCGAGAAGGGTGTAGATGTCATGTGCGCGCTGGCGCTTCTTCGCCATGCTCGACGGGCGGACATCGAGCTTGTGATCCTCGCGTCTCTCGATAGTGACCTAATCCCAGCGCTTGACGAAGCTGTTGAGACCGGAACGAAGGTCGAGACCTTTTCTTGGTGGGCGCCTGAGGCGCGGGGTTTCGAAATGCGTCTCAGCGATCCAACCAGGCGCCTCTGGAACACACGCCTCAACGAGACTCAGTTCTTGAAGTGCATCGATCGGAACCAATACTGAGCATTGAGGATCCGCCTAGTCGTGACGCCTAGTACTGCCAGGGGAACGGCGACCAGTCGGGCGCGCGCTTCTCGAGGAAGCTGTCGCGGCCCTCGACGGCCTCGTCGGTGCCGTAGGCGAGCCGCGTGGCTTCGCCTGCGAAGAGCTGCTGGCCGACCATCCCGTCGTCGGTGAGGTTCATGGCGTACTTGAGCATGCGAATGGCCGTGGGGCTCTTCGTGAGAATCGTCTCGGCCCAGTCGAGGGCCGTCGACTCGAGTTCCGCGTGAGGCACGACCGCGTTGACTGTGCCCATCTCGTAGGCGCGCTCGGCGTCGTACTCACGGGCGAGAAAGAAGATCTCGCGCGCGATCTTTTGCCCGACCTGCTTGGCGAGGTAGGCACTGCCGTAGCCCGCGTCGAACGAGCCGACATCGGCATCGGTCTGCTTGAAGCGCGCGTGCTCGCGGCTCGCGATCGTGAGGTCGCACACGACATGCAGCGAGTGTCCGCCGCCGGCCGCCCAGCCGGGAACGACCGCGATGACGACCTTGGGCATGAAGCGAATGAGGCGCTGCACTTCGAGAATGTGCAGGCGCGATGCGCGAGCCGGGTCGACCGTGTCGGCCGTCTCGCCCTCGGCATACTGATACCCACCGCGCCCCCGGATGCGCTGGTCGCCGCCCGAGCAAAACGCCCAGCCGCCGTCTTTCGCGCTCGGGCCGTTTCCCGTCAGCAGCACGACGCCGACGCGAGGGTTCTGCCGCGCGTCATCGAGCGCCCGATAGAGCTCATCAACCGTGTGCGGACGAAACGCATTGCGCACCTCGGGCCGATCGAACGCGATGCGCGCAATGCGACCGCTCGTGTCCAGGTGGTACGTGAGGTCGGTCAGGTCGTCGAAGCCGGGCGCAACCACCCAGCGTGCGGCGTCAAAGGTCTCAGACACAAACGGCTCGGCCATGCCGCAAGCCTACGCGCGCGCCGGTGACAGACTGTGGGGCATGGATGCTCTGCCCGAGCTCGACGACGTTCTCGCCCGCGCCTACATAGTGCGCGTTCCGCTCGTGACGCGATTCCGCGGTGTGAGCCACCGCGAGGCCGTGCTGCTCGACGGCCCGGCCGGATGGAGCGAGTTCAGCCCTTTCGTCGAGTACCCCGATGCTGAGGCCAGCACGTGGCTTGCCGCAGCCCTCGGCTTCGGCTGGCGTGAGTCGGCGGCGGCGAAAGTCAGAGCGAGCATCCCCGTCAATGCGACTCTGCCGGCCGTGCCGCTTGATCAGATCGCGAGCGTGCTCAGCCGGTTTGGCGAGTGCCGCACCGTGAAAATCAAGGTCGCCGAGCCAGGTGAGACCCTCGCCGATGACGTGGCGCGCGTGCGCGAGACGCGACGCCTGCTCGGGCCCGCGGGGCGCATCCGCCTCGACGCGAACGGCGCCTGGACGGTCGACGAGGCCGAGCACGCCGTGCGCGCGCTCGAGCAGTTCGACCTCGAGTACGTCGAGCAGCCGTGTGAGACAGTGCCCGAGCTTGCTGAGTTGCGGCGGCGCATCCACCGCATTGATGTGCTCGTGGCGGCCGACGAAAGCGTGCGCAAGGCGGATGACCCGCTTGCGGTCGCACGCGCCGAGGCAGCTGACCTCCTCGTGATCAAGGTGGCGCCGCTCGGCGGCATCGACCGCGCGCTCGCGATCGTGGCCGAGTCGGGGCTGCCGGCCGTCGTATCGAGCGCCATCGATACGAGCGTTGGGCTCGCGATGGGAGCCGAACTCGCCGCCCGACTTCCCGCCCTGCCGTTTGACTGCGGGCTCGGCACCGCCGCGCTGCTCACCGATGACGTGACGGCAGCGCCGTTGCGTCCCGTCGACGGCACGATCGCCGTCGGCCGCGTGCCGGTCGACGCCGATGCCCTGCAGCGGCTCGCCGCCGACCCCGAGCGCACCGCCTGGTGGCGCGAGCGCCTCACGCGCAGCTACACCGTGCTCAGTACGGGCTAGAGCCCGCTGTACGAGTGCAGCCCCTTGAAGAAGAGGTTGACGATTGTGTAGTTGAAGATCACGGCCGAGAAGCCGACAATCGCCAACCACGCCGAACGGTCGCCGCGCCATCCGCGCGTCGCACGGGCGTGAATGTAGCCCGCGAAGAGCGTCCAGATGATGAAGGTCCAGACCTCTTTGGTGTCCCAGCCCCAGTAGCGGCCCCACGCGCGCTCGGCCCAAATAGCGCCGGCGATGAGCGTGAAGGTCCAGAAGACGAAGCCGATGACGTTGACGCGGTAGGCGAGCGACTCGAGCGTCGTCGCGCCGGGCAGCGTGTCAACAAAACGCAACCCTTCGGTCTTGTGCGCGGCACGCCGAGAACTCAGCAGCTGCATGATCGAGAGCCCCGCGCCGAGGGCAAAGAACCCCGTCGCGAGCGAGGCCACAAACACGTGAATGACGAGCCACGCTGATTGCAGTGCCGGCGGCAACGGCACCACATCGACGTAGAAGTTGACCGTCACGATGCCGAGCGACAAGAGGGTGAAGCCCGTGATGTAGGCCCCGAGAAACTTCAGGTCTTTCCAGAACTGGGCGAAGAGAAAGACACCCATGCCAATGGCCGTGGCGGTGAGTCCAAACTCGAACATGTTGGCCCACGGCACACGCCCGCCCGCGAGACCGCGCAACACCGTACCCCCGAAGTGCAGCAGCCAGCCGAGCACGGCCAGGGCGAAGGCGATGCGCTGGAAGCGGGTGGCGCCCGAGGTGGGCGCAGCATCCACCTCCGAACGCACCGCGGTCGTCACGCTCGCACCCGACGATTCGGCGACGGATGCGGATGCCTCGGTGACCGTCGCCCCGGCCACGACCGCCACGGGTCGGGCAGCACTGCGCTTAGCGAGGTCGAGCGTGAACATGATGAACGAGAGCGTGTAAACGCCCATGGCCGAGTAAATGGCGACAAGTGAGAGAGCGGCGAAATTCTCCATAGCTCCTTCAGACTACGCGCGTGCGCCTGAGAGCGAGGTCTGATCGTCGCGCTGATTCAGGCCCTTCGGCCCTGCCTGCTCCAAGAAATCCCTGGCACGCTCGCTGTATGCCTCGCACGCCGTCGTCGCCCGTATCCACTCTGCCCAAGAAGAAGAAGTCCCCGAAGAAACCGATGTCTCCGCGCACCGCGCAGCTCATCGCGGTGGGCGTCGTCGTGCTGTTTCTCGCCGCGATCGCCGCGATTCTCGTGAGCACGCTGCAGTCGCCGAACACCGACGCGTTGCCCGAGCCGACGCCGAGCGGAGACGCTCAGGTGCAACGCCCCGACTCGCACTCCCTGACGAGCCCGGCCGAGCCCGAAGTGACGCTCGTCGAGTTCCTCGACTTCCAGTGCCCGGCCTGTGCATCGGCCGCCGTAGCGGTCTCTCAGATCAAGGCCGAGTACGGCGATCGCGTCGACATCATCGTGCGCAACTTTCCGCTGACGAGCATTCACCCACATGCGGTGGATGCTGCGCTCGCCTTCGAGGCGGCGGCAGCCCAGGGCGCCACGGTCGAAATGTACGAGGCGCTCTATGCCACGCAGCAACAGTGGAGTGCCGGCGCCGGTTCGCAAGCCGCGACCTTCCGCGACCTCGCCGATCAGCTCGGCCTTGACCTCGCCGAGTACGACCGAGTGATTGCCGACCCTGCCACCCTCGACCGCGTCGCTCTCGACCGCGCCGACGCGATCGGTCTCGGCCTGCAGAGCACGCCGAGCTTCTTCATCGACGGTCAACTCGTGCAGATCGCGTCGTTTGACGACTTGCGCGCGCAGATCGAGGCGAAGCTCGGCTAGACCCGCGCGGCGGCCGGTGCGCCGAGCGCAGCAGCGTGGGCATCGGCCACGTCGGTGACCGCACGCTCGAGACCGGGGTCATCACCTCGGGCAAGGCCCGCGTATTCGAGCGTCACGCCGTCGTCGTCTGACCGCACGACCGAGATCCAAACCCGACGACGTGGCACAAAGAGGCTGATCAAGAGCCCGAGCAGGGCGAGAACCGACGAGATGAACACGCCCTCTTGCGTCGGGTCGTGGTGCACATCGATGCTCACGAATCGCGGCAGGCTCGTGAACTCCACCGAACCGAGCCCGTTGGGCAACTCAGCCGTTTCACCGAGAGGCAGCACGAGCGACTCGACCCCCGACTCGCCTCCCGTAATCTGCGTGAGGTCGTCGGTGTTGAGCGAGTAGACGTTGCGCGGCACGCCCTCGTTGATGCCCAGGTCGCCCGTGAAGGCGTTGAGGGTCACAACCGGCAGGTCGGGCTCGGGGAAAATCGAGGTCAGTGCGCCCGACTCGAGCGTGGCCGCCGTGGGGTAGAAGAAACCGATCATGCCCACTTGCTCTTCGAGACCATCGGGAACCTTGACAACCCCGAGGCTCGTGAGCGTCGACGTCTGCGGCAAAAACGGCACGGGTTGACTAAAGACCGCGGTGCCCTCCGGGTTGTAGACCGTGATCCAGGGTGCGAAGCCGTTACCGAGCAGGTAGCTCGTCGTGCCGCCAATCGAGAGTGGCTCGTTGACCTTGATCTGCTCGGCTCGCTCGACGCCGTTCTCGACGACCGTGACGGATGCCGTGAAGTCGAGTGGCACGGGCGCGCCCGTCTCGGTGTTGATGTCGTAGACGGCCTCGAACTCGTCGAGGCGAATCGAGAACGGATCGAGCCGCGTCTCGTCGAAGAATCGGCCGGGGCTAAACGAGTCAAAGCTCGTGAGTTGGTTGGTGAACGTCTGGTCTTGCACGATCACGCGCTGACCGTTGTAGCCGAAGCCACCGGCAAGCCCCACCGTCAGCAGCACCCCAACGAGCGCAAAGTGAAACACGAGGTTGCCGGTTTCGCGCAGGTACCCGCGCTCCGCGCTGAGAGATTCGCCATAGCGCGCAACACGATAACCCGCGCGACGCAGCACGCGCTCGCCCGCATCGAGTGCGGCGGCAGCATCCACGGGAACCTGTCGCTCGGTGTGCCCGACGAGCCTGTTCAAGCGTGATGGCGTGGCGGGGGGCGCGGCACGCAGCGCGCGCCAGTGGTGCTGCGTACGCGGAATCACACAGCCGATCAGCGAGATGAATAGCAAGAGGTAGATCGACGAGAACCACACCGAGGTGTACGTGTCGAAAACCTGCAGCGCGTCGAGCACCGCGAAGAGGTCGGGGTTGTTGTCGCGAAACTGCACGACGCCGTTGGGGTCGGCCGACCGCTGCGGTACAAGTGAGCCCGGAATCGCCGCGACAGCAAGCAACAGCAAGAGCACGAGGGCGGTACGCATGCTCGTGAGCTGGCGCCAAGCGAAGCGCAGCCAGCCGACGGCGTCGAGCTTCGGCTGCGCGATACCCGTTGAGGCCGGGGTCTCGCTGTCGTAGTGGTCAGAGGGGCGTAACGGTTCCACCGATCACCGCCCCGAGGCTCGAGATGAACTGTTGCCACAGGCCCGTGACCATGGCAAGACCGATGAGCATGAGCAGAGCACCGCCAATGATGTTGATGATTCGGATGTTGCGCTTGAGCCAGTCGGTCGCTCCCGCCACCCAGCGAAAGCCGAGGGCTACGAGCAAGAAAGGCACGCCAAGCCCGAGGCAGTAGGCCAGGCCGATAATCGCGGCCCGCGCGATATCCCCCTCGTTAATGACGAGTGCGTTGACGGCGATGAGCGTCGGTCCAATGCACGGCGCCCAGCCCAGCCCAAAGACGACGCCGAGCAACGGCGCACCGCCCAGACCCGTCGCGACCTGGATGCGCGGCGCGAGACTGCGCTGCATGAACGATACCTGCCCGATGAACACGAGGCCCATGAGCATGACGATGACGCCCGCGATGCGCGTGATGAGGTCAATCCAGGGCAGCAAGAGAAGGCCCGCGGTGGCAAACACGATCGAGAAGCTCACGAACACGACACTGAAGCCGAGCACGAAGAGGGCAACGCCCAGCAGCAGGCGTCCGCGTTTCTGCTCGAGTTCGGCGCTGCTCGTCACCCCGCCGATGTAGGCGAGGTAGCCGGGCACGAGCGGCAGCACACACGGCGAGGCGAACGCGAGAAAACCCGCGGCAAGCGCGATCGGCAGAGCGAGCAAGAGATTGCCGCTCAGCACGATTTCGCCAATGGGGTTGGCCGCTGCGGCGAGCGGGCCGAGAAGCGAGCTCACGAGTCTTCGGCGAGCACGTCGGTGATCATCGAGCGCAGCACGCTCGGCTCACTCACGAGCCCCGCGATGCGCGCCGCGACCCGACCCTGCTGATCGAGCACGAGAGTCGTCGGCACCGCGGTGGGCGCGACTTGACCGGCGAACGCAAGCCGAACGCTGCCGTCATTGACGTCGAGAATCGAGGGATAGGTCACCCCGAATTCCTCGGCAAACGACAGGGCCGTGGGCGCTTGGTCGTAAATGTTGACGCCGAGAAAGCTCACGCCATCGGGCGCGAACTGCTGGGCGAGCGCCTCAAGGTCGGGGGCTTCGAGACGGCACGGAGGGCATCCGGCGTACCAAAAGTTGACGACGAGTACGTCGCCCCGATAGTCATCGCTCGAGACGGTCTCACCCGACTCGATCTCGCCCGAGAACGTAATGGGCTCGCCGCGATCGGCAGCGGCGATGACCGTGTAGGCGCCGTCGCCCGAGATGTAGCCCTGGCCCGTGCCTTCGCGGTACTGCGCTGCGAGGTCGTCGTTGGCCGTGCATCCCGAGAGAACAGCGGCGCCCACGAGAGCGATCGCCACCAGAGCGGTGCGAGCGGTGCGCGTGGTCACACGGCCCCCAAGTCGGTCGCGTCAGCGAGAAGCGCGGCGCCGCGCTCTTGGTAGCCGACCTCGGTGAAGCGGCCATCGACGAACGCGAAGGTCGTGATGCTCGAGAGCGAGCAGCGGCGCTTACGCGGGTCATGGTGCAAGGGCTCGCCCGCGAGCGCACGGTGCGCCATCCAGATCGGCAATTGGTGGCTGACCATCACGACATCGCCGGCGTCAACGGCATTGCGGGCGTCGCCCATAGCCGCAAGCATGCGCGCGGCGACGTCGGCGAACGGCTCACCCCAGGTGGGCACACGCGGGTTGCGCAGCAGGTGCCAGTGGCGCGGGTTGGCGAGCGTGCGCAGGTTCATGCGCTTGCCCTCGAAGCGATTGGTCGGCTCGATGATGCGCTGCTCGGTGCGAATGTCGAGCCCGAAGGCCTCTGCCCACGGAGCCGCCGACTCTTGCGCGCGTTGCAGCGGGCTGGCATAGAGCGCGGTGACCGGATGCCCCGCCAAACCCGTGACTGCCGCAGCAGCCATGCGGTGCCCGAGGTCGCTGAGCCCGAAGCCCTCGAGTCGCCCATAGAGCACGTGGTCGGGGTTGTGCACCTCGCCGTGGCGCACGAGGTGAACGAGGTCGGCCGGCATGGGCTCAGTCTAGAGTTCGGTGCCATTGCGACCGCTGAGAGCGGCGCCCGGCCTGATCTCGCCTGATTGAGCGCCAGCCCGCCGGTAGACTCGACCCTCGTGACTCGCACCGTGGTATCTCAGCTCTCCGCTCTCCCCGACGGCCCCGTAACGGTGGCCGGATGGGTCGAGACCGTTCGCGACCAGAAAAAGGTGCAGTTCGTCATCCTGCGCGATGAGTCCGGGGCCCTGCAGCTCGTCAACCCGGCAACGCGAGACCTCGATGAGACCGCCTCGGCCGACGAACTCGCTGCCGCCGCCCTCACCGAGACCATCGGCGGGCTCGCGCACGGCACGATGGTGCGCGTTACGGGCGAGCTCAAGCACGACGAACGCGTGAAGCTCGGCGGCATCGAGGTCAAGATCGCCTCGCTCGAGGTCGTGAGCGAGGCCCTGCCCGAGACGCCCATCGCCGACGACTCGAGCCTCGACAAGCGCCTCGACTGGCGGTTCCTCGACCTGCGTCGGCCTGAGGCGAGCCTGATCTTCAAGATTCAGACCACGTTCGAGCATGCGCTGCGCAGCTGGTGGGTCGAGCGCGACTTCATCGAGATTCACACGCCCAAGCTCATGGCGAGCGCCTCAGAGAGCCGCGCCGAGCTCTTCGAGATGGAGTACTTCGAGACGAAGGCCTACCTCGCTCAGAGCCCGCAGTTCTTCAAGCAGATGGCCCAGCCCGCTGGCTTCGGCAAGGTCTTTGAGATTGCCCCGGCCTTCCGCGCCGACCCCTCGTTCACCTCGCGTCACGCCACCGAGTTCACGTCGATTGACGCCGAGGTCAGCTGGATCGACTCGCACGACGACGTCATGGCGATGCACGAGCAGCTCTTGGTGGCCGGGTTCACCGCGGTCGTCGAGAAGCACGGTGCCGCGATCGAGGCCGCGTTCGGCGTCGAGCTGAGTGTTCCGACGACGCCGTTCCCGCGCATCCCGCTCGCCGAGGCGCGACAGATCGTCGCCGAGGGCGGCTACGAGATTCCTCGTGCCGACGGCGACCTCGACCCCGAGGGCGAGCGCCGCCTGAGCGCCTGGGTGAAGGCGAACCACGGCAGCGACTTCGTCTTCGTGACCGACTACGCCACGGGGATCCGGCCGTTCTACCACATGCGTCGCGAGGGTGACCCGAGCATCACGAACAGCTACGACCTGCTCTACAACGGCACCGAGATCTCGACCGGCGCCCAGCGCGAGCACCGCGTCGACGTGCTCATCGCGCAGGCGAAGGAGAAGGGACTCGAGCCGGAAGAGCTCGAGTTCTACCTCGACTTCTTCCGCTACGGCGTGCCGCCGCACGGCGGCTTTGGCATGGGCTTGGCCCGCGTGCTCATGCTCATGCTGGGGCTCGGGTCGATCCGCGAGACGACCTACCTGTTCCGCGGACCGACCCGGCTGCTGCCCTAAGGGGCTTAGGTCAGGTCAACGACCGTGGCGCCGCCCGCGGCCTTCATGACCGACTCGACGGCGCTCTTCGCCGACGACTTGGCCACGTAGTTCTCGCTCACGGCGAGCGTTTGGCCATTGGCCGAGACGATGCGCCAGAAGTAGGGCTGCTTCTCGCTCTTGCCCTTGACGATCTCGAACTTCATTGGTCACTCCTGTCTGTGGACGACTTCGGGCGCCGTCTCTCTCGAGATGCTATGGGCGCGAGGCACCCGGCACCAGAGGCACCGACGCTTTACACCGTGAAATCGGGGCGGATGCCCCAGCCGGTGTACTGCTCAAGGCACGCCATGAGCGTCAGGGCCTGCAACCGCGCGTGGTCATCGCTGATCGACGAGTACACGTCAATCGCCAAGGGTGGCGGCTCGCCAAACTTGGGAATCTCGATCTCAACCCACGCACCGCTCTGGTACCCCTCGCCATCAAGAGGAACAAAAGGGCGCATGGTGCGCTGCCGCTCGACGGGGCGGTCGACGGCGAGAGCGACGATGGCGAGAGCATCCAGCTTTGTCACGGCGCTCATGACGACGATGGTCGCGCAGTACTCCGCGGGCGGCGCGGGGCGGCGCAGCAACTGGCGGAGCGATGAACGCATGAGCCCACGGTAGGCCGAGAGCCTGAGTGAGTGCCGATGCGGGAATAGCTCACGCATGTTTATGCGTTTGCATAGATATAATCGACCGACCTCACGAAGGAGAATCGAGCATGACCGCAACCCCGCAGGGCCTGCACCACGTCACGGCGATCGCCAGTGACCCGCAGAAGAACATCGACTTCTACATCACCGGCCTCGGGCTTCGACTGGTCAAGAAGACGGTGAACTTCGACGACCCGGGCACCTATCACCTCTACTACGGCGACGAGGCGGGCCGACCGGGCACGCTCATGACCTTCTTTCCGTGGCGCGGCATTCAGCCCGGTCGCATCGGTGCCGGCCAGTCGACCTCGACGGCGTTTTCGGTGCCCGCGGGATCGCTCGGCTGGTGGGTCGACCACTTCGCCGCGGTCGGGGCTCAGGCCCGTATCACCTCACCAAGCTCGAGCGAAGAACGCTTGCTCGTGCACGACCCCGACGGCCTGCAGATCGAACTCGTCGCGACGAATGAAAGTGACCCGCGAGACCCCTGGGATTCGGCGAGCGTGCCCGCCGAGTACGCCATCCGTGGGCAGCACTCGAGCGTGCTGACGGTTCGCGATGCCGAGCGCACGATTGCGCTCATGGTCAATGACTTGGGCATGCGCATCGTCGACGAACAGGGCAACCGCACGCGCCTCGCCGCGGGTAACGGCATGCCCGGCGCCCTCGTCGACGTGCACGCTTCGAGCCTTGCCCCCGTGGGCCTCACGGCCGGCGGCACCGTGCACCACATCGCGTTTCGCGTACCCGACCAGGCGACGCAACAGCAGTGGCGCGACGAGCTTGCCTCGCGCGGCCACCAGGTCACGCAGATTCTCGACCGGCAGTACTTCACGAGCATCTACTTTCGCGAGCCGGGTGGTGTGCTCTTCGAGATCGCGACCGACACCCCCGGTTTCGACATCGACGAGCCGTTGCTCGAACTGGGCCGCTCACTCAAGTTGCCGCCGTGGCTCGAACCCTCGCGGGAGCAGATCGAGCACGCCGTGATTCCGATTCGCGTGCCCGACGAGAACAACCCCGAGGTCGCAGCATGAGCGCGCTTCCCCCGGCTGACCTCGGTGCGTGGCCGCACCAGTTCACCGCCGGTGAACCGGGTGCCCCGGTGCTGCTGACCCTGCATGGCACGGGCGGCGACGAGCGCGAGATCACTGCGCTCGCGGCGCACCTCGACCCCCGGTCGAGCGTGCTTTCGCCGCGCGGACGCGTGAGCGAAGCGGGCGCCAATCGCTGGTTCCGTCGACTGCGCGAGGGCGTCTTCGACGTCGACGACGTCATTGCTCGGGCCGGCGAACTGGCCGCGTTCATCACCGCGGCGCGCGAAGAGTATGCGCCGACGGATGCCCCGCTCACGGCCGTCGGCTTTAGCAACGGTGCCAACATCGCCCTGGCCACTGCCCTGCTGCACCCGGGCGTCCTCACCCACGTCGTGGCCCTCTCGGGCATGTACCCGTTCGGCGACCGTGACCCGATCGGCGACCTGACCGGGGTCGAGCTACTGCTGCTCAACGGCAGCTCTGACCCGATGGCCCCCGCTGGGAGTGTCGACGTGCTCGAGCGCACGGCGATCGCGCACGGAGCATCCGTCACCCGGCACACACGCCCGGGCGGGCACGGCATCGATGCGTCGGAACTCGAGGTTGCTCGTCACTGGCTCGAGTCAGGCCGGGCATCGTGACCGCGTAAACGCGGGTTCTGATGGCCCGCGCGTGGGCTCGGCGGGGCATTAGCATCACACCGACGACACCCGTTGTGAACGAAGGGCCGCCGTGATTACCGTCGGTGAATTGACCACCATCTCGTTGTTCTCTGACCTCACCGACGAGCAATTGGCATTCGTGGCGGGTGCGGTCGAAGACATCTACCTTCAGCCCGGAGAATATGCGGCGCGCGAGGGCGACGAGCGTGCCCTCTACATCGTGGTGTCGGGCGCGGCCGAGCTCACGAAAGAGGTCAATGGCGTCGAGCGGGTGATTGCGCGACGAAGGCCCGGCGACCTCTATGGCGAAGTGCCCATGATGCTCAGCACTCCACTCCCGGCCAGCCACCGCGCGGTCGACGAATCGCGCGTTTTGCGCATGGATGCCGCAACGTTCTTCACGCTCGCGGCGATGGCGCCCCCGGTGGCAGCGACCGTCGGCGCGTCAGCCCAGCGCCGCATCGAAGGCCTGAAAGAGATCGCCGCCGAGACGGCCGCCCCAGACATGACGGTGATCGGCCCGCTTGTCGACCCGCGCGTACATGACGTTCGCACCTTCCTCAATCGCAACCGCATTCGGTTCGAGACGATCGACACCGATACTCCCGAGAATCACAGTCGTCGCAGCGAGCATGTACCCGTGATCGAGTTGCGCGAGGGCGGTCGATTACTCGCCCCCACGCTGCGCGAGATCGCGCTCGCGGGCGGGCTCGCGGTGGTTCCCGAGCACAACGCGTACGACGTCATCATCGTTGGCGGGGGCCCCACGGGCCTGACCGCCGCAGTAAACGCCGCCGCCGAGGGGTTGAGCACACTCGTCGTCGAACGCGTTGCCCCGGGCGGCCAAGCCGGCACGTCGACGCGCATCGAGAACTACACGGGGTTTCCGTTCGGAGTCTCGGGTGACGAACTCGCGGCGAAAGCGATGCGGCAGGCCCTGCGCCTCGGTGCTGAAATCGTCGTCACGCGGTCTGTCGAGCACATGAACCCGCAGGCTCGCACGCTCACGCTCGACGGCGGTGAGGAGCTCTCGGCGAAAGTGGTGGTGCTCACGTCGGGCGTGGAGTGGCGGCGCGTCGGCATCCCCGACATCGAACGGTTCGTCGGCAACGGTGTCTACTACGGCGCGGCGCGCAGCGACGCGGGTCTCGCGCACGGCAAGGACGTGTTCATCATCGGGGCCGGCAACTCGGCCGGTCAGGCCGCCCTCTTTTTCTCGCGCCACGCTCCTTCAGTCACGCTTATCGTGCGGGGCGACTCGCTCACCGCCAGCATGTCGACCTACCTGATCGACCAAATCTCAGCGAACCCCACGATCACGGTGCAGACGCGGTCAGAGGTCGTCGGCCTTCACGGGCCCGACGACCTGGAGTACATCGACATTCTCGATAAGTCCACGGGAACAACCGCGCGGCGAGTGGCAACCGTTCTCTTCGTCATGATCGGCGCCGACGCCCAAACAGCCTGGTTGCCGCCCGAGATTGCGCGCGACGACCACGGCTTCGTCCTCACCGGGCTGCACGCACAATCAAGCGGATCCTGGATAGAAGACCGCGAGCCGTTCGCACTCGAGACAACCGCGTCGGGGGTATTCGCTGCGGGCGACGTCCGGTCGGGATCGGTCAAGCGCGTCGCCGCCGGTGTCGGCGAGGGCGGCATGGTCATCGCCTACACGCACCAGTATTTGGCGCTCGCTGACTGACACTGGCGGTGTCGTGTGCCAGTCTGAAGCGCTGCTGAACCGGAGGGAATCGACATGCCCACCCACGAGACCACCCTGCCCACCGCCGCTCTCGCCGACGCGTGTGTGCGGCTCGGCCTGCCCCTTCGGCTCGGCCCTGGCTCGCTACGCCCGATCGCTCCGCACTCCCCGATCGCGGGGCCCGCGATGCCGGTGACGCACGCCGGCAGCGTCGACGTGTTTCTCGAAGCGATCGACGATGCGCCGAATGGTGCCGTACTCGTGGTCGACAACGGCGGCCGCGACGATGAAGCGTGCGTCGGCGACCTCGTCACCCTCGAGGCGCGCGAAGCGGGGCTTGCCGGGCTCATTGTGTGGGGTCGGCACCGTGACACCACCCAGATCGTTGAGCTGGGCATCCCGCTGCACAGCCGGGGGCCGCTACCGCCGGGGCCGCGTCGGGTTCCGCCCGCCGGCCGCTCGATGCGCACGGCGTGGCTCGAGGGTGTTGAGGTGACGCCCGACGACATGATCGCGGCTGACGACGACGGTGTCATTGTGATCGCGGCGGCCGAGTGGGCGCGGGTTGCAGAGGCGGCTCGCGAGATTCAGTCCGTCGAACTCGCGCAGGCCGAACGGATGCGCGGCGGCGAGAGCCTGCGCGCCCAGCTCGACTTCGCCACCTACCGAGCCCGGCAGCAGGTCGAACCCGACCTGAGCCTGCGTCGCTACCTGGCTGAGCGCGGCGGCGCAATCGAGGTCTAGCGCTCGACTAGTGCGGCAGATTCGCCTCAATGAGCGCCACGATTTCGGGCGCGTCAGGCTTGATGTTCGGGCGGAATCGATGCACCTCGCCGCTCGGCAAGACGAGGAACTTCTCGAAGTTCCACGTGACGGGCCCGGCCACACCATGCTCGTCGGGAGCCTGAACAAGCTCAACATAGAGCGGGTGACGCTTTTTGCCGTTGACCTTGGCTTTCTCGGTCATCGGAAAGGTCACGCCCCACGTCGTGCTGCAGTATTCGGCGATCTTCTCTTCGCTCGACAGCTCTTGTAAGAACTGGTTCGAGGGGACGCCGAGCACGGTGAATCCGCGGTCGCCGTAGGTCTTTTGCAGTGCCTCGAGCGCCGCGTATTGCGGTGCAAGCCCACAGCGGGATGCAACATTGACCACGAGAACGACCTGGCCGGCAAACTCGGCGAATGAGGTTGCGCGGCCGTCGAGCATCGTGAGTGGGGCATCCGTCAGCGTCGTCATTGTTCGACCGTAGACCTCGTTGCTGTGCACTGGCGGTGCGCCGTCTCGACGATCGTGGAGCGCGCGCTGAGTGATCAAGCGCCCCCGCGATCTCGAGTTTTGATCGGTGAAGAGATTTGCTATGGTCGTGGCATCATGACCGCGCTGTTCTGTTGTTGCTGTTGTCGCTAGTTCTTTCTGCGAACTAGTTCCCCGGTGCGCCTTCTTCGCGCCCACCTCGACAACCGCCATCAGACGATCAGGACAACCCTCATGCGCACGCTTCCCATCCTCGACCTCTCGCTTCTCTCGGGCTCTGCCGACGACGCCGCTCGCTTTCGCGACGAGCTGCGCCGCGCGACGCACGAGATCGGCTTCTTCTACCTCGTGGGCCACGGCCTGCCGCCCGAGTTCTTCGACCGCATGATGGCCACGGCGCGCGCGTTCTTCGCGCTGCCCGTCGAGGCGAAGCTCGCGATCGAAAACACGCACAGCCCGCACTTTCGCGGCTACACCCGCATGGGCGGCGAGCTGACGCAAGGCGCCACCGACTGGCGCGAACAGATCGACATTGGCGCTGAGCGGGATGCTGTGCCGCTCGGTCCCACAGTGCCCGACTTCTGGGCGCTCGAGGGCCCCAACCTCTGGCCCGCCGAGTTGCCGGCGCTGCGAGACGTCACCGTCGACTGGATGGACCACCTCGGCGCTATCAGCGTGACCCTGCTGCGGTCGTGGGCCGAGGCGCTCGGGGCGCCCGCCGACACCTTCGACGCGGCCTTCGCCGGCAACGCGTCACCGCACCTCAAGATTGCGCGCTACCCGGGGCGTGAGCGCACCGAAGGCACGCAGGGCGTTGGCGCCCACAAAGACCTCGGCGTGCTCACGCTGCTCTACGTCGAAGACGGCAAGGGCGGCCTGCAGGTGGAGAAAGACGGCGAGTGGATCGACGCCCCGCCGGTGCCGGGCGCCTTCGTCGTCAACATTGGTGAGCTGCTCGAGATCGCGACGAACGGCTACCTCAAGGCAACCTTGCATCGCGTGCAGTCACCCGCTGCGGGTGACGAGCGCATCTCGGTGCCGTTTTTCTTCGGGCCCGCGCTCGATGCCGAGATTCCGACGATTGACTTGCCCGCCGCGCTGGCCGCTGAGGCCGCGGGCGTGACCCGCGACCCCAGCAATCCGCTGCACCCCGTGTTCGGCGTGAACTGGCTCAAGAGCCGCGTGCGCTCACACCCCAACGTGGTCGAGGCGCACTACCCGCACTGGAGCTAACGAGGCCCGCCCCACGATGAGAGACACCAGCGGGGCAGGCCTCGAGCCTTAGTGCTTGTCGCTCGTCTCGTTCGCGGCGCTCTCGGCAGCGGCATCCGCCATGAGGGCGTTTCTGCGCGTCTTCCACAGGCTCAGCACCGTCGCAAAAGTGATCGTCGTGGCGATGAAACCGAGTGAGAACCAGATGGGAATCTCGGGAACCCACTTGACCGGCTCGCCGCCGTTGATGAAGGGCAACTCATTGATCTTGAGGGCGTGCGAGATGAGCTTGAGGCCGATGAACGCGAGAATGACGGCGAGCCCCTGGGCGAGGTAGATGAGTCGTTCGAGCAGTCCGCCAATCAAGAAGTAGAGCTGGCGCAGACCCATGAGCGCGAAAGCGTTGGCCGTGAAGACGATGTAGGCCTCTTCGGTCAAGCCGTAGATCGCGGGGATCGAGTCGACCGCAAAGATGAGGTCGACAAAGCCAATGGCCACGATCACGAGCAGCATGGGGGTGAAGAACCGCTTGCCGTCGATCTTCACCGAGAGCTTGTCCCCGTGATACTTGTCAACGAACGGCAGGTGCCGGCGGGCAAACTTGACGATGCCGATGTTCTGCGGGTCAGTCTCGTGTGAGGCGAATGCCTGGCGATACGCGAGTACGAGCAACAGGGCACCAAAGATGTAGAAGATCCACGAGAAGTTGGAGATGAGCGTCGCGCCGACGGCAATGAAGATTCCCCGCATGATGAGGGCGATCGCGATGCCGATCAGGAGCACCTTCTGCTGATACATCTTGGGCACCGCGAAAGCGGTCATGATGAGCAAAAAGACGAAGACGTTGTCGACCGACAGCGCTTTCTCCGTCAGGTATCCGGCGAAGTATTCACCACCGAACTGCCACCCCGACACCACTCCGATGCCCACACCGAAGATCAACGCGAGCGTGATGTAGAACACCGACCACTTCGCCGCTTCGCCGATCGTGGGCTCGTGCGGGGTTCGCACGTGGGCGTAGAACTCCCAGATGAAGAACGCGATCGTGACCGCGATAGTGATGATCCAGATGAGGGGTGTGACACCCATGGGTGCTCCTTGGTCAACGAAAAAAGACCAAGGTCTCTTCCAGCCCAGCGAACAGGGCCAAGCCGCCCGGAACACGATTGCGTGTTCGTACTGACGAGTCGACTTCGAAGGAATACTCCCCTTGACCCCAACAGCTTACCGGGCGGCGCGTGCACGAGCTCTCTGGATGACCGCAACGGCGGCAGAACGTCAATCATGTTTGGTATTCCATGCTTTATAGGCGATAATTCCGGTAATGAGTGAAATTACAAGCACATTTGCCACTCTGGATGAGTGGGAGCTGCAGATCGGCACGGCAATCCGGCGCCTACGACTCGAGGCTGAGCTCGACCAGCTCGAGCTCGCGGTGCGGGCCAACGTTTCTCGCTCGGCCGTGCAGTCCCTCGAACGCGGCAAAGGCAGCCGCCTGCAAACACTCTTGGCGGTGCTGCGCGCCCTCGATCGAACGGATGCTCTCGACGGCATCATGCCGCCCGACGGGCCCACCCCGCTCGAGGTTCTGGCGGCAACCCGGCGAACCGCTGCTGCACCTCAGCGCTTCCGCAAGCCGGGTCGGTGAGTCGCGTGGCCTACGAGCCTGTTACGGCCGTCGAGGTACGCATCTGGGGCCAGTCGGTCGGCGCCGTGAGCGCCGTGCGCGGCGGATTCGGATTTCAGTACACCCCCGGCTGGAAACGTTTGGGCGTCGAACTGAGCCCGCTACTCATGCCGACGACGAGCCGCACCTCGGTGTTCACCTTCGCAGGCCTGAACCGAGAGACGTTCTACGGCCTTCCGCCCATGATCGCGGATGCGCTGCCCGACCGGTTCGGAAACAGCATCGTCGAGGCGTGGCTCGCTGAGCAGGGTGTCGACCGCGGTCAGATCACTCCGCTCGATCGGCTCGCCTACCTGGGCAGTCGCGGAATGGGGGCCCTCGAATTCGTTCCCGACCGTAGCCCGAACGCTCCGACTCCAACGGCTCTCGATCTCGCGACGCTCATCGAGACAGCTCGGTCGGTCGTTGCCGGCACGCTCTCCGACGACGGCCACAGCGCCGACGCCCTGAATCAGATCATTTCGGTCGGCACGAGCGCGGGTGGGGCGCGCGCGAAGGCTGTCGTGAACATCCACGAGACAACCCACGAGATTCGGCCGGGGCACACGATGCCCACCAACGGCGAACAGGCCTGGCTGCTGAAGTTCGACGGCCTGGGCGTTGACCATCAGCTCGGTGAATCGCAGCAGTACACCCGCATCGAATACGCCTACTCACTCATGGCCCGCGCCGCCGGCGTCGAGATGCCCGAGACGCGGCTCTTGCACGAAAACGGCCGTAGCCACTTTCTCACTCGCAGGTTTGATCGCGAGCCCAACGGCAAAGTACACCTGCAGTCGCTGTGCGGAATCAATGCCGTTGACTTCAACCTGCGCGGCACCAATGACTATGCCCAGTTGTTCACCGCTGCTGCGGCACTCGGCCTCGACGATGTGGCCCGCACGCAGCTCTTCATGCGCATGGCCTTCAATGTTGCGGCGGCCAACCACGACGACCACAGCAAGAACCACGCCTTCGCGCTCCGCCCCGGTGGCGAGTGGCAACTGTCGCCCGCGTACGACGTCACCTACGCCCGCGACGCCACCAACGTGTGGCTGCGCCAGCACCTCATGAGCGTGAACGGAAAGTTCTCAGAGATCGGCCGTGCTGACCTCCTCGCTGTCGCCGATCGATTCGCCGTGCCCGGCGCGAAGGTCGCGCTGCGGTCAATCGCCGATGCGCTCGACTCGTGGCCCGAGTTTGCGGCGACCGCGGGCGTCGACGGTGCGACAGCCCAGTCGATCTCCGCCGACTTCATCCGCCTTGCCTAAACCCGCGACGCATTCGTACGCACAAGACCTGATCCGCACGGTTGACCTGTGGTCGAGAACGGGCGGGTGGCCTGGTGCCGACGGGGGCCGTCAGCGAGCATCCAGCCGGCGCACGAGTGATCGCGCAGAGATCATGGCACCGCCGAGCACCGCGGGGATACCGCCACCGGGATGAACCGAGGCGCCGACCCGCCAGAGCCAGGGCCGTCGCAGGCTCGAGTACCCCGGGCGGTGGAAAGGGCCGCTGCGCCAGAACGGGTTCGTCTCGCCATAGAGGGCACCGCCGGTAGCTCCCCAGCCTGAGAAGTACTGCGGGTCGAGCACGACGTGCTCGCTGAACAACTCGCTGATCGGTCGATCAAGCCCGACGGCGGCACTCACGCGCGCAATCTCTCCCTGCACCCACGGGTGGCTGAGGTCGTAGTGCTGCCCATCGGCCGGTGCCGTGAGCAGCACCGCGACCGTTGCCCGCTCATTGGGGTAGACCTCGTGAGGTCGGTAGTAGTTGACGAACGCCATGGTCTGCTCGGGCAGCTCGCCCGCATCGAGGCTGCGATGCAATGCGGCCGGATCATCGGGCATCACGACGGAGTGCGTGACCGTGCCGTCGGGCAACGGATGCTCGAGTGCCGCGTAGATCGCAATGCCCGAGCACGACAGCGCGTGCGGCCGCGCCCGCCGCTTGCCCAGCAACCCGTCAAGGACACCCGCGTCAAGTCCACTCACAACGACGTCGGCCCGGTAGACGGCGGCGCTCGTCGTCACGAGCCCTCTCTCGACGGCAGTAACCGGCTCGCCGAGCCGCACCTCCGCCCCGGCGCCGGTCGCGAGCCGGTGCAGGGCGAGGGGAATCTCGTTGACACCCCCCTCGGGAACCCATACGCCGTCGCGCGCCATCATCGCCGGCATGCTCGCATAGAGCGCAAGGGTGCGGTTGGGCGAGACTCCCGCGTTGAGAGTGTGGATCGCAATGACCTCGCGCAAACCCGGGGGCATCCAGGTCAGCCCGTCGAGGTAGGCACGGGTCGTCAGTCGCGCTCCGTAGCGGCGGAACACCGCGCCAACGGCCGGCAGCGATGACATGTCAGCGGGGTGCGCAGTCAGCATGCTCGTCACCTGCGGGCCCAGGCCGCCGTGCTCGCGCTCAAAGCGGACCCAGGCCTCGTGCCACGGGTGGCCCACGGGCACCGGTAGATCAACCTCGACGTCACCGGAGAAGTAGCGCCCGATCTCGGGCAGGCGCTGCAGGGTCAGGTTGGCGATCGATTCGGCCGTCTCTGGGGCGAGCGGTGTGCCGGGGCCGGATGCTCGAACACCCAGCTCGTCGTAGCGTGCGAGCAGCTCGTGCCACACACCCGGAAAGGTCACGAGTGCGGGCCCGGTATCGACACGCTGACCATCGATCTGAATCCGCCGGCTCTTGCCGCCAACCCAGTCTGTGCCTTCCAGCACGGTCACGATGTGCCCGGCGCGGGCGAGCAGTGCCGCCGCCGCCAGGCCGCCGATGCCAGCGCCCAACACCACAATGCGCCGCGGCGTCGTCGGCCGTGTGCTCATCATGAATAGCTGCCGAGCACGATCGCCGCGACGAGGTGGGAGCCGGCAACAGATCCGGCTACGTACGGGAACATGATCGAGCAACGGTACAGCCAACGGGCCCGTGCCGTCGTGCGGTCACGCCAGAGGTACGCGACGAGCCACCCCGCGATGAGCGCGTTCACCAGCGCTACCGGCCAGCTGATGAGAGCGAAGCCGATCGTCGACAGTGTCCACCAGACGGAACTCCACAGCAGCGCACCGCGCACCCCAAACGCCACGGCGGTCGTGCGAATCCCGACCTCTCGGTCTTCCTCGATGTCTTGGATCGCGTCATACGTGTGCTTCGCAACACTCCACGCCATCAAGGCGAGAGCGGCGGCCCAGACTGGCTCTTCGCCGAGAGCAAGGGGAACGAACACGAGTGGGAACGCGTACGCCGCATTACTCATGGCGTCGAAGGCCACGCGCGCCTTGAAGCGCAGCGGCGGGGCGGAGTAGAACACGAAAAGGAGGATGTACGCCACGACCCAGGCCAGGGCATCCGTCGGCATCGTGAGTGCGAAGTAGACGACGAACGGCAGATTCAGCAACACGATCGCGAGGGCGATGCCCCGAGTCTCGGATCGCGTGATGCGCGCCCCCTCGAAGCCGCCCTTGCGGACGTTTTGAGCATCGGTGTCTTGATCGAAAATGTCATTGACGCCGTAGATCAGCAGGTTGAAAGGCAGCGTCGCCCAGAGCAGCAGCGGCACCACCTCCCACCGCCACAGGTCGCCCGTGAGCCACAGGCCGACGACCGTCGACCCGACCGTGTTGACCCAGAGCAAGGGTCGAGAGATGTGCACAAGGCGGGCGATCACCGGCTCACGGTAACGGCTCGCGGCCGGAGAACACCCGAGTGCCCGCTGACAATGATCGTCTCGCGTACATGACGGCTTATGCCGCAGCCACAGAGACCACAGAAGCCCTCGACCGTAACGGTTCGAGGGCTTCTGAGAAGCGAATTACAAAACTGGCGGTGACGGTGGGATTTGAACCCACGGTGGGCTCAACACCCACACAACTTTTCGAGAGTTGCACCTTCGGCCGCTCGGACACGTCACCGCGGAAGAGTTTAGTACAGGCGGGAGAGTGGGGCGAACCAGGGGTGCCCGGGCGAACTGGAAGACTGTGCGCATGATGGACAAGGTCACGATCACCGCCGAGCTCGCGAAGGTCACCGAGCACTGGACCCCTCGCATCATCGGTCAGGTCAACGATCAGTATGTGAAGGTCGCGAAGTTGCTCGGCGAGTTCGTGTGGCACGCCCACGAGCACGAAGACGAGCTCTTCTGGGTCATCTCGGGGCGATTGCGCATTCAGCTAGAGGGCCTCGATGAGGTGGTGCTCACGCCTGGCGACTTCTTTGTCGTGCCACGGGGTCTGCGCCACAATCCGATCGCCGAGCACGAAGTCGAGATTGTGCTGATCGAGACCGTGACGACGACGCACACGGGCGACGTTGTCGTCGAGCGCACCGTCCCGATCGAGCGGCAGCTTCCGACCGACTGATCGCGCACCGTCAGGGTCGGTGCTGGGTCGTATCCTGAAGCCATCATGGCCAAGCCCACCGCGAACTTCGTCTGCACCGAGTGCGGCTGGACGACCCTGAAGTGGGCCGGCCGGTGCGGCGAGTGCCAGCAGTGGGGCACCGTCATCGAAAAGGATGCGCCGACGCGGCACACCGCGCCGGCTCGAGTTGCCGACGGTCGGGCCGCGCGCCCGATCACCTCGATCGAACCGAGGGGCGAGAGTCACACCCCCACGGGTATCGCCGAATTCGACCGTGTGCTCGGCGGAGGCATTGTGCCCGGCGCCGCCATTCTCTTGTCGGGCGAGCCAGGGGTGGGCAAGTCGACTCTGTTGCTCGAGGTCGCCGCGCGCGCCGCCAAGCTCGGTCAGCGGGTGCTCTACGTGAGCGCCGAAGAGTCAGTGGCGCAAGTGCGCTTGCGGGCCGGCCGAACCGGTGCCCTCACGCCCGAGCTCTACCTCGCATCAGAGACCGACCTCGCGACGATTCTGGGCCAGATCGACGAAGTGCAGCCTGCCCTCGTGATCGTTGACTCGGTGCAGACCGTGGCGTCGTCGCTCGTCGACGGGCTCGCGGGCGGGGTCTCACAGGTGCGGGAGGTCGCGGCCACGCTCATCCGCGTCGCGAAAGACCGCGACATCCCCGTTGTGCTCGTCGGCCACGTCACGAAAGACGGCACGATCGCGGGGCCGCGGCTGCTCGAACACCTCGTTGACGTCGTGTGCCAGTTCGAGGGTGACCGCCAAACGGCACTGCGCTTCGTGCGCGCGCTCAAGAACCGCTTCGGCCCCACCGACGAAGTCGGCTGCTTCGAGATGACGGGCGACGGCATCGCTGAGGTCGCTGACCCCTCGATTCTGTTCCGCTCGGGCTCGACGACACCCGTGAGCGGTACGTGCATCGCGATCGCCATGGAGGGCCGCCGCGCCCTGCCCGTTGAAGTGCAAGCGCTCATCGTCGCCTCCAACGCCCCGCAACCGCGTCGTGTCGTCAACGGCGTCGACTCGTCACGCGTCGCCATGCTGCTCGCCGTGCTCGAGCGCCGCTGCGGAATGCCGCTCTCAGGGTTCGACGTCTACGTCTCAACGGTCGGCGGCATCCGGCTGACCGAGCCCGCCGCCGACCTTGCGATCGCGCTGGCCGTTGCAAGCGCGCGTCGCGAGAAGGCTCTGGATGCTCACCTCGCCGCCATCGGAGAAATCAGTCTTGCCGGCGAAATCCGGGCAGTCTCGGGCGCCCCGCAGCGAGCAGCCGAAGGCGCGCGCCTCGGCTACACCACGGTGATCGACGCCTCGGCGGTGCACCTGCGCGAGGCCGTGCGTCTCGCGTTCGCGAGTGCGCACGACGAGAAGCTCGACGTGCCCGAGTTCTAGGCGCTCGCGTTTGGGGCCAAGCGTCACGCTTGGGCACGAACTTTCGCAGACAAACGTGACGCGAGCGACCAAACGCGGCGTCGACTAGTCGGAATCAAGCTGCAGCGCCTCGAGCACGTCGTGCGGGTCAGCCTGCATCGCGTGCGGGCCCGCGACGTCGAACCAGATGCCCTCGAGCACGCCGATGTTTTGCTCAAGAAACTCGGTGAGCGTCGCGCGGTCGTACGGCAGCACGCGGTGCTCGGGCTCATCGGGAACCATCGCGATATAGGTCTGCGGGCTCGAGAAGAGCAGCAGCATGTACTTGTCGGCCTCGCCCCGCCGAAACACCCGCACTTGAGCCGGGCCGTCGACCACGAGCAGCGGCACGATTACGTGGTCGTTGCGCAGAGCGAACGCCACGGCGGCGGCGTCTTGGCGCTCGAGGGCAGCATCCAGTCGTTGCTCGGGCGGAAGCTTCGAGGGAGGCAGGGGCGCGAGGTGGCCGGAGGCGCTGCGGCGCGGTTGCGACGAACCAGGTCGTTTCTTCGGGCTGTTGGTGGGCATCCCGAACAGCCTACGCCGCGAGAACGAGCCTCAGTTGAGGATAAACGGGCGGTCCTCTGCGCTCGTGAACTCCCCGACGCTCACGCTGAGCCGGTAGGTTGCGCCGCCCGCGATGACAGGATCGCGATCGGCGGCGCAGTCGTCGGCGCTTGAGCGCGTGCGGCTCCACGCAAACGGCGTGGTCGAGAGCGGCTCGCCGGGCTCGAGCGTGACCTCGGCTGCGACACCGGGCTCTTGGCAGTCAGTCGACGCCCAAATGCGGTCGCTACCCGACGTAATGACGTAGCTCTGCACATCGCTGCCCGCCTCAATCGTGCACGCGGTCGTGCCGGTGTTGAGCAGCGTGAGCGAGAGCAGTGGCTGTTGCTCGGCCGGGTATGACGAGGCGTCGGTCACGGGCGTGACGGTCACTTGCGATGCCGTGCAGGCCTCGATCTCGCCATCGGCTGCCTCTCCGCCGCTCGCGCCGGGTTCGCCCGAGGCGCTCGTGGTGGGCTCGGGCGTGGGCTGGTCGGCCGGCTCAGTCGCGCCGGGCCGCACGATGATGAGCACGATGATCACGATGACGGCAAGAGCAACAATGCCCACGACGATCCGTCGCCGCCAATAGACCTGCGGCGGCAGCGGCCCGACGGGATTACGGATCGTCGACATGTCGCCAGGGTAGGCCCGGTTCGCCGTCACGGCTGGATGCTCGCTCGGCGTGTGCCCGTATCCCCGGCCCGCGCTCAGCGCGACGGCAGCACGCCAGCCTGCTCGAGTTCGCGCGCGAAAGCCGGTGCGAGCGTCTGCATGTAGGCGTCGGTCACGTGGTTGCCGTCGCGGTAGACGACGACTCCGCCGATCACGAGGGGGCAGACCTCGGCGTCGCAGAAGTAGCGGGTCAGGTCAAGAACGGCGACTCCGTCGAGTCCATCAGCGGCGACGACTGCCTGGTCGGTGGCCTCGAGCGCCGTGCTGCGATTGATCGCGCAGACGTCGACATCATCGCGGTTCGACGCAAGGCAAGAAAGGGCATCGTCCCCGATGGCCGGGGTGTCTCGAATCACCACGATGGGGGTGCCCCGTTCCAGACTCGGCGCCCAGGCCGTCCGGAAGCCGGGGACGATCTCATCGCCGATTCCCGCGTTCGGAGTACGCACAAACCACGAGGTGATGATCAAGTCAAATGACTCGCTCTGATCCAGAGCACGAGTGAGCCGATCGATATGCTCTCCGCACCGTTCAGCCACCTCGGCAGATTCGTCACGCTTCGGTGCGGTACTCCAAGGGCACTTGACGCGAACGACGGTGGTGTACGACCACCCGCGCTCCTGTGCCAGTTGTTGCACGGCGGGTTCCCATTGGCCCGCATGCGAATCACCGACAAGCAGGATTCGGAACGGCGCGTCAGCTGGGCCGAACGTGCATTGCTCGAACGCTCGCGCGGGAGGCTTGTTGCGACATCCGTTCTCAACGTACGGGGGCACACTCTGCTCGACGGCCGCAAGGTCGGGAACGAACGGCCCCGCGTTCGCCTCGGAGCAGTCAACGAGAGCGTCAATCGACGCAGCTCCGAAACACGGGTCACCCGATGCAATGCCCTGCTGTGTGCGTTCATCGCCCTCGCCCGCCAGGCTAGAAAGCCCGACGAGCCCGCCCAGAGGAACAATAATCACGAGCGCCGTTGCGGTGAGAGCGGCGGCCGCGGTGCGACGCGGCCGCGCCTCGGTGAGCACCGGCGCGGTGAGAACAGGGTTCTCGACGAACCGATAGGTCAGCGCAGAGAGCGCGAGCGTCAGAACAACCGCCGCGGCAGCCGCGGCGATCGGCAGGGGAGCCCCCACCACCGCGCCGCCGATGATGATGACCGGCCAGTGCCAGAGGTAGATGGAGTACGACCAATCCCCCACCCGCGTCACTGGGGTGAGCCCGGCCCACCGGCTCGGCGACCACCATCCGCGTGACGGCCCGGCGGCAATCACCATGAGCGTGCTGGCAACGGGGGCTAGCGCCACGAACCCCGGAAAGGCGGCCGACTGCGGAATGAGAAGGGCCGACACCACAATGCCGATCCATCCGGCCCAGGCGAGGGATGCCCGAGCGCCGTCACTCCACCCCTGCAGGCCCCCACGACGCAACCCGATCGCCGCGAGACCCCCGAGCCCAAACTCCCACGCCCGAACGTGCGTGAAGAAATAGGCGCCCTGCGGCTGCTCGATGGCCGCGATGACCGAGGCGGCGAATGAGGCCACGACGATCACGACGAGCCCTGTAGTGATCGTGGCGAGCACGCCCGGCCTCCGCAGCAGGCGACTCAGAGCGATCATCGCGATGATCACAACCGGCCAGACGAGGTAGAACTGCTCTTCAACCGACAGTGACCAGTAGTGCTGCACGGGCGACGCGGCCTGCCCGATGGCGAAGTAGTCGGCCGCATCCGCCGCCAATGCCCAGTTCTGCACGTAGAGCGCGCTCGCGACGACGCCCCGCAACGCGCGCGCCCACTCGCTTGAGGGCAGTAGGGCCAGCGTCGCCGCTGCCGTGACGATGAGAACGAGGAGCGAGGCGGGCAACAGGCGCCGAGCCCGCCGCGCCCAGAATCGTGCGAGCGCCACCCGACCGGTCTCAACGGCCTCGTCAATCAGGTGGCGAGTGATGAGGTAGCCCGAAATGACGAAGAACACGTCAACGCCGATGAAACCGCCGACGAGCCACGAGGGACGCAGGTGAAACACCACCACGAGAACGACCGCGACCGCACGCAGGGCCTGAATCTCGGCGACGATCGGCCGCTCACGCGACGCGTGACTCTCGGTCATAGCACCTTCAACAGTCGCGTATTGCCGAGGGTGTTCGGCTTGACCCGCGAGAGGTCAAGAAACTCAGCGACGCCTTCGTCGGGCGAGCGCACGAGTTCGGCATAGACCTCGGGGTCGATGAGCAGTTGCTCATCGACGGGCTCGAAGCCGTGGCGGCCGAAGAACTCGACCTCAAACGTCAGGCAGAACAGGCGTTGAAGGCCAAGCTCGCGCGCATCATCTTCGAGACTCGAGAGCAGGGCGTGGCCCACGCCACGGCCGCGCCAGGCATCACTCGCGGCGAGCGTGCGAATCTCGCCGAGGTCTTCCCAAATCACGTGCACGGCGCCGCAGCCAATCACCTCGCCCGTCGCATCATCGACGGCCACGCGAAACTCTTGCAGCGACTCGAAGAAGACCACGAGTTCTTTGCCGAGCAAGATGCCCTGCTGCACGAGTGGCTCGACAAGCTGCTTGATCGCGCGCACATCGGCCGTGCGCGCCCGCCGCACGCTAAACCCGTTGCTCGTCACGGTGCCAGCCTAGAGCCGACGCGAACGCCGAAGCGCCCCGGCCGTGTGTCGGGCCGGGGCGCTGACGGGGTGCGGGCATCCGTCGACGGATGCTCGACGCGCGTTACTCGACGGGCGGAAGTTCGGCCGACGCTCCTGCGCCGGCCTCGACGGCCGCAAGCTCTTTGCGCGTCGTGGCGAACGTAAACGCACCGTCAACGAAGTCGACCGCGATGTGGTCGCCCGCGTTCAGCTCACCGTGCAAGATGCGCTCGCTCAAGGCGTCTTCGATCTCGTGCTGCACGGCTCGCCGCAACGGGCGCGCACCGAGCGTGGGATCCCAGCCGACCTTGATCAGCTGCGCCTTGGCCGAGTCGCTGACCTCAATCGTCATGTCGCGGTCGAGCAGGCGCTCGCGCAGTCGCTTGACGAAGAGGTCAACGATCTGCAGCAGCTCGTCTTGGTTGAGCTGCGGGAAGACGATCGTCTCGTCAACACGGTTCAAGAACTCGGGCTTGAAGTGCTTCTTGAGCTCTTCGACGACCTTCGCGCGCATGGCCGAGTACGACGCCGCGGCGTTGCCCTCGAGCGTGAAACCCACGGGACCACCCGTGATGTCTTTCGTGCCGAGGTTGGTCGTCATGATGATGACCGTGTTCTTGAAGTCGACCACGCGACCCTGACCGTCGGTCAGGCGACCCTCTTCGAGCACCTGCAACAGCGAGTTGAAGATGTCGGGGTGCGCCTTCTCAATCTCGTCGAAGAGCACGACGCTAAAGGGCTTGCGGCGCACCTTCTCGGTGAGCTGGCCGCCCTCTTCGAATCCGACGAACCCGGGAGGGGCACCGAAGAGACGCGAGACGGTGTGCTTCTCGCCGTACTCCGACATGTCGAGCGCGATGAGCGCGCCCTCGTCGTCGAAGAGGAACTCGGCGAGCGCCTTGGCGAGCTCGGTCTTTCCAACACCCGTGGGGCCGGCGAAGATGAACGAGCCCGAGGGTCGCTTCGGGTCTTTCAGGCCCGCGCGCGTGCGGCGGATCGTCTTGGCGAGCACCGAGATCGCTTCTTCTTGGCCGATGACACGCTGGTGCAGGGCCTTCTCCATGAAGATGAGGCGCGAGCTCTCTTCTTCGGTGAGCTTGAACACGGGGATGCCCGTGGCCTGCGCGAGCACCTCGGCGATGACGCCCTCGTCGACGGTGCCGCTCGCGGCGACCTCGCCGGCGCGCCACTGCTTCTCGAGGCGAAGACGCTCACCGAGCAGCTTCTTCTCGTCATCCCGAAGCGAAGCGGCCTTCTCGAAGTCTTGGTTCTCGATCGCGAGTTCTTTCTCGGTGCGCACGCCGGCGATCTTCTCGTCGAACTCCCGCAGCTCGGGCGGAGCCGAGAGAATCGACAAGCGCAAGCGCGCGCCGGCCTCGTCGATCAGGTCGATGGCCTTGTCGGGCAAGAAGCGGTCTTGCACGTAGCGGTCGGCGAGGTTCACGGCGGCAACGATCGCGCCATCGGTGATTGACACCTTGTGGAAGGCCTCGTACTTGTCGCGAAGCCCCTTCAAGATGTTGATCGAGTGCGGCAGCGAGGGTTCGTTGACCATCACCGGCTGGAAGCGGCGCTCGAGCGCAGCATCCTTCTCGAAATGCTTGCGGTACTCGTCGAGCGTGGTTGCTCCGATGGTCTGCAGCTCGCCACGCGCCAACAGCGGCTTCAGGATGCTCGCCGCATCGATCGCGCCCTCGGCGGCACCCGCGCCCACGAGCGTGTGAATCTCGTCGATGAAGACGATGATGTCGCCGCGCGTGCGGATCTCTTTCGTGACCTTCTTGAGGCGCTCTTCGAAGTCACCGCGGTAGCGGCTACCGGCGATGAGCGAGCCGAGGTCGAGCGAGTAGAGCTGCTTGTCCTTGAGCGTCTCGGGCACTTCGCCCTTGACGATCGCCTGAGCGAGACCCTCGACGACGGCGGTCTTGCCAACGCCGGGCTCACCGATCAGCACGGGGTTGTTCTTCGAGCGGCGCGACAGAATCTGCATGACGCGCTCCGCCTCTTTCTCGCGCCCGATCACGGGGTCGAGCTTGCCCTCGCGCGCGGCTGCGGTGAGGTTGCGGCCGAACTGGTCGAGCACCTGCGAGCCCTTGTCAGGGCTCGGGCTGTCGCCACCGACGGCGACGGCCTCTTTGCCCTGGTAGCCGCTCAGCAGCTGAATGACCTGCTGGCGCACGCGGTTGAGGTCGGCGCCGAGCTTGACGAGCACCTGGGCCGCAACGCCCTCGCCCTCGCGAATGAGGCCGAGAAGGATGTGCTCGGTGCCGATGTAGTTGTGGCCGAGCTGCAGGGCTTCGCGCAGCGAGAGCTCAAGCACCTTCTTGGCGCGCGGCGTGAAGGGGATGTGGCCGGTCGGCTGCTGCTGACCCTGGCCGATGATGTCTTGCACTTGCTCGCGCACGGCGTCGAGCGAGATGCTCAGCGACTCGAGCGCCTTGGCAGCAACACCCTCGCCCTCGTGAATGAGGCCCAAGAGAATGTGCTCAGTGCCGATGTAGTTGTGGTTGAGCATCTTGGCCTCTTCTTGCGCCAAGACCACCACGCGACGGGCGCGGTCGGTAAACCGTTCGAACATCTCGCACTCTCCTCACGCGGCGCCGTCGACAGGATGCGGAGCCGCTGTATTGAGGGTAACCAGCGCACCCTGCGTTAACTGCCCCTGTTCGCCGTAGGCGTGACCGGGGTTGCGCGGGCAGCCTCCCACACGTACCGTATCGTTTATCGTTATTATCGATTACCGATACAAAGGAGCGACCATGACCAACCTCGACGCCTCACCAACTCAAGCGCCGTCGCCCGGCGACCGAGCTGCCATCGGCTTCTTCATGGCGTCGGGCCTGGGCATCGTCGTCTGGGCGATCACCGCAACGGTGATCCGCATCAGCGCAGCGCTCAGCGACGCGAGCATCTCGGTGCTCGCCGAGTTCGCAGGCACACCCGCCCAGGCGCCCATAGGTCCAAACGGCGCGCTCGTCGAGATCGAGCTTGACCGTGCTGTATTGAGCACGACCGAGCTACCGACGGCGTCGCTCGTGTCGCTCGTCATCAGCGATGTCGTGGCGGCCACGACCATCACGATCGTGGTCGCCTGCCTGCTCGCGCTCAGCACCGCAGTGCTCCGCGGCGCAATCTTCTCGAGGCGCAACACGATTCTCGTCAGCACTGCTGGCTTCGCTGTCCTCATCGGTGCGGCCGTGACACCGTTCCTCTCTAACGTGGCCGCGAACGGCGCGTTCGCGGCTATCTCGAACGGCGAGTTCACCAACGTCGTCATGTCGGTCGATCTACTGCCCTACGCCATCGGCGCATTCGTGGCCGCCTTGATCTCCACAGCCTTCAGCGTCGGCGAGCGGCTGCAGCGCGACACTGCGGGGCTGGTGTGATGAGCCCGGCGGTCTCCGAGGACGAAGAGACGGGCATCCACTGCCGGCTTGACGAGTTGCTCGATCAACGGGGCATGACGCTCACGCGGTTGAGCGAGCTCGTCGGCGTGAGCATCGTCAACCTGTCGGTGCTGAAGAACGACCGGGCTCGGGCGATCAGGTTCTCGACACTGCGCGCGATTTGCGAGGCGCTCGAGTGTGAGGTCGGAGACCTGCTCGTCGTTGAGCGCTGAGTGCGCGAGCACTAACGTCTGCAGAATGCGCCGGCCCTGAGGAAACGGGGTGCTCCTGCAGATTCTGCAGACGTTAGTGCCCACGCTCGCGTTGAGAGCGGCGGAGAGAGCAGCGACTGGGGCGGGAACGGGAGCGGCGCGAGCGGGCGGCCAGGCGACCGGCGCGAGCGGGCGGCCGGGCAGGCACGCGCAGAACCCGTCGTAGGGTGGGGCCGTGAGCAACCTCGAGGCCGAGCCCGCTGAGCTCGTGTGCACCGATGGGGCCCGTGCGGGCATCCAGGTGCTCGAACCGCGCGAGGTGCCGCTCGGCGGGCCGCGCGCGATGACCGTGCGCCGCACGCTGCCGCAACGCGAGCGCAGCCTCATCGGAGCCTGGTGCTTCGTCGACCACTACGGGCCCGACGACGTGGCCGACACCGGGGGCATGACCGTGCCGCCGCATCCGCACACGGGTCTGCAGACGGTGAGTTGGCTCTTCGAAGGCGAGGTTGAGCACCGCGATTCGACTGGCGCTCACGCGCTGGTGCGGCCCGGCGAGGTCAATCTCATGACGGCGGGCTCGGGCATTCAGCACTCTGAGGTGTCAACCCCCGAGACGACGCGGCTGCACGGCGCCCAACTCTGGGTCGCCCTGCCCGACCGCGACCGGCACGTGGCGCCGTTCTTCGAGCACGCCGAGCCCGAGGCGATCACGGTCGGAGCGGCAACCCTGCGCGTCTTCGTGGGCGAGCTGGCCGGCTCGCGCAGCCCCGTGCGCACCTTCACCGCCCTCCTCGGCGCGCAACTCGATCTGCCCGCCGGTGCGAGCGTCGAGTTGCCCGTCGACGAACGCTTCGAACACGGACTGCTGGTGGATGCGGGCCTCGCCCACCTCAACGGCACCGAGGTGCCCCGCACCCACCTCGGTTACGTGGCCCCCGGTCGCACGTCGGTGCGGATCGCGGCCGGCGACACTCCCCTGCGCGCGCTGCTGCTGGGCGGCGAGCCCCTCGGCGAACCCATCGTCATGTGGTGGAACTTCATCGCGCGCGATCACGACGAGATCGTCGCGCTGCGTGAGCAATGGCAGACCGAGGTGATCGAGGGTGCGACCCATGCCGGTCGATTCGGCTTCGTCGAGGGCTGGAACGGCCGGGCGCTGCCCGCACCCGTCATGCCCGACGTGCGACTCAGACCCCGCGACTAGTCCTACTCGTGTGGGTCAGCGCGACGCGCGTTGGCCTCGAGGCGGGCCCGCTCTTCGGCTTCCACCTCGCTGAAGACATCGCGCTCAGAGCGGTCGGCACGAATGATCGCGCGCATCGCGAACCAGAAGATGAGGCCGATGACGATCGTCGGCGTCACCGAGAAGATCGCGTTTCCCCAGAAGTCTTCGGGCATAGATCAAGAATACGTCGGTAAGGCTGAGCGCGACATGCGCCCCATCACGGAAACGCTAGACGCCGGCGCGGCGCCGAGCGGCAAACCCGAGCACAAGAACACCGATCGCGAGGCCCGCCGTTGCCGCAAGCACAACCGGGCCGAGTGACGAGAGGTCGCCGAACCGCGGCGGGATCGCTACGGCATCCACCTCGGCACCGAGTGACTGGGTCGGCAACTGAACGCCCTCCAGCGAAGCGCCGAGCTCAGCCGAGTTGTCCACCGTGATGCCTCCCAGCACCGTCGACAAACGGCCTTCGTCAGCCATGGCAATGAGGCAATACGACCCATCGGGCACGGCCGTGGTCTGCAAGCTGCCCGAAAAACGGGTGGCATCAGTCGCCGCGGCGCTTTGCGCGATCGGCTCGCCACAATCGACGAGCGTTTGCGGGGCGAGCGCGAGCGTCACGAGCTGCAGGTCGCCGCCGAGTGTCGAGCCTTCGACGAGAAGCTCGCCCGAGACGGTGGATCCTGACAGGTTCGAGTTGATCACGAGTGAATCGGCCGCGAATCCGGGGCTCGCCACAAGAATCGCCGCGACGGCCAGCACCGGCACGCCAGCGACAACGGCACGGAGGCGGTGAGAGATCACGTCGATCGCCGTTCGGGTCGGACGATTCGCGGGCGCCAGAGGGCATCCACGAGGCATGCGGATATCGGGTGCGCTAAGGCTATTCCGACGCGACCACAGCGTCATGCCCCCGTACGGGGGCAAAGGCGCTAGCCCTTGGCGATGATGCCGATGATGCCCGAGAGCAAGAGATAGGCGCCGACAGCACCGACAACGAGCCACAAGGCCAGTCGGTTCATGCTGATCTCGGGCTTCTTTTGGTCGTCACCCGGAAGCTTGAGTTCGTCTTTCGCCATGTCGTGACCCTACTTCACCAGCGGGAAGAGAATGGTCTCGCGAATGCCGAGGCCGGTAAGTGCCATGAGCAAGCGATCGATGCCCATGCCCATGCCCCCGCTCGGCGGCATGCCGTGCTCGAGCGCGGTCAAGAACGCCTCATCGAGCTGCATGGCCTCGAGGTCGCCACCCGCGGCGAGCGCCGCTTGCGCCACAAAGCGCTCGCGCTGCACCACGGGGTCGACAAGCTCGCTATAGGCAGTGGCGAGCTCAAAGCCGCGCACATAGAGATCCCACTTTTCAACGACACCCGGAATGCTGCGGTGCTCACGCACGAGCGGGCTCGTGTCAACGGGAAAGTCCATGACGAAGGTCGGGCGCACGAGGTCGCCCTTCACGAAGTGCTCCCACAGCTCTTCGACATACTTTCCGGGTAGCGGGTGGTCGATCTCGATCTCGACGGCGTCGGCGAGCTTCTTGAGCTCGGCCATGGGCGTCTGGGGCGTGATCTCGACTCCTGCGGCGGCACTGAGCGAGTCGTACATGCTCAGGCGATCCCACTCGCCGCCGAGGTCGTACTCGGTGCCATCGGCCCACGTGACGACGTGCGAGCCCGAGACGGCGACCGCGGCGTTCTGAATCATCTCTTGCGTGAGGTCGGCCATCTGGTGGTAGTCGCCGTAGGCCTGGTAGGCCTCGAGCATCGCGAACTCGGGGCTGTGCGTTGAGTCGGCACCCTCGTTGCGGAAGTTGCGGTTGATCTCATAGACCCGCTCAATGCCACCGACCACCGCGCGCTTGAGAAACAGCTCGGGCGCGATGCGCAAGAACAGTTCGGTGTCGAAGGCATTCGAGTGCGTGACGAAGGGGCGGGCGGATGCTCCACCGTGCATCGTCTGCAGCATGGGCGTCTCGACCTCGAGGTAGCCGTGGCTCGCAAACGTGGTGCGCAAGCTGGCAACGGCCGCGGCACGAGCGCGCACGGTGACGCGCGCTTGCTCGCGCACGATCAAGTCGAGGTACCGCTGGCGCACGCGCGTCTCGTCGCTCAGCTCATTGTGCAGATTGGGCAGCGGCAGAATCGCCTTCGCGGCGATCGCCCACGTCGACACCATGACGCTCAACTCGCCGCGCTTGCTCGTGATGACTTCGCCCTCGACAAACACGTGGTCGCCCAGGTCGACGAGGTCTTTCCACTGCTCGAGCGCGGCGTCTCCGACCTCGGCGAGGCTCAGCATCACTTGAATGCGGCTGCCGTCTCCGGCCTGCAGGGTGGCGAAGCAGAGCTTGCCGGTGTTGCGCGAGAAGACGACGCGGCCGGCAAGAGCAACGCGTTCACCCGTGGCCGTGTCGACCTCGAGATTCGGAAACCGCGAGCGAACATCCGCAATCGTGTCGGTCACCGTGAGACCGACGGCGTAGGGCTCGATTCCGGCGTCGAGCATGCGTTGCCGCTTGTCGAGCCGAACCTGCTTTTGCTCAGCGATCTCCTCGCTGGTCGGCTCAGTGACGGTGGGCTCGGCCTGAGCAGTCGGTGCGGCGTCGGTTTCGGCGTTCTCGGTCATCGGTGCCAGCCTACCGCGGGGCCCGATTCGGGATGCTCGCGCACCCCGTCCGTCACGCCAAGTGCAGCAGCGTCGTGTCGATGAGTCGCGTCGTACCCACGCGCGCCGCGATGAGCGCCCGCGCGGGCCCGTGGTAGTCGTCGTCGATCGACTGGAAAGTGTCGGGACGCACGAGCGCGAAGTAGTCGAGCTCGACCTCGTTCGATCCCATCAGCACGCCTTGCGCGGCCGCAATGACGGCGTCGATTCCCCGATCGGCGGCCGACTCGGCGGCTTCGAGTGCATCGGGAATCGTGCGGGCGGCACGACGGTAGCGCTCGTCGAGGTAGGCGTTGCGGCTCGAGAGGGCGAGGCCGTCGTCGGCGCGCACCGTCTCGACCACGTCGATGCGCGTGCGCATGTCGAGGTCGCGCACCATGCGCTGCACGAGAAAGACTTGTTGGGCATCCTTCTCGCCAAAAACAGCAATGGTCGGCTGCGCGATGTTGAGCAGCTTGGCCACGACGGTCAGCACGCCGTCGAAGTGGCCGGCGCGCGAACGGCCCTCATACATGCCGCCGAGGTTGCCCGCGCTCACGCGCGTGGCCACGGGGCCCGAGGGGTACATCTCATCAGCACCCGGGGCGAATACGGCATCGACGCCGTGGCCCGACAGGGTCGCTCGGTCGGCCTCGAGATCGCGCGGGTAGCGCTCGAAGTCTTCGGTCGGCCCGAACTGCATGGGGTTGACGAAGACCGAGACGATGACGACATCGGCGACCTCCCGCGCGTGCTCCACGAGCGCGAGGTGACCCTCGTGCAGCGAGCCCATCGTGGGCACGAGCGCGACGGTCGAACCGCCCGCTCGAGCAGCGTCGAGGCGCGAACGCAGCCCGGCGATAGTGGTTTCGACGTCGGGCAGGGTGGAGGCACTCACCGGTCGATGCTATCGACAGCGGCAGACTGCAACGCGTTCTCGACCGCCGAGCGCACGACGCCACCGAGAAGCCGGCCGGGTTCATCCACTCCGATCGCGCGCAGTGCCGCGACCGACTGCGTAATGATGGCGGTCGAAAACTGCGAGGCAGCATCGATCGCATCGGCGTAGGCGGGCCGATCGTCGTCACGAATGACCACGGGCTCCGCACCCATCTCGACCACGAGGGCCTGCGCAATCGGCAAGACGGGGCCGGGCGCTGTCACGGCGCACCACGCGTCTCGCAAGCGCGCGAGGTCAACGCTCGTGCCCGTGAACGCGATCGCCGGATGCACGGCTAACGGAATCGCTCCCGCAGCCCGCGCGGGGTCGAGCGCCGCCAGGCCGTGGCGGGCCGAGGTGTGCAGCACCAGTTGGCCGGGCTGCCACGCGCCGAGAGCCGCGAGGCCTGCGACGAGCTCGACGAGCTGGTCGTCGGGCACCGCGATCACGACGAGCTCACTGCGCTCGACGATCTGCGGCACGGTCAGCACGGGAACCGCGGGCAACATGCTCTCGACGCGATCACGCTCATCGTCGGTGCTCGCCGAGACACCCACGAGAGCGTGACCGGCGCCCGCGAGAGCAGCACCGATAACCGGGCCGACCCGGCCAGCACCCACGATGCCAACGCCGAGTCGGCCATCGCGTGCGCTCACTGCTGGCGCCAGCGGTGGCTGGTATCGGTCGCGGCCGCGCGCAGCGATGCCGCCGCAACCTCGTCAAACAAGCGCACGGCGTCATCGCGATCGAGCGCGCCGAGAATCGGAAGAATCGGGCCCGCCACGGTGTGCACCTGAACCCACGCAAGACGCAGAGCACGCAGCAGCGGCCCTTGATGCACCGACACCGACTGCGTGCGCGAGTAGGGCACGGCGATGAGCGAGCGCCAGATCGCACCCCGGCGCAACAGCACGGCCGTGTCGGTGAGCGCGAAGCCGTTGCGCGGTCGCGAGAACCATCGCAGAATTCGCGCCCGGCGCGGGGACACCGTGAAGCCCCCCTCGGTGCCCGTGCCGCTCAAGCCCAGCTCGAGCACGGGCATGCTCGCGTCGTTGGCCACCTCGGGCAGCAACAGCCGCAGCACGGCGCGCACGTCATCGAGATTGCCGACGGGAAGGATGCTCGTCTGCTGTTGACCCGCGGCACCGTTTTGCGACGAACGCGAAGCCCGGTTAACGGCGATCTGCCACCAGCCGAACGGCCGCCACAAGAGGGGCTGACTGACCTTGATCGAGTGGATGCGCCCGGGCGGCAGCGTTTCGTTGGTCGTCGAGAGCAACCCGAAGCCCACCCGCACTCCATCGGGCGTCGCGGCGATCGAGTACCGCAGTGAGCGCGTGATGCGCGCGATGAGAAAACCACCGATGCCGATGACGCCGGGGAACATCGCGACGAGCAAGAAGAGTTCACCCGTCACCACGCTCGTGACAACAATGGCCACGAGCATCGCGACGAGAATGATCATGGTGTCGCTGAGAACAGTCGAGCCGATGAGGCGGCCGGGGTTCATGCGCACGATCGACGTGGGTGCCACTAGGTCAACGTCGAGCTCGGGTGACAACAGTTCTGAGACGCGTGCGTCGAGCATCCCGCCAATGCCTCCCGCAGCAGCGGTCGCGGGCTCGGCTCCCGATCGCTGTGCGCCTGAGGCGAGCAGCAGGATGTCGCGGCGCAAAGCGTCGGCGTCGGCCGAGCGCAAGTAGGCGAGCGGAACGTTGGCGTCGTTTCCGGCAACCGAGATCTCGAGCTTGGCCGCGCCGAAGAGACGCGGAACGAAGGGGCGAGCGATGTTGATGCCCTGAATGCGGTCGAGGCGCGCTTTGCGATTCGTGCGAAACAGGATGCCCGAGCGCACTTCGACGACCTCATTGGTGATGCGGAAGGTGTGCAGGCGCCACGAGAAATAGAAGCCCGCGATCAACAACAGCAGCACGCCCACGGCGGCCAAGAGCGCAACGAGCACGAGCTCTTCGCGCACGATGAAGTCGATCGCGTCAGACTCGAGGTCGCCGCCCGTCGGAGGCAGCGGAACCTCCCCCTCGTCGAAGAAGATCTCGAAGAAGCGATCACGCAAATTGACGATGAGCACGCCGATAATCGCAAGGAAGGCGAGGCCACCGCGAAAGAGCGGCGTAGCCGGGTGTAAGCGGTGCCACTCGCCGTCAGCGAAGTCTGTGCTCGCAACGAGCGTGCTGTCACCAACGGGGCGCTGCGGTTGTGCGACGGGCGCCTCGGTTGCGGGCGGCGCGACGGGCGCCGGCCACTCGTCGCGCGGCTCGGTCACAGCCCCGCCCGACGCGTCTCGGCCACGGCCACGAGGTGGTCGCGCAGCTGCTCAGCCTCGGCGAGTGGCAAGCCGGGAATGAGCACGCCACTCGACGCCGCCGCGGTCACGAACTTGAGTTCGGCGAGACCAAAGGCGCGAGCGATGGGGCCGCGGCTGATGTCGACGAGTTGCATGCGGCCATAGGGCACGGCGACGAAGCGTTGGAACATGATGCCGCGGCGAAAGAGCAGGTCGTCGTCACGCAACTGGTAGCCGATCGCGCGCACGCGGCGCGGCGTGAGTGCGAGCGTGATGACGAAGATCGCCGCAACGCCGAGCCCCAGTAGCCAGCCCTCAGCCCAGCCCACCCAAAACGGCACGAAGGCGATCGCTGTCGCGATGGCGCCGAAGATCAGGGTGCCGATCATGTCGACGGGAATGTACTTGGCCGAGACGCGCTGCCACTCTCCGGCGGCGATCTCAAGGCCCGACGACGAGGCAGTATTCGATGCGGTGCCGCTCGCCTCGGTTCCGGTCGATTCGGTACCGGTCGGTTCGGGATTCGTCACGGGGCGGTCTCCTCAGTCGGATCGTCGGGCGGCAGTGCGCACCAGTGTTCGGCGACGAGGGCCGCAGTCACCAGCACTGCGGCGGCAATCAGGGTTGCCCCCGCGGCCAAAGTTGAGCCTAACGGCACGACCGTACGCGTGAGCAAATAGATCAGAATGCCCGCCGCTCCGCCCGCGAGCAGGGCGCCAGCGAGCGCGCTCGCCTTCGCGAGCACCACGGCCCGCACGGCATACAGCGGGTCGATGCGTCGCTCACCCTTGGCCGCGCGCCGCACGGGCCAGGCAAGACCGAGAACGAGAGCCGCAATCAGCACGAGTGCGACGGCGAGCGAGACCGGGGGCACGAGCACCGCGGCACCGCGCATCGCGAGCACGAGGTCGAGCGCAAAGGCCAACGCGAGCCCGACGAGTGCCGCGATGAGCAGGGGTAGCGGGCGTGTGCGGGTCACTCGGCACCGCCCGACTGCAGCGCCGCGAGCAGAGTGGCGACGTCGCCGTGGGTCACGAGGCGAGCATCCGGCTGCACCTCCAGCCAGGGCGCGAGCACAAAGTCGCGCTCGTGCGCACGCGGGTGCGGAACCTGCAGCACCTCAGAGTCGATCTCGAGCTCGTCAAACGCGATGAGGTCGAGATCGAGCGTGCGGTCGCCCCAGCGCTCGACGCGCTCGCGACCGTTCTCGGCTTCGATCGCGCGCAAGGCATCGAGCAACGAGTAGGGGTCGAGGTGCGTCTGCAGCAGCGCGACGCCGTTGAGGTAGGCGGGCTTCTCGGGGTCGAGCCCGTCGACCGTGAGAGCCACCGTGCCATGCCATGACGAGACGGCGAGGATGCTCGACTCGGGCACCGCGTCGAGCGCAGCGACCGCTCGCTCGAGTGTGGCCTCGCGGTCGCCGAGGTTGCTGCCGAGCGCGATGACGGCCGTCGCCGGGTGCACGACGGTCACGACCGACCCCGCACAATCGTGACGCTCACGTCGGCGAACGGAACCGTGATGGGCGCCTGCGGTTTGTGCACCGTGACCTCGGTTTGCCACACGGCGCCGTGGCTCAGCACGACCGCCGCGACGCGCTCGGCGACGGTTTCGATGAGGTCGACGGGGTCGGCTTCGACGGCGGCCACGACCTGCTCGGCGAGCACGCCGTAGTGCACGGTCGACGCGAGCTCGTCGTCGCTGCCTGCGCTGCGCAAATCGAGGCGCGCGACCACGTCGATGATGAACTCTTGCCCATCGCGCCGCTCGTGGTCGAAGACTCCGTGGTGCGCGAAAGCCCGCAACCCCGTGAGCGTAATGGCGTCGCCGCGCGCGTGACGATCGAGCGGTGGGCTCGCCACGTACGAGCCGCGATACGCGGGGGCTGAGTCGGCCGCGGTGGCGATTGACTGCCACACGTCGAGGGCGCGAGCGCTCGCGCGCACGTCGTGCACGCGCAGGGCATCCACGTGGTCCGCTGCGAGGGCCGAGACGACCGCGGTCAGCAGGTCGCGCTCGTCAATGGGCGCGCTATCGGGCAGCAGTGCGCCCAAGAACCGCTTGCGTGAGGCACCCACGAGCACGCGCGCGCCGATCGACCGCAGCGTGCCGAGCTCGGCGAGCAGCTGCCAATTGTGCTCCGTGCGCTTCGCGAAACCGAGCCCCGGGTCAACCCACAGCCGCTCGGGCTGCACGCCCGCCGCGAGCGCGGCGTGCCAGCGGCCCATGAGTTCGTTGGTGACCTCCTGGGGAGCCCACGCGTAGTCGCTCACGGCATCCCACGTGGCGCTCGGCCCGCGCCAGTGCATGATGACGTACTGGCTGCCGAGACCCGCGACGGTCTCGAGCATGGCGGGGTCGGCGAGGCCGCCGCTCACGTCGTTGACGATCGCGGCTCCGGCCTCGACCGCAGCCGCCGCCGTGCTCGCATTCATGGTGTCGATCGACACGCGGATGCCCTGCGCCACGAGCGCCGCCACCACGGGCAGCACGCGCTCACGCTCGACCTCCGGCGCCACGGGTTCGGCGCCCGGCCGGGTCGACTCGCCGCCCACGTCGATGACGGACGCGCCCTCGGCCACCATGCGCAGCCCCTGCGCGAGAGCAGCCTCGGGGTCGACAAAGCGCCCGCCGTCGCTGAACGAGTCGGGCGTGACGTTGAGCACGCCCCAGAGTTGGGGCCGTTCGCTCACGCGGCACCTGCCCCGATGAGCGCCATCACCTCGGCGCGGCGCACGGGGTCGGCAAGCGCCCCGCTCGCGGCCACGGTGACGGTCGTGCTCTCGGCCTGGCGTGATCCGCGCGAGGTCACGCAGCCGTGCCGCGCGTCGATGACGACGAGCGTGCCGAGTGGAGCGAGGGCCGCGTCGAGGGCCGCAACGATGTCGTCGCCGAGCCGCTCTTGCAGTTGCGGCCGTGAGGCGAGGGTCTCGACCGCGCGCACGATGCTGCCGAGGCCGACGAGTCGCTCGTCAGGAAGGTAGGCCACGTGCGCAACGCCGGTGAACGGAAGCAAGTGGTGCTCGCAGATCGAGCGCAGCGCAATGTCGCGCAGCAGCACGATCTCTCCGCGGTGCTCGGGGGCATCTTGCGTCGCAAGCTCGTCGCGCAAGAGCGGCACGGGGTCGACACCGACGCCGGCGAAATACTCGGCATAGGCCTCCGCCACGCGGTGCGGCGTGGCCAGCAGGCCGGGTCGCTGAGGGTCTTCGCCGATCGCGGCGAGAATCTCGGCGACGGCCGCCTCGATGCGGCCGGTGTCGATCGGGGCCATGGTTCGGCTCAGTCGCGCGTGCTGTCGGCGGGGCTGTCGGTGGTGGTTCCGGCAGTGGAGTCGGCCGCCTTCGCACGCGACGCGCGCTTTGCCCGGGTGGGCGCAGCATCCGCCGTGTTGGCCAAAGCAGCAGCCTCGATCGGGGGCTTCGCGGGCATCTTTACCGGCGGAATGTTCGGCAGCGGTCGGCCCGTGCTCGAGAGCCACTGCGGGCGCTCGGGCAGCTTCTTCACGCTCGCAAAGATCTCGGCGAGCTGCAGGTGGTCGAGCGTCTCTTTTTCGAGCAGCTCGGTGGCCAGACGGTCGAGGGTTTCGCGGTTGTCGTTGATGACCTGCCAGGCCTCGTTGTGGGCTTGCTCGATGAGCGCGCGCACCTCGGCGTCGACGCGCTCGGCGAGCTTCTCGCTGTAGTCACGCTGGTGGCCCATGTCGCGGCCGAGAAAGACTTCGCCGCTGGACTGTCCGAGCTTGATGGCGCCCACGTCGGTGCTCATGCCGTATTCGGTCACCATGCGGCGCGCGATGGCCGTGGCCTTTTCGATGTCGTTGCTCGCGCCCGTCGTCGGGTCGTGAAACACGATCTCTTCGGCCACGCGCCCACCCATGGCGTAGGTGAGCTGGTCGAGCAGCTCGTTGCGCGTCACCGAATACTTGTCGTCGAGCGGCAGCACCATGGTGTAGCCCAGGGCACGGCCACGCGGAAGAATCGTAACCTTCGTGACCGGGTCGGTGTTGCGCATGGCTGCGGCCGCGAGCGCGTGGCCACCCTCGTGGTAGGCCGTGATGAGCTTCTCGTGGTCGCGCATGATGCGCGTGCGGCGCTGCGGGCCGGCCATGACACGGTCAACGGCTTCGTCGAGCGCTTCGTTCGTGATGATCTCTTCACGGGCGCGCGCGGTGAGCAGGGCGGCCTCGTTGAGCACGTTGGCGAGGTCGGCGCCCGTGTAGCCCGGCGTCTTGCGCGCGAGCACTTCGAGGTCGACGTTCTCGGCCATGGGCTTGCCCTTGGCGTGCACCTGCAGAATCTTCTCGCGCCCCTTCATGTCGGGAGCATCCACCTGAATCTGACGGTCGAAGCGACCCGGGCGCAACAGGGCGGGGTCAAGAATGTCGGGGCGGTTGGTCGCCGCGATCATGATGACGTTGGTGTTGGGGTCGAAGCCGTCCATCTCGACGAGCATCTGGTTAAGCGTCTGCTCGCGCTCGTCGTGGCCGCCGCCCATACCGGCGCCGCGGTGGCGACCGACGGCGTCGATCTCGTCGACAAAGATGATCGCCGGAGCGTTCTCTTTGGCCTGGGTGAAGAGGTCGCGCACGCGGCTGGCGCCGACACCCACGAACATCTCGACGAAGTCAGACCCCGAGATCGAGTAGAACGGCACGCCCGCTTCGCCCGCGACCGAGCGCGCGAGCAGCGTCTTGCCCGTTCCGGGAGGGCCGTAGAGCAAAACGCCCTTGGGAATGCGAGCACCCACCGCCTGAAAACGAGTGGGGTCTTGCAAGAAGTCTTTGATCTCTTTGAGCTCTTCGATCGCCTCATCGGCGCCCGCGACATCGGCGAACGTCACTTGCGGCGTCTCTTTGCTGACGAGCTTGGCGCGCGACTTGCCGAACTGCATGACCCGGCCGCCGCCGCCCTGCAGGCGCGTGAGCAAGAAGTAGAAGATGATGCCGATGATGAGGAAGGGGATGATGAGCCCGAGCAGGCTCACGAAGAAGTTCGTCTGCGGAACCTCGTCGGTGAACTGGTCATCAACGTTCGCCTCGTTGACGGCCTGGATGATGGCCGCGCCGCGGGGGGCCACGTAGTAGAACTGCACGTTCGTGCCGAACTCTTTATCGGGCTCGGCGAGCACGATGTCGACGCGCTGCTCGCCGTCGACGATCTTGACGCTCGTGATCTCTGCGTTCGCCAAGAACTCAAGGCCCTCTTGCGTGCTGACCTGGCGAAAGCCGCCGATGCCGCTGAGCAGGGTGAAGCCAATCCAGAGCACGAGGGCTCCGGCGACGATGTAGAGGAACGGGCCTCGAACGATGCGCTTGAAATTCATGGCTGGCGGGCTGGCGGCCCCGCACCTTTCTGCTGATGGAACGTGCCTGTCAGGCTATCGCGCGGCGCCTGGCAGGTCGTGTGCTGTTCGCGGCAGGCGGAGTGCGTCAGTCGGCGTAGACGTGCGGCGCGAGCACGCCGACGGCCCGCAGGTTGCGGTACTTCTCGGCGTAGTCGAGCCCGTAGCCGACGACGAAGGCCGGCGGAATGTCGAAGCCGACGTACTCGACCTCAACCTCCACCTTGGCCGCCGCGGGCTTGCGCAACAGGGCGAGAATCTTGACGCTCTTCGCGCCGCGCGACTCAAGGTTGGCGCGCAGCCACGCGAGGGTCAGCCCCGAGTCGATGATGTCTTCGACGATGAGCACATCGCGGCCCGCGATCTCGGTGTCGAGGTCTTTGAGAATGCGCACGACTCCGCTCGACTGCGTGCTTGCGCCATAGCTCGAGACGGCCATCCAGTCCATCTCGACGTGCACGGCCAGTTCGCGCGCGAAGTCGGCCATGACCATGACCGCACCCTTGAGCACGCCGACGAGCAGCGGCGGGGCATCCCCATAATCGGCCTCGACCCGGCGGGCGAGCTCGGCGAGCTTCGCGTGAATCTCTTGCTCGGTGATGAGCACCTCGGTCAGGTCAGAACGGATGTCGTCGACGTCCACGGGGTCTCCTCCGGCAAAACGGACTAGGGGGTGGTCACGCAGGTTCGGCGGCCGAAAACACGAGGTGGCCGCCGATGCGTTCCACCCTAATGCCGGGCAGATGCACGGGGCCCTGCCCATGCCAGTCGGTCGCGAGTCGCGCCACCTCGAGTGTGTGCGTGCGGCTGAGCGACACGCCAAACTCGCTGCGCGCCACGAGCCGAATCACGCGATTGCGCAGGGCCGCCGGGTTGGCCACGAGCCACGCGACCGGCAGCGAGCACCCGCCCTCGGCGAGCTCAACGAGTTCTTCGGCGACCTCATCGACCATCTGATCGAGTGCCTCGGCATCGTCGCGAGCGATCGCGGCGGTGCGGGCGAGCGCCTCGACGATTCCCGCATCGAGGTGCTCTTCGAGGTGCGGCAGGATGCTGCGCCGCACTCGCACGCGCGCAAAACGCTCATCGTCGTTGTGCGGATCGTGCCACGGCTCAAGACCCTGGTCGGCGCACGCTTGAGCGAGCGCGGCCCGGCGCAGCCCGAGCAACGGTCGGCGGTAGAGCCCCGCGACCGCGGCCATGCCCGCGATGCTCAGCGTGCCGCTGCCGCGCGCGAGCCCTAGCAGAACGGTCTCGGCCTGATCGTCGAGCGAATGCCCGAGCAGCACGGCTGCGGCACCGAGCCGCGCGGCTGCGGATTCGAGCGCGGCGTACCGCGCCTCGCGTGCCGCACCCTCGGGGCCGCCCTCGCCACCGACGTTCACGCGCTCCACCAGCACGGGCTCGAGCCCGAGCGCCCGCGCCGCCTCTGCCGCGCGCTCGGCCACCTCGGCCGACCCGACCTGCAACCCGTGGTCGACAATCACGGCCCCCGCGCGCAGCCCGAGCCGCGGAGCCTCAAACCCGGCGGCCGCGGCGAGCGCGAGCGAGTCGGGGCCTCCGCTGAGAGCAACGAGAGCGAGCGAATCCGGCGGCAGCCCGGCGAGCGACTCGCGCACGGCGCGACGAGAGTCGGCGACCGCGGGGGTGAGCCGCGGGCGTCGGGCGTCAGCCGGGCGCTCGGGGGGCATCCACTAAGGTTAGAGCCGCGCCCGCGGGCGCCACCCACGCCGATTTCTCTCGCACAAAGGAGCACCCCGATGGGCGCCTACCCCGTGATCATCGAAGTGCCGAAGGGCAGCCGCAACAAGTACGAGATCGACCACGAGACCGGTCGCGTCATGCTCGACCGCGTGCTCTTCACGTCGTTCGTCTACCCCACCGACTACGGCTTCTTCGAGAACACTCTCGGCCTCGACGGCGACCCGGTTGACGCGCTCGTGCTCACCGAATACCCGCTGTTTCCGGGCGTGGGCGTGACCGTGCGGCCCGTCGGTGTCTTCAACATGACCGACGACGGCGGCAGCGATGCCAAGGTCATTTGCGTGTTCGCGAAAGACCCGCGCTGGGCACACATTCAAGACATCGGCGACGTCTCGGAGTTCACGAAGAAAGAGATCGAGCACTTCTTCGAGCACTACAAAGACCTCGAGCCCGGCAAGTGGGTCAAGACCGAGGGTTGGGGCGACGCCGCCGAAGCCGAGGCCATCATTCAGGCCGGCATCGCGGCGTACGTGCCGCCCGCCGCGCACTAACTCGGCAGAGGCGGCCGCGCTCCGAGCCCAGCGCCGCTACGCGCTCGGCCGCGCGACCAACCCGACGCGGTCGAAACTGCGCACGGGCACGATACGCACGGGCTTGCCCGGGTACGGCGCCTCGATCATGAGCCCGTCGCCGATATAGAGCGCCACGTGGTACTTCGACGCACTCGTCGAGCCGCCCGAGCTATAGAAGATCAGGTCGCCGGGCAGCACTTGGCTGTACGGAACGAGTACTCCGCGCGACGAAGCCCGCGTGTATTGCGCGGTCGACCCGTGGCCGCCGATAGAGAGGCCTGCGGCTGAGTAGGCCATCATCGTGAGGCCCGAACAGTCCCAGGCGTCGGGGCCTGCCGCGGCGAATTGGTACGGCTCGCCGACTTGGGCGCGCGCAAAGGCGATGGCCGCCGCGACCGCGGTCGCGTTGGGTTGAAGCGCGGCGGGCGGCGGGCTGCTGGGCGTCGGCGCCGATGTCGGCGGCGTGCCAGAGCTAGACGGGCTAGGCGCCGGCGAGCTGGGGTTGGGTTGCGTCGGGTTCGGCTGCGTCGGGCTCGGCGCGGGGGCACTAGGACTCGGAGCGGGAGCACTCGGCGACGGCGACGGCCCCGAGGGCGGCGTCTCGAGCGAGTCGAGATACTCGCGCTCCAGCGCGACCGAGCGACCCGTCAACTCGGCAAGCTTCGCCGAGAGGTCGTCGAGCAACTCTTGCTGCGCCGCCGCGCGATCTTCGGCGTCGCCCGCGGCCACCGCCGCCACGGTGTAGCTCGACTCGGCGTCGGCGACGAGCTCGGCGTGAGCATCCCGCGCCACGACCGCCTGGTCGCTCAAGGCCGCGGCGACGTTGCGGTCGGCGACTGCGCGGCTCAACACATCGTTGGTGCGGCCGCTCAGGGCGCTCATGGTGCCGAGTCGGTAGAGCAACTCGTCGGCGTTGTCTCCACTCACCATGAGGGCCATGGTCAGGTCGCCACCGCCGGCACGCGCGAGCTGCGTCGCGAGCTGGGCAGCCTGCTGGCCGGAGGCCTCGGCGCGCTCGAGCGCAGCATCCCGTCGCCGATCGGCAATGGTCATGGTCGTCGTGGCCTCATCGAGCGCGAGCATGGCGCTCTGATACTGCTCACCGGCGATGAGCGCGGCGATGCGCAATTGTTCGAGCTCGGCGTTCATGGCTTCGGCCGATTCACGGATGCGCGCCACGGCCACCTCGGTCGCCTCAACGTCGCCCTTCGCGGCCTCCACGTCGTCCCACGAGGGTGGCGCGGGCGCGGCGAGCGCCGACTGCTGAGGCTGAGCGTGTGCGACCCCGAGTGCCAGAACGAGAGCCATCGCGAGGGCGACGACTCTGCGTGCGGAGCGCCCGGGGCGCTGCATCAGAGTCGGCTACCCAACAGAAAGGCCTTTACCGCGCAGGTAGGGAATGGGGTCGGTCGACGAGCCGCCCTGGCGCACCTCGAAGTGCAAGTGGCAGCCGGTTGACCGACCCGTGGTTCCCACGCGGGCGATCTGCTGGCCGACCGCGACGGGCTGGCCCATCTGCACGAGAATGCCGCCCTCTTGAATGTGCGCGTACCCGGTCGTGAGTCCGTTGCCATGGTTGATGCGCACGAAGACGCCGAAGGTGCCGTTCCAGCCGGCGTACTCGACGGTTCCGCTCGATGACGCAAAGATCGGTCGACCACACGAGGCGGCGATGTCAGTGCCCGAGTGAAAGGCGACGGCACCCGTCACGGGGTGCACGCGATAGCCGTAGGGCGACGAGATGTAGCCCGAGGTGGGCACAGCCCACCCGTTGACGATTTGCCCGGCGTCGAGGCTCGAGCCCGAACCGTATTGCGCGGCAATGCCCGCGGCGTAGTCGGCCTCGGTTGCTTCACGGTTCTCGACGAGCACGGCCAGCTGCGCTTCGAGGCGCGCCTGGTTCTCTTGCTGCTCGACGAGCGCGGTCTGCGCTTCGAGAGCCGCCGCCTGCGCTTCTTCGTAAGCAGTCTGCGCTTCGATGCGCAACTCGTCACGAATCTGCTTGGCCACGTTGGCCTGGTCGGTGAGCGACTGCGCGGCGTTCTGGTCTTGCAGCGCGGCAGCATAGATGCCCTCGGCCTGCTCGGTGATCTTGCTCGCAAACCCGAGGCGCGAGAGCAACTCGTCGGCCTGGCCGGGGTTGGTGAAGAGCGACGCCGAGAGGTCACCGCCGCCCGAGCGCGCGAGCTCGGCGACGAACTGGCCCGCACGCGAGCGCGACTCGTCGGCGCGCGCTTGCGCGTCGTCGGCCTGGGCCTGCAACTGGTCGGCAACGTAGGCAGCCTCATCGAAGGCCAGTTGGGCCTCGTAGTAGACCGCACCCTTTTCTTCAGCGATCGCTTGCGTGCGCTCAACCTCGGCGGTGATCGAGGCGATGGCCGCCTTGATCTCGGTGATCTTCGCTTGCGCGGCGGCGACATTGCGGCGGGCCTCGACCACGTCGTTCCACGACGGGTAATCCACGGCATAGGCGGGGCGTTCGGTCGCAGCGACGGAGCCCGTGACGAGCAGAGCGACGGCCGCGGCGGCGGCGATGAACCCGCGCACGCGATGGCGGATCTCTGTCTGCATGATTGCTCCCCAAACCCGCTCGAGTGTGGCGCAGCATCCCGCAAAGCGTTATGTCACAACTTTCACACGAGCACCATTGACAACACTACCAACGGATGCCGCGTTCGGCCAGGTAGGGCACCGCACGCGTCGCAGGGCGCACTGATCGCAGAGCGCCCCAACCGTTCTCGCGACGCTAACCCGCGCGGCGGCCCCTGGCGGGGAGGCCGGTCGGATCGTCGTCGAACCCGCCCCCGCCCCCGCCGGCCTCCGGTTTGGCATTCGAGCGGGTCGACCCGTATGCTTGTGCCTCGGTTGCTCTGCGGCTCGCGCCACCTGGCCCCATCGTTTAGTGGCCTAGGACACCGCCCTTTCACGGCGGCAGCACGGGTTCGAATCCCGTTGGGGTCACCAGCAGCGCAGCCACTAGAAACACCACACAACTGAATACGTTTGGCCCTGTAGCGCAGTTGGTTAGCGCGCCGCCCTGTCACGGCGGAGGTCGCCGGTTCAAGTCCGGTCAGGGTCGCCACGGCGACGGGCCCTCTCTCATGGGGGCTTGTTCCGTATCAGGGCCTCGGCCCTGAGGCTCTGTAGCTCAGTTGGTAGAGCGCACGACTGAAAATCGTGAGGTCACGGGATCGACGCCCGTCGGAGCCACCACACAATCCTCTTCGCTCGCGGCAGCGTTCGCTTGTCGCACTCCTCTGTCTCCCCAGGCCCGCACCATCGTGCGGCGGTATCCTGGGCCATACGAGAAAGAGGATCACATGACTGACGTCGCCGCAGCTGTCGCCGGAACCTGCCCCGTTGTGCACGGAGCCCACACCTCCATGAACGGCACCGGCCGGGAGTGGTGGCCGAACGCGCTCAACCTCGACATCTTGTCGCAGCACGACACCAAGACGAACCCGCTCGGTGCCGACTTCGACTACCGCGCTGAGCTGGCCAAGCTTGACGTCGACGCCCTCGTGAACGACGTCAAAGAGCTTCTCGTGACGAGCCAGCCCTGGTGGCCGGCCGACTGGGGCCACTATGGCGGGCTCATGATTCGTATGGCCTGGCACTCGGCCGGCACCTACCGAATCGCTGACGGGCGTGGCGGTGCCGGATCGGGCACGCAGCGCTTCGCCCCCCTCAACTCGTGGCCCGACAACGCCAACCTCGACAAAGCCCGCCGCCTGCTGTGGCCAATCAAGAAGAAGTACGGCAACCGGATCAGCTGGGCCGACCTGATGATTCTCGCCGGCACGCTCTCGTACGAATCGATGGGCCACAAGACCTTCGGCTTCGCCTTCGGCCGTGAAGACCTCTGGCACCCCGAGAAAGACACCTACTGGGGCAGCGAGAAAGAGTGGCTCGCGCCGAGCGACGAGCGCTACGGCAGCGTCGATGACCCGAGCACCATGGAGAACCCGCTCGCCGCTGTGCAGATGGGCCTCATCTACGTGAACCCCACCGGCGTCAACGGCGTGCCCGACCCGCTCAAGACGGCTGCCCACGTGCGTGAGACGTTCGCGCGCATGGCCATGAACGATGAAGAGACCGTCGCCCTCACCGCGGGCGGCCACACCGTCGGCCGCACGCACGGCAACGGCCGCGAAGAGAACCTCGGCCCGGCTCCTGAGGGCGCCGACATCGCCGAGCAGGGGCTCGGCTGGAACAACCACGTGAGCCGCGGTATCGGTAAAGACACCATGACGAGCGGCATCGAGGGCGCCTGGACGACGAACCCGACCCAGTGGGACAACGGCTACTTCACCCTGCTGTTTAAGTACGAGTGGCAGCTCGCCACGAGCCCCGCCGGTGCGCCGCAATGGGAGCCGGTCGACATCGCCGAAGAAGACAAGCCCTTCGATGTCGAGGGCACCGCGCGTCAGAACCCGATCATGACCGACGCCGACATGGCCATGATCAAAGACCCGATCTACCGCGAGATCTCGGAGCGCTTCTACAACGACCCCGAATACTTCAGCGAGGTCTTTGCCCGCGCCTGGTTCAAGTTGACGCACCGCGACATGGGCCCGCGCAACCGCTACGTCGGGCCGCTCGCACCGAGTGAAGACCTCATCTGGCAAGACCCGGTCACGCCCGGAAAGAGCGACTACGACGTGGCCGCGGTTGCAAAGAGCATCCTGAACAGCGGGCTGTCGATGAGCGACCTCGTCACGACCGCGTGGGATTCGGCGCGCACCTACCGCGACTCTGACAAGCGCGGCGGAGCCAACGGCGCGCGCATTCGCCTCGAGCCGCAGCGCAGCTGGCACGGCAACGAGCCCGAGCGCCTGAACCGCGTGCTCGCGGTCTACGAGGCGCTGTCGGCCGAGACCGGTGTGAGCGTGGCCGACCTGATCGTGCTGGGCGGAAACCTCGCGGTTGAGGATGCTGCGCAGAAGGCGGGCGTTGCGGTGAGCATCCCGTTTTACCCGGGCCGCGGTGACGCGACCGCTGAATGGACCGACGCTGACTCGTTTGCGCCGCTCGAGCCCATTCACGACGCGTTCCGCAACTACCTCAAGAAGGACTACACGGTGCCGGCCGAAGAGCTCATGCTCGACCGCGCGAGCCTCATGAACCTGACGGCCGTCGAACTGACCTGCCTGGTCGGCGGCATGCGCATGCTCGGCACGAACTTCGGCGGCACCACCCACGGCGTCTTCACCGACACCGTGGGCGCGCTAACGAATGACTTCTTCGTGACGCTCACCGACATGACCTACGTGTGGGAGCCGGCCGGCTTCAACGCCTACAACCTGCGCAACCGCACGACCGGAAAGATCGAGCACACGGCCACGCGCGCTGACCTGGTCTTCGGATCGAACTCGATTTTGCGCTCGTACGCCGAGGTCTACGCGCAAGACGACAGTCGCGAGAAGTTCGTGCACGACTTCGTCGCCGCCTGGACCAAGGTCATGAACGCCGACCGCTTCGACCTCGTGGTGAGTTAGTCAGCGCGTCTGCCGGCTGACGGATGCTCGGGCCTGGGTCTCTACGGAGGCCCCGGCCCGCTCGTTCGAACGGGATGTCGCTTCTCGACGACTCAGTTCGCGACGAGCAGCTTCGAGAGTCGCTCGAGCGCGCCGGGAACGAGCGCGTAGTAGGCCCAGGTTCCGCGCTTCGACCGGGTCAGAAAGCCGGCCTCCATCAAGATCTTGAGGTGGTGCGAGACCGTGGGCTGGCCGAGGCCGAGCGGTTCGATGAGGTCGCACACGCACGCTTCATGACCTTCGGATGCCGCGATGATCGACACCAGCCGCACACGAGCGGGGTCGCTCAGGGCCTTGAACGAGCGGGCCAGCAGCTCGGCTTGTTTGGCGTCGATGGTCTCGCTCGTCAGGGGCGCGCAGCAGATCTCACCGGCGGCAGAGTCGACGTTCGCGAGCAGAGTCATGTGGTCAATGATACCCATATATTGACAAACTTCGATGAATGAGCTCAGGATGTCCATCGACAGTTGTCGATATACCGGAAGGCCCACCCATGACACTTCTCGACCTCACGACCGCGCCCGCGCGTAGCGACCGACTCGATGGGTTGCCCGTCGCGATCATCGGCGCCGGCCCCGTTGGCCTCGCGGCGGCAGCGAATCTGGTCGAGCGCGGTATCGACTTCGTCATCTACGAGGCGGGCGACTCTGTGGCCCACAGCGTGGCCCACTGGGGTCACGTGCGGCTCTTCTCACCATGGAGTCTCGTGATCGACCCCGCGTCACGCCGACTGCTCGAAGCCACCGGATGGACCCACCCCGACCTCGACGCCCTGCCGACCGGTCGCGAGCTCGTGGAGCAGTACCTCGTTCCGCTCGCATCCCTCGATGCGATCGCCGCACGCATCCGCACGGGCACCGAGGTCATCGGGGTCTCGCGCCAAGGCTTGGACCGCACGCGCACCGCCGACCGCGCGACGACACCGTTCGTGCTGCGGCTGCGCACTCACGGCGAAATCGTCGAGTCGACGGCGCGCGCCGTCATCGACGCCTCGGGCACGTATCGCACGCCGAACAGCCTCGGCTCAAGCGGGCTCGCGCCCCTTGGTGTCGAAGCCGTCGCCGACCTCGTGCTCCCCGCGCTGCCCGACGTGCTCGGTCGCGACCGCGAGCATTTTGCGGGTCGGCAC
>CALRWH020000001.1:0-57244 GCA_943371805.1 Pseudomonas synxantha | reverse complement strand
GTTAAGCGTGGGCACAGGCATGCGCGTCATGTTATCCGCGCTCGGCTGAGGCTCATCGCCGGGGTGTTCGCTCTGGGCACGCGCCACCGAGCAGAAGGCGCGCGGTGCAGCGACCTAGCATGGAGTCATGCAGAATCCGGCTGACCTCTACACCGTCACGATGACGGAGTTCGAGGTACCGCGCGACCTGCCCTTAGTTGTGGGCCTCACGGGTTTCGTCGATTCGGGTGGCGCCGTTGCGCAGGTCTCGGAGTATTTGCTCGACGAACTCGATCACCGAGACGTGCTGATGTTCGACAACGATGCGCTGCTCGATTACCGCGCCCGTCGCCCGATCATGGTGTTCGAAGAGACGCGCATCACCGAATACCGTCGCCCCGAACTCGCCTTGCGCCTCGCGCACGACGAGCTCGGCACGCCCTTCTTGTTGCTGACCGGCTACGAGCCCGACTTTCAATGGGAACGATTCGTCGCGGCACTGCTCGGCATCATCGAGCGCTATGGCATCGCGTCGACGACGTGGGTGCACGCGATTCCGATGCCCGTGCCGCACACGCGCCCGATTGGTGTCACCGTGAGCGGCACGCGTGACGAACTCATCGAGGCCTTCTCGGTGTGGCGGCCAAGCACGCAAGTGCCCGGCAACGTGCTGCACTTGCTCGAATACCGGCTGACCGAGTCGGGTCACCCTATTGCCGGCTTCGTGCTGCTGGTGCCCCATTACCTCGCCGACACCGAGTTTCCGTCGGCAGCTGTCACCGCACTCGAGAGCATTACGGCGGCGACCAGCCTGTTGTTTCCGACCGATCGTTTGCGATCAGAAGGCCGCGACTTTCTCGCCAAGATCGAAAGTCAAGTCGAGGGCAACACCGAGCTTGCGCGACTCGTGGGCTCTCTCGAAGAACGCCACGACAGTTACATGCAAGACAACCCGATGCGATCGCCACTGACCGATGAAGACGGCGAGCTGCCCAGTGCCGATTCCATTGCGGCTGAGCTCGAGAAGTTCTTGGCCTTCCGGCAGGCGGCCGATGACGACGAGACCCCCTAGGGTCGTCGTGCTCGGCCAGGGCTGAGCCCATGGACTCTCGCCGCTCGTGGGCGGTGCTCATCGTCGCCACCGTCGCCTACGTGGTCGGCGTGCTGCAACGGTCGAGTATGGGCGTTGCAACAGTCGACGCGACGGAACGGTTCGCAATCGATGCCACCGCGCTTTCGACGCTCGGTGTCGTGCAACTGCTCGTTTACGCGATTCTGCAGATTCCCGTGGGCGTGCTCGTCGACCGGTTCGGCCCGAGACTTCTCATCGTCACGGGTGCCGCAACGATGGCCGTTGGCCAAGTTCTCGTAGCGCTCGCTGACGAACTTCCTCTCGCGCTCGTGGGGCGCGTTCTCGTGGGTGCGGGCGACGCCATGACGTTCATCTCGGTGCTGCGGCTGTTGGGCGCGTGGTTCTCACCCCGCCGCTTGCCGCAACTGTCGCAGTGGGTCGGAACCCTGGGGCAAGCCGGGCAACTGCTCTCGGCCATCCCGTTCGCCCTCGTGCTGCAGTTGAGCGGCTGGACGACCGCCTTTGCCTCCGCGGCTTCACTCTCCGTGCTCGCGGCGATCGCGGTCATGGTGGCGGTGACGGATGCTCCTGCCGGGGTCTCGTCGCATCGCTCGACCTCGCTGCGAGACGCACTCGGCAGCCTGCGCGAAAGCGTGCGGCACCCCGGCACTCGATTGGGGTTCTGGGCGCACGCGGCAACGCAATCAAGTGGAGCCATGATCGCGCTGCTGTGGGGTTTTCCCATGCTGTCGATCGGGCTCGGTTATGGGCCCGCGCTTGCCGCAGCCATGCTCGGCGGAATGGTCGTCGTCGCCGCGATCGCAGGCCCCATCATCGGCTTGCTGTCGGCACGGTTTCCGTTTCGGCGGTCGAATCTCGTGCTCGGCATTGTCGGAGCGATGGGAGTGGCGTGGGCGGTCGTGCTGCTGTGGCCAGGCACCCCGCCGTTTGCCGCCATTGCTGCGCTGTTTGTCGTGCTGGCCGCGGGCGGGCCCGGGTCGCTCATCGGCTTTGACTTCGCCCGCACGTACAACCCACCCAAACGGCACGGTGCGGCATCGGGGTTCGTGAACCTCGGCGGGTTCACCGTCACCGTCGTCATCATGCTCATCGTGGGGCTGTTGCTCGACGCGCAGAGTCCGGGTGCGAATGCGACGCAGCTGTATGCGTGGGAACACTGGCGATGGGCACTCGCGGCCCAGTTTCCTGTCGTGGGGCTCGTCGTTGGCCTCATGCTCGTCGCTCGGGGTCGCACGCGTCGGCGCATTCACGACGATGACGGCATAGCCGTGGGGCCACTGTGGGTTGCGATGGTTCGGCGCTGGCGGAGGCGCCGGGGCGGCGCGGGCCAGGCGGGTGATGCGCACGGGTGATTGGTCTTGAAATCACGGCCGGTGTGCGATAATGAAACTTCACGACCCAGTCACACGGGCGCTTGATCACCTGCTTCGGCAGGCACTCGAGTGCGACCGACTTGACATGGGTCGTTGTACTGCCCGCAGAACGCGAGAAGAGGGGCCCATGGCTGCCCGAGCGACCACGAAGACGACCAGCGCGAGCGCTGCTGCCGAGAAGGCCGCGCCCAAGGCGACGGCGGCCGCCACGAAGGCTGCGGCAGCTCCGTCAGCAGTCAAGGCTGCGGCCACGAAGGCACCTGCCGTGAAGGCTGCGGCCACGAAGACGACGGCCGCTAAGGTTCCCGCGGCAAAGACTGCGACGGCACAGGCGCCCGCGGCAGCCAAGGCGCCCGCAGCGACGAAGCGTGCCGCGGCGAAGAAAGCCACGGCTCCGGCAGCGGGGGCCCCGGACGGCGACGACGAGATCATCGACCTCGACGTCATCGACCCCGAAGCGATCGATGCCGAGGGTATTGATCCCGAAGCGATTGATCCCGAGGCCGTGGAGGCAGAGGTCGCCATCGCTGTTGTCGATGACGATGCCGTCGACGAGACAGGCGATGACGACGACGACGAAGACGCCGATGACGACACCACCGGTTCGGCGGGCCCCCTGCCCACCGGTGCAATCATCATTTCGAACACCGACGACGACGAGGTGCCCGTCTATTCGTCGGCGATCACCGGCGCAACTGCTGACCCGGTCAAGGACTACCTCAAGCAGATCGGCAAGGTTCCTCTGCTCAACGCTGCCGAAGAGGTCGAGCTCGCGATGCGCATTGAAGCGGGCCTCTTCGCAGAAGAGAAGCTCTCGTCGATGACCGAGAAAGAAAAGCGCTCGGCACTCGGTCGCGATCTCTTGTGGGTGGCCCGTGACGGCCAGCGTGCCAAGAACCACCTTCTCGGCGCCAACCTGCGTCTGGTTGTTTCGCTCGCCAAGCGGTACACGGGTCGCGGCATGCAGTTTCTCGACCTCATTCAAGAGGGCAACTTGGGCCTCATCCGTGCCGTCGAGAAGTTTGACTACACCAAGGGGTTCAAGTTCTCGACCTATGCCACTTGGTGGATCCGTCAGGCCATCACGCGCGCGCTGGCCGACCAGGCGCGCACGATCCGTATCCCCGTGCACATGGTCGAGGTCATCAACAAGCTCGCCCGTGTGCAGCGGCAGATGCTGCAAGACCTGGGCCGCGAGCCCACGCCAGAAGAGCTCAGCCGCGAACTCGACATGACCCCTGAGAAGGTCATCGAGGTGCAGAAGTACGGCCGCGAGCCGATCTCGCTGCACACCCCGCTCGGTGAAGACGGTGACAGCGAGTTCGGTGACCTTATCGAAGACACCGAAGCGGTCGTGCCGGCTGACGCCGTGGGCTTCACGATGCTGCAAAAGCAGCTCGAGAGCTTGCTCGATTCGCTCTCTGAGCGTGAGGCGGGAGTCATCCGCATGCGCTTTGGCCTCGGCGACGGCATGCCCAAGACGCTCGACCAGATCGGCGACACGTTCGGAGTGACGCGTGAGCGCATCCGTCAGATCGAGTCGAAGACGATGGCCAAGCTGCGCCACCCTTCACGGTCGCAAGCGCTCCGCGACTACCTCGAGTAAACCGACACTGTTCGTCGATCGTCGCGCCCGGCGCCCCAACCCCAGGGAGATCTCATGACTGCCTCGCCCAATGACGGCAAGCCGCTCGTTCGGGATGTTGCCGGCACGGCGTTTGAGCGCATCCCGATCAAGACGCACGTCGTCATGGCCGGAGAAGACATCATCGAGGTTGTCGTTCGCTACGCCGCAGACGTGGTTCGCCCGGGCGACACGCTCTTTGTGACGGAGAAGATCGTCGCGATCACGCAAGGGCGTTCATACCCCGTTGAGTCGATCAACGCCCGCCCGCTCGCCCACCGGCTTTCGCGGTACGTGACCAAGACGTCACACGGCATTGGCCTCGGAATGCCCGAAACAATGGAGATGGCATTGCGCGAGTGTGGCACCCCGCGCATCTTGTTCGCGGCAGCAGTGGCCGCGGTGACCAAGGCGTTCGGTCGTAAGGGCGACTTCTACCGCATCGCGGGCCCGAAGGCTCGCGGAATCGACGGCCCCACTCACAACACCATCCCGCCGTACAACACCCAGGTCGTGCTCGTGCCCCTCCGGTCGCGGGAGGTAGCTCGCGAGTTGCAATCGGCGCTCGGCGGAAAGATCGAAGTGGCGATCGTCGACATCAACGACTTCGGGGGCAACGTTCTCGGTTCGACGCTCACGTCGGATGGCGAGAAACAGCTCGTGGGTATCCTCGCCGATAACCCGCTCGGCCAGAACCACCAAAGCACGCCGCTCGGCGTCGTGCGTCCCGCCGCCGCGTGACGCGGACGGCCTAAGCGCTCTCGGTTCAGAAACCGATTGCGGCCCGGTAGACGGGCAGCAGGCCTTCGCGCACGCCGGTCGCCGTGGGCTTCAATTGGAAAACGCCCGTGTTGTAGTTGCCTTCGATGACCGCAGCGCCCGCCGGAGTAATCGCGATGTCCCAGCCGACGTAACGAATCTCGGGTACTTCGCGCGCCAGCGCATCGACGAGAGCGTGTACCTCGTCCCAGTTCGGCACCGCGAAGCCGACGATTGACGTTCCCGATCGCGGGTGCACCGTATACACGCCACCATCGCCGTCGAAGGCGGCGTAGTGTGCCACTCCGTGCTCGTCGAGCATCGTGTACATGCCGCCGTCACTGAAGTTGTCAACGTCGCCGCCGTTACCCATCTTCAGAACGCGCGCCAGGGTGTGCACTGCCCCGTCGTCATCGAGATAGGTGACGATACGTAGGGTGTTCACGCTGGAGTCGTTGAGGCGCGACATCTCGGGGTGTTGCGTCAAGAACTCTTCGAGCAACACCTGTCGATTCGCGAGCCGAGCGGCACGAAACGCAGCCTGGTCGGCAATGTCGGCTGTCGTGAAGGCCTCAATGCCATCGCCACCAAGGCTGTCGGCGATCTTGGCGATCACTCGGTCGTGCCGTGCGAAGAAGCCAGCGAGCTCGTCACCGCTTGTCGTGCGAAGGTCGATCCACTCTCGGCCCAAAAACGGCGCGAAGCGCACGTTGAACAGCGCCTTGTTGGAAAAAGTCGCGCGGTGTTCAACGGCGTTGAGCCGAAGAGCCAGATGGTTCGACTTGGGATGCGTGATGAACGTTCGCCGCTCACGACTCGACAGCGTGTGAAAATCCCAGTCGAAATAGTCTTGAAACGCCGTCTCGTGGCGTACCGCGGCCCACAGCATGTCGGCCATGATGATCAGCCTCGCTCGGCCGCTCGATCGCGAAATCAGCCCTGCGAGCCGGCTCAGGTTAGCGGTGTCGATCGCGCGCGCGCGACGCACCAAGTATCGGAGGCGATTGCCCCAGCCGAGCGAGCCCGCCACTTAGGCAGAAGCCGTGAGGCGGTCCGTCTCATCGTGCCAGGCGAGAGCCGAGCCCGTGAGCTTCTCCTTGAAGCGAGCGGCGTGGTGGGCGCAGAACAGCAACTCGCCGGTCGCGAGGGTGGCCCGCACATAGGCCTGCGCACCGCAGCTGTCACAGCGGTCGAGCGCCGACAAGGGCGCAGTCATGACGCTCGGGTTCTCGGTGGTGATCTGCGTCATGGGGTGCCCCTCACTCTCCGTTGGCGTCGCGAATCTCACGAAGACACCATTGCACCACACCCCTGTGTCGATGCCGTGTCAATACGCCTCGATTTCGCTGAACGCGTAGGCGCCGTCGTGCACCGTCGCGTCACCTTGGTGAGTGCCGGAGTGGGAGCCGAGGCTCGTCGGTTGGCCCGCTTACGATGAAAGGCGTGCCCAGCTCTGATTACTCCGCCCGCCACCTGTCTGTACTCGAAGGTCTCGAAGCGGTGCGCAAACGCCCGGGCATGTACATCGGGTCGACCGATTCACGCGGGCTCATGCACTGCCTCTGGGAGATCATCGATAACGCTGTCGACGAGGCGCTGGGCGGCTTTGGCACCCAGATTGACTTGCGGCTGCATCCCGATGGCAGCGTCGAGGTGCGCGACCGCGCGCGCGGCATTCCCGTCGACATCGAGCCCAAGACCGGGCTGAGCGGCGTCGAGGTCGTGTTCACCAAGCTGCACGCCGGCGGAAAGTTTGGCGGCGGGTCGTATGCCGCATCCGGCGGTCTGCACGGTGTGGGGGCATCGGTCGTCAATGCACTCAGCCAACGACTCGACGTTGAGGTCGATCGAGATGGCATCACCTGGGCGATATCGTTTCACCGCGGCGAGCCCGGGGTTTTTGATGACGATGCCAACGGCCCGCGGCCCGATGCTCCGTTCTCACCGTTCGTTTCGGGCAGTGAGCTACGCAAAGTCGGCAAGGTCGCGAAAGGAGTCACAGGAACCCGTATTCGCTATTGGGTTGACCCGCAGATCTTCACCAAGGGCGCCGGCTTTCTGACCGAAGAGCTCATCGGCCGGTTGCGGCAGACGGCTTTTCTCGTGCCCGGCATCACGCTTGAGCTCACCGACGATCGTGGAGAAACGCCCGTCGTTGAGGCTTTTCGTTTCGACGGTGGCATCAGTGAGTACGCCGAGTTCTTGGCGCCGGATGCCCCGCTCACCGACACCTGGCGCATCACGGGCAGCGGCACGTTCACCGAGACCGTGCCCGTGCTGCAAGACAACGGACACATGGTGCCGACCGAGGTCGAGCGCGAGTGTGTCGTCGACATCGCCCTGCGCTGGGGGACGGGGTATGACACCACCTTCCGCTCGTACGTCAACATCATCGCGACCCCCAAGGGCGGCAGCCACCAGCTCGGGTTCGAGCAGGGACTGCTGAAGTTCTTGCGTGCCGAAGTCGAGAAGAACGCGCGGCGCCTCAAGGTCGGCACCGACAAGCTCGAGAAAGACGATGTGCTCGCGGGGCTCACCGCCGTGTTGACGGTTCGTTTGCCCGAACCGCAGTTCGAGGGTCAGACGAAAGAGATCCTGGGCACACCCGCCGTGCGTGCGATCGCCGCGAACGTCATCGCTCGCGGGCTCGCGGAGCGATTCGCCTCCAGCAAGCGCGATGACAAGGCGCAGACCGCTCTTGTGCTCGACAAGGTCGTTGCTGAAATGAAGAGCCGCATCTCGGCGCGCGCACACAAAGAGACACAGCGTCGCAAGAACGCGCTTGAAAGCTCAGCCCTGCCCGCCAAGCTCGTCGACTGCCGCTCGAACGATGTCGCGAGCAGCGAACTCTTCATCGTCGAGGGCGACAGCGCTCTGGGCACCGCCAAGCTCGCGCGGGACAGCGAGTTTCAGGCGCTGCTGCCCATCCGCGGCAAGATCCTCAACGTTCAGAAGGCCTCGGTGAGTGACATGCTCAGCAACGCCGAGTGTGCATCAATCATTCAGGTGATCGGCGCCGGCTCGGGCCGTAGCTTCGACCTCGAGCAGGCGCGCTACGGCAAGGTCATCATCATGAGCGATGCCGACGTCGATGGCGCGCACATTCGCACTCTCCTGCTCACGCTCTTCTTCCGATACATGCGCCCCATGATCGACGAGGGGCGCGTGTTTGCCGCTGTGCCGCCGCTGCACCGCGTTGTCGTGATGAATCCGGGTTCGAAGCCCAACGAGACGATCTACACCTACAGCGAGAAAGAACTGCAGGGTGTGCTCGCGGCGCTCAAGAAGGCGGGCAAGCGCTACCAAGACCCCATTCAGCGCTACAAGGGCCTGGGCGAGATGGATGCCGATCAGCTCGCCGACACGACCATGAGCCGGGCCCACCGTACGCTGCGACGCGTGCGCGTGAGCGACGCCGAAGCGTCATCGCGCATGTTCGAACTGCTCATGGGCAACGAGGTCGCCCCCCGCAAAGACTTCATCATTGCCGGGCAGGGTCTCGACCGCGACCGCATCGACGTGTAGCCCAGGGGCTGAGTGATCAGCCGATCGGCGTGCCCACTGAGCCGATGGGCGAGTCAAGCAGGCTGCCCGAGGCATCGCGCTTGGCTCCGCCCGCCGGCAGAGTTCGCGCCGAACCGTCGGCACCGACCGCGAGTGGGCGCGCACCGACCCAGGCGAGCTGGAGCACGTCTTCGCCCTTGAGAAAGGCGTGGCAGCGAACACCGCCCGTTGCGCGTCCCTTGCCCGGAAACTGCTCGAAGAGCGACAGCTTGGCGCGCCCTGGGTCTGCGCCCGCGATGGTCTGCGTCGAGCTTGAGACGGTGAGAACCTCGGCGGTCGAGGCATCCACGGCTCCGAAGAACAGCGCACGTGCGCCGGCGCCGAGCTTGATGCCCGCCATTCCGCTCGCCGCTAGGCCCTGGGGGCGCACCTGGTCGGCGCCGAAGTGCAACAGTTGGGCATCCGTCGTCACAAAGACAAGTTCGGCGCTCTCGTCGGCCAGGGCAGCGCCAACAACCTCGTCGCCTGCCTTGAGCGCGATGACCTCGCCGTCGGGTCGAGCAGGCCAGCCGCCGGGCGCAACACGCTTCACGATGCCGTCACGCGTGCCGAGTGCGATGGGCACCTCGCTGGCGGGGTCGGCAATGGCCAGCACCCGCTCTTTCGCGTCGGTGAGTCCGAGGTAGTCGCGCAGCTTTGCGCCCGCGGCGAGCTGCACCGAGTTTGCGGGGACACTCGGTAGATCAACGGGAGTGAAACGGACGAACCGACCTCGCGAGGTGATGGCAACCAGTTCGCCGCGGGTTGTCGAGTCGATGGCGCCGAGCAGGGCGTCGTGCTTGCTGCGCCGCGTCGGGGCGGCGATCGTGGCGCCCTCGGGCAGTTCGACGCGCACGGCGCGGCCCGTCGTCGAGACCAACACCCGGCACGGTGCATCGGCAATCTCGAGCGACACGGGAGCGGCACCACGACTGCGCGGCGCGGCGATCGATGCGTTCGCTTCGGTCAGCAGCGTGCGGCGCGGAGTGCCGAAACGATCGGCTGTCGACTCGAGCTCGTCGCCGACAACCATGCGAACGCGCGCGGGGTCGCTCAACAACGATTCGAGCTCGGCAATCTCAGCGCGCAATTGGTCGCGCTCGGTCTCAAGCTCGATGCGGCTGAACTTGGTGAGGCGACGCAGCCGAAGTTCAAGAATGTACTCACTCTGCAAGACGCTGAGGTCGAAGACCTCCATGAGGCGCGTGCGCGCGGCTTCGGCATCGTCAGAGGTACGAATGACCTGAATGACCTCGTCGATATCAAGAATGGCAATGAGGAGGCCCTCAACGAGGTGGAGCCGTTCGCGGCGTCGATCGAGGCGGTACCGGCTGCGCCGAGTGACCACCTGGATACGGTGGTCAATGTAGACCTGCAGCAGCTCCTTGAGCCCGAGTGTCTGTGGTGTGCCGTCGACGAGAGCGACAGCGTTGATGGAGAAGCCGTCTTCGAGCGGCGTCAATCGGTAGAGCTGTTCGAGCACGGCCTCCGGGCTGAAGCCCGTTTTGATGCCAATAACGAGCCGCAAGCCATTGCGGCGGTCGGTGAGGTCGGTGACGTCGCTAATGCCCGCAATCTTCTTCGACTGCACGCCGTCTTTGATCTTCTCGATGACCTTCTCGGGCCCCACGAGATACGGCAACTCCGTGACGACGATGCCGGTCTTGCGCGCGGTGACCGACTCAATTGACACCTTGGCACGCGTCTTGAAGCTTCCACGGCCGGTCGCGTAGGCCTCGCGAACTCCATCGAGGCCAATGATCGTGCCGCCCGTGGGCAAGTCAGGTCCCGGCACGTAGGCCATCAGGTCGTCGAGCGTGGCACCCGGGTTGTCGAGTAAGTGACGAGCCGCCGCCGCCACTTCGATGAGGTTGTGCGGGGCCATGTTGGTGGCCATGCCGACTGCGATGCCGCTCGCCCCGTTGACGAGCAGATTCGGAAACGCTGCCGGAAGCACCGACGGTTGCGTCAGTTGGTTGTCGTAGTTCGGCACAAAGTCAACGACATCTTCATCGAGGTCGTTGACCATTGCCATTGCTTCGGCGCGCAACCGGGCTTCGGTGTAGCGGGCCGCCGCGGGCCCGTCGTCGAGCGAGCCAAAGTTGCCGTGTCCGTCGATCAGCGGAACTCGCAGCGTGAAGTCTTGCGACAGTCGCACGAGGGCGTCATAGATGGCTGAGTCGCCGTGGGGGTGCAACTTGCCCATTACTTCGCCGACCACCCGCGCCGACTTGACGTGCCCACGATCGGGCCGAAGGCCCATATCGCTCATCATGTAGAGGATGCGCCGCTGAACCGGCTTCAGGCCGTCACGCGCATCGGGCAAAGCCCGAGAGTAGATGACCGAGTAGGCGTATTCGAGAAACGAGCCCTGCATCTCATCGGCGAGATCAACATCGTCGATGCGTTCGCCAACGGGCGGGTCGGCCGGGGCAGAGCCCCGGGATCGGGAGGCAGGAGGGGGAGTCATAGGATGGCCCCCATGCTACCGGCGCCGCGCGCAGAGACCTCGTCACTCGCCGACGTGTTGACAGGAGCGCTCGGCGCAATTCTGGGCGAGACCGGCCGGTTGGCTCTGCCCCCGGTGCGGAGCGCGGCCGTTGTGCTCATCGACGGACTCGGAATGTCAGCCCTGCAGCAACGGTCGGGTCACGCTCGACGGTTGCTCGCCGCCCTGCCATCGCGCGGGGGATCGATCGAGTCGGGGTTTCCGACGACCACCGCCTCTGCCCTCGCGACACTCACGACGGGTCTGCCCGCAGGTCAACACGGCCTGGTCGGCTACAGCGTTCTTGACCGCGCGCGCGACCGCGTTGTCAAACAGTTGACGGGATGGGATAGCGCGATGCGCCCGCGTGAGTGGCAGCCCCACGAAACGGTGTTCGAACGAGCCGTCGCTCACGGCGTCGACGCAGTGGTGGTGGCGGCTGAGCGATATCGCGACACGGGCTTCACCGAGGCAGTGCTCCGCGGTGCTCGGTTCGAAACGCGGAGCTCGATCGCCGAGCGAATTGCTCGGGGCGTCTCTTTACTCGGGGGAGCAGAGCGACGACTCGTGTACATCTACGTGCCCGAGCTTGACATGGCGGGCCATGCCGAGGGAGTGGGCTCAGAGCTCTACACGAAGCGGCTCGATGAACTCGATGCGGCGCTGCGTGCGCTCGACACCCCGCTTCCGAGTGATGCTGGCGTGCTCCTCACAGCCGACCACGGGATGCTCGATGTGCCCGTCCATCGCCGGCTCGTCGTTGAGGGTGACAGCCCGTTGTGGAAGGGCATCCGTCATGTCGCGGGAGAACCGCGCTGTCGCCACTTTGGGCTCGATGACCCCGAGCAAGCAGAGGCCGTGCGCGATCGCTGGCTCGATGCTGAGGGCTCGCGGTCATGGGTGGTCACGCGAGAGGAAGCGATCGCGGCGGGCTGGTTCGGAGAGGTGGCACCCGGCGTGGCGTCGCGCATGGGCGATGTCATCGTCGCAGCACGATCCCAGGTCGCCTACTACGACGCCCGCACCGCGAGTCCGCGTTCGCTGGCCATGGTTGGCCAACATGGCTCGTTCGCATCCGACGAACTGCGGGTGCCACTCGCTCGGTGGGGTGCGTTCGCCCCCTGACGCGTCAGCTCGCGGCTGACGGGACGCCGTGGGTTACGCGGGGTCGTCGTCGGGCCGGGCGCCGAACACGATCTCGTCCCAACTCGGCATCGTTGCGCGCCCTCGACGTGCCGGCTTGGTCGGCGTCGCGGGCGATGGCGGGGTGTCGATGCCCGTGAACGACGCGTCATCGATGATCGCGTCGACGTCGATGGGGTCATCGATTCCGTCGTTCTCGTTGTCGTTGTCGTCACGCATGAGCGCAGGATCGATGGGCACGTCGACGATGCGAATAGAGCCGGTCGACGGATGCGCGGCGCGCGAACTCTCCCACTCTTCGGTGGGCGCTGCCTCGCGTTCGCCACGACGTCGACGCAGCGCTTCGAGAAGATCAGCTGTGTTTCCAACGTCGCGCGTGTCAGCAGTGTCGCCCTCAGCGATGCGTGCGATGGGGCGCTCTCCGCGCTCGAGTGAGGCCGCTGCTCGCCCGAGGTCGCTCGCGGGTGCGAAAGCGCCGCTGTCGAATCGACCGTTGTTTCCCGGCTCGGCCGGAACAGCGCGAAGGCGGGGGATAATCGGGGCCGGTGCGTCGCCTTGTTGTGACAGCGACTGAGCTTCGTGATTGGCCGGAACCAGGGTTGCCTTCTTGGGGTCGAAGGTCCACACGGCGGTACGAGCGGTCTCACCGTCAAGAAAGCTGATCGAGACCAGCCAGTGCGTATCGGCTTTGCGGCTCTCCCAACGGATGTCGCGGGCGCCGAGGGCGCGAAGCCGATAATCGATGGCCGAGCCGAACGTGCCTGCGGTGCCCGCATCAGAGTCCGATGCGAGCGCGACGGCGACGGCGCGAGCCGCCGTGACGACATACTCGCGTTCGGCAAGCACGGGGCCTTCGAATCGCTGCACGTATTCGAGCGATTCGCCGGTTTGGGAGGCGACCTGGGCGGCAGTGAGACCCTCGCGAATAAGGGCCTGTACCTCACGCGGGCCGACGCGGTGAGCGGCGGGTGCCGCTGGTCGGTTCTGACGGAGAGCCGTGTGCAGGGCTTCGGTAATGGGCACGCGAAAACGGGTGCCGTCGGCAGCGACGACGACGAGGGCGCCGTTTTCGGCGCCGATTACTGTGAGCTCATCCATGGCTCTCACCCTCTCGTCGTGGGGTTTGTTGGCCACAGCATCCCACGACCACTCGCGCGACCGGGGGAATACCACGGGCGTGCCGAAAGTTGGGCGGGGAGTCAGGTTGCGAGACGGGCCGCGAGGCGCGTTTGCGTTTCCCCTTTCCTTCCTGCAAACTATGCCCGCCGAACGCGGCTGACAAGTGTGAATGAGAAGTGGACTGGCATGGCTACGGACTACGACGCCCCCCGAAAGACGGACGAGGACACCGACTCGATCCAAGCTCTGCAGGAGCGCGTGCCCGACAAGCTTTCGGGTGTGGTCGACGTTGATGACGCCGACAACCCGGGTTTTGAGCTTGCGGGCCAAGACCTCGCTGATCTCGACCTCGATGTGGTCGTGCTGCCCGCTCAGGCTGATGAGTTCACCTGCATTAGTTGCTTCTTGGTGAAACACCGCTCGCAACTCGACCACGAAGAGAAGCTCGGATCGGTGTGCCGGGAGTGCGCCAACTAGCTAGGGGTTTGTGACACGGCAGCCCCTGCCGCAATGGCGGCAGCGAGCGCTTCGGGCCTGCGTGTCGAGAGCAACCAGTAGGGCACGGGGTCGTCAGGGTCGACCAGTGTCACGCGCAGCACGGGCGCGATATCAGGGCGCAAGACGAGATGCGCTCGCGCATCGAGGCGCTGGCCGCGCTCGAGACGGGCATCATCGCCGCGAGCGACCTCTGTGTCGCCAACGAGTGTCAAGGGCACCCGTGCAGCACCTGCCCGGAGCATTCCGTCGCTGACCGTGATGAGCGGTGCACTCGCGACGGCGACACCAACAACCCCGAGCGCGAGCACTGTTCCGACGACGCCACCCAGCACGACGTTAATAGGGGCGAATGTCAGCAGACTGGCAGGAATGGCAAGGGCGGCAATGAGGCCGATCCATGGGGCAGGCCACAGGCGCTCGCGATACGACTCCATGGCTCCATTCGACCATGCATTAGCCTCGACGCGTGCCGCGAACTGTTGATGTGTTGATCACGGGAGAAACCGTTCCCGCCTATGCCCACCCGGGCGACGCGGGTGCCGACTTGCGCTCAGCAGAAGCGCTCGTCATCGAGCCCGGCCAGCGCGCCACGGTCGGCACCGGTACGGCCATCGCGCTGCCAGAGGGCTTTGCGGCCTTCGTGGTTCCGCGCAGTGGACTCGCGGCACGGCACGGCATCACGATCGTCAATGCTCCGGGCACGGTGGATGCTGGCTATCGCGGCGAGATCAAGGTCACGTTGTTGAATACCGACCAGGCGGAGCCCTTCGCGATCGAAGTGGGTGATCGAATCGCGCAGCTCATCGTGTGGCCTGTCGAGCGCGCGAACTTTGTTCCGGTGGAGTCGCTACCAGGTTCACACCGTGGAGAGCGCGGGTTTGGCTCGACCGGCTACCGTGGGGAACCGACTGAAGGAGGCCCAGCGTGATCGATCCGTTCACGGGTGAAGAAGTGCTGTCCGAAGACGCCAAGTCTGCACCGCACGACCGCGCCGAGAACGGCCCGCTCGACGAGAGCGAGGCCAACGCGGTTCGCCCCTATGTCGACCTCGGGGGCGTCAAGCTTGTGCCGCGAGAAGGCTTGCAATTGCGGCTTGAAATCGAGGAAGGCACGAAACGCGTTGTTGCGGTGAGCATTGACTACGCGGGATCGACCCTGCAGGTGCAGCCGTTCGCAGCCCCGCGCACGAGCGGCCTGTGGAATGAGATCCGCGCGCAGATCATCGAGCAATTGCGAACGCAGGGAGGAGAAACCCAAGAGCGCGACGGTGTGTTCGGTCGTGAAGTGGTTGCCAAGATCCCGGTGACCGGTGGAGACGCCGGCGCAACACGCATCGCACGATTCGTCGGGGTCGACGGCCCGCGATGGTTCTTGCGGGGCGTGATCGCTGGTCGCGGGGCCATTGAACCCGAGGCTGCTCAGGCGATCGATGACGTGTTCCGCAGCATCGTCGTGGTGCGCGGCACGACCCCCATGCCTCCGCGTGATCTGATTCCTCTGCAGGTGCCGCAGGGAGCCCAGGCCGCGACGACGTCGGCGCCCGGAGCATGAGCGAACACGTCGACGGTCGCACGGACGACGCAGCATCTCGACAGCCATCTGACCCGTCGCAGGGCAACGCGTCGAGCGCTGACGAGCTGCGCGAAGCTTTCGCTGCTGCCGCCCGCCGGTCGGGGTTTGGCCGAGTCGCGCCGGGCGAGCGCCCAACAGCTCACGACCTGTGGGGTGCGGTCGGCGGGGTGCGAGGTCTCATCGAGTCGTTACTGCCGGGTTTCTTGTTCCTGGTGGTCTACACGATCACGTCCGACGTCGTGCCATCGGTCTTGATTCCCGTGGGCATCGCCGTGCTCTTCGTCCTCGTGCGCGCCGTGACGCGATCGCCGATTCTTCCGGCCGCCATTGGTCTTGTCGGCATCGCGTTGTCGGCGGGGCTTGCCCTGTGGTCGGGGCGTGCCGAAGAGAACTTCTTGCTCGGCTTTGTCATCAACGGTGTCTGGTTGGTCGCCCTCCTCATCAGCCTTGCGGTGCGACGCCCTCTCATTGGCGTCATCACGGCTCTGCTAACGGGAGACCACGAGTGGCGAGCTGACAGTGCCAAGCGCACCGTGTTGACGGTCACCACGTGGCTGTGGGTCGCGCTCTTCACTCTTCGACTCGCCGTTCAGGTTCCGCTGTATATCGCCGAGCAAGCCGCCGCACTGGCGGCCACAAAGCTGCTCATGGGTCTGCCGCTCTACGCCGCCGTCTTGTGGGTGACGTGGCTCATGATCCGAGCCGTGTATGCCCGCCGCGCGGCCTGAATGATACGCTTATTTATCTCGACATCAAGATAGTTTCCGGCCGGTAGGCTGGTCGAGTCCGGCGCTGGACGACGGATGCGCCAGACCCGTCGCACAAGAGGAGTCACCGTGTCTGCAGTCAATAGCTTCGATTCCATCGACACCCTGTCGGTCGCAGGAAGCGACTATCAGGTGTTCCGCATCGACACGGTGCCGGGATACGAGACCCTGCCGTTCAGCCTCAAAGTGCTGCTCGAAAACCTCCTGCGCACCGAAGACGGCGCCAACGTCACGGCCGAGCAGATTCGTGCTCTCGGTGCCTGGAAGCCCGACGCCGAGCCCGACACCGAGATTCAGTTCAGCCCGGCGCGTGTCGTCATGCAGGACTTCACGGGCGTACCGTGCATCGTTGACCTCGCCACCATGCGCGAAGCGGTGGCAGAGCTCGGGGGAGACCCCAACAAGATCAACCCGCTCGCTCCGGCCGAACTCGTGATCGACCACTCCGTCATTGCCGACCTCTTCGGCACGGCCGACGCCCTCGAGCGCAACGTCGAGATCGAATACGAGCGCAACGGAGAGCGCTACCAGTTCTTGCGGTGGGGCCAGACGGCGTTCGATGACTTCAAGGTTGTTCCGCCGGGCACCGGCATCGTGCACCAGGTGAACATCGAGCACCTCGCGAAGGTCACCTACACGCGTGAGGTCGGGGGAGTGCTGCGCGCCTACCCCGACACCTGCGTGGGCACCGACTCGCACACGACCATGGTCAACGGCCTTGGCGTGCTGGGCTGGGGCGTCGGCGGCATCGAGGCCGAGGCCGCCATGCTCGGTCAGCCCGTGTCGATGCTCATTCCCAAGGTCGTGGGCTTCAAGCTCACGGGCGCCATTCCGACCGGCGTGACGGCAACCGACGTCGTGCTGACGATCACCGAGATGCTGCGCAAGCACGGCGTCGTCGGCAAGTTTGTCGAGTTCTACGGGGCGGGTGTCGCCGCGGTGCCGCTCGCCAACCGCGCCACGATCGGCAACATGAGCCCCGAGTTCGGCTCGACCGCCGCGATGTTCCCGATCGACGACGTGACTCTCGACTATTTGCGCCTTACCGGCCGCAGCGACGCTCAGGTCGCCCTTGTCGAGGCCTACAGCAAGCTGCAATCGCTGTGGCACGACCCGGCCGTCGAACCCCGCTTCAGCGAGTACCTCGAGCTCGACCTGTCGACCGTCGTGCCCTCGATCGCTGGCCCCAAGCGCCCGCAAGACCGTATCGAGTTGTCGGTGGCGAAGTCGGCGTTCGAAGCAGCGTTGCCCGCCTACGCGGCCACAGCATCCACGCCCGTTGATGTGACCGTTGGCGGCGAACAGTTCGTGCTCGACAACGGCGCGGTGACGATCGCTGCCATCACTTCGTGCACCAACACCTCGAACCCCTCGGTCATGCTCGCGGCCGGCCTGCTGGCGCGCAATGCCGCGCAGAAAGGCCTTAAGGCGAAGCCGTGGGTCAAGACCACGCTCGCTCCCGGCTCGAAGGTCGTCACCGACTACTACGCAAAGGCCGGACTCACCGACGACCTTGAGGCGCTCGGCTTCTACACGGTCGGCTACGGCTGCACGACGTGCATCGGCAACTCGGGCCCGCTCGCTGACGAGATCTCGGCCGCCATCAACGAGCACGACCTCGCGGTAACGGCCGTGCTCTCGGGCAACCGCAACTTCGAGGGCCGTATCAACCCCGACGTCAAGATGAACTACCTCGCGAGTCCGCCGCTCGTCATCGCGTACGCGCTGGCCGGGTCGATGAACTTCGACTTCGAGACGGATGCTCTCGGCACCGACCGCGACGGCAACGACGTCTACCTGCGCGACATTTGGCCCGACGCGGCCGAGGTGCAGGCGACGATCGACTCGTCGATCGACACGGGCATGTTTGACCACCAGTACGCCTCGGTGTTTGAGGGTGACGAGCGTTGGCGTTCACTGCCGACGCCCGACGGTGCGACCTTCGAGTGGGACTCTGAGTCCACCTATGTGCGTAAGCCCCCGTACTTCGACGGCATGACGATCGAGACGACGCCCGTCAGTGACATCGTCGGCGCGCGCGTGCTTGCCAAGCTCGGTGACTCGGTGACGACCGATCACATCAGCCCGGCTGGCTCGATCAAGGCCGACTCTCCGGCCGGTCAGTACCTCACGGCTCATGGCGTCGACCGCAAAGACTTCAACTCGTACGGGTCACGACGCGGCAACCACGAGGTCATGATTCGCGGAACCTTCGCGAACATCCGTCTCAAGAACCAGCTGCTCGACAACGTCGAGGGCGGCTTCACGCGAGACTTCACGCAGCCGGATGCTCCGCAAGCGTTCATTTACGACGCGAGCACGCGCTACCAGGCTGCAGGAGTCCCGCTCGTGATCTTTGCGGGCAAAGAATACGGTTCGGGCTCGAGCCGTGACTGGGCCGCCAAGGGCACGAGCCTGCTGGGTGTTTCGGCCGTCATCGCCGAGAGTTTCGAGCGCATTCACCGCTCGAACCTCATCGGCATGGGCGTGATTCCGTTGCAGTTCCCGGCCGGCGAAACGGCTGAGAGCCTGGGGCTCGACGGCACCGAGATCGTGTCGATTTCGGGCATCACCGCCCTCAACGATGGCCGCACGCCGAGCACCGTTCGCGTGGTTGCTGAGCCCAGCGCCCACTCGCCAGCGGGCAAAGCAACCGTGACGTTCGACGCCGTCGTGCGCATCGACACCCCGGGTGAAGCCGACTACTACCGCAACGGCGGCATTCTGCAGTACGTGCTCCGCAGCCTCGTCTAGAGATTCAGCCAACCGTCGGCGAACGCTCAGCAACAAGCGTTCGCCGACGGGTGGCCTCACGGGGTCGTTCCCATAGACTCGGTAGATGGCACTGCTCGACTCGATCCGCACCCCGCGAGACCTCGATCGACTCTCTGAGTCGCAAATGGTCGAACTCGCAGAGGAGATCCGCCGCTTTCTGGTCACCGAGGTCTCGAAGACCGGCGGCCACTTGGGCCCCAACCTCGGTGTCGTCGAACTCACGCTGGGCATCCATCGCGTCTTCGACTCGCCCCGCGACGCGATCGTGTGGGATACCGGCCACCAGTCGTACGTTCACAAGCTCGTCACCGGCCGCCAAGACTTCTCGTTGCTTCGGCAAAAGGGCGGCCTCGCGGGCTACCCGCAGCGCTCAGAGAGCGAACACGACATTGTCGAGAGCTCACACGCCTCGAGTTCGCTGAGCTGGGCCGACGGAATCTCGCGCGCCTTCGAAATGACAGGTCAAGACGACCGCCACGTCATCGCGGTAGTCGGTGATGGTGCCCTCACGGGTGGCATGACGTGGGAGGCGCTGAACAACATCAGCGACGACAACAGTCGCAACCTCGTGATCGTCGTCAACGACAACGGGCGGTCGTATGCCCCCACGATCGGTGGCATGGCTCGCTTCTTGTCGACCGTGCGCACGCGTCGCTCGTACTACCGGTTCCGTCGCGGAACCGAGCGCGCTTTTGGCGTTTTCGGCGCGCCCGGTCGTGCCGTCTATCGCGGAGTTCGCGGTGGCCTGCACGGCTTCCTCTCGCGTTTCAGCAACAACGAGGCTTTGTATTCGAACCTCGACATCAAGTACATCGGCCCCATCGACGGCCACGATCTCAAAGATGTCGAACGCGCTTTGCGACAGGCCAAGGAGTACAGCGCGCCCGTTATCGTGCATGCGATCACCCAAAAGGGCAAGGGCTACCAACCTGCCCTCGCCGACGTGGCGGACCAGTTTCACGCGGTCGGACAGATTGACCCCGAAACGGGCGAATCGATTGAAGCGGCCAGTCGACCGTCGTGGACATCTGTCTTCGCGGACGAGATCGTAGCCCTCGCCGATAAAGACCGCCGTATCGTGGGAATCACGGCCGCCATGCTGCGCCCGACGGGCTTGCACAAGCTCGCTGAGAAGCATCCCGACCGCATCATCGATGTCGGTATCGCTGAGCAGCACGCGGTCGCATCGGCCGCAGGCCTCGCCTATGGCGGAATGCACCCCGTCGTCGCGGTCTACGCAACGTTCATCAACCGCGCTTTTGACCAGGTGCTCATGGATGTCGCGCTCCACCAGGCGGGCGTCACCTTCGTTCTCGACCGCGCGGGTGTGACCGGTCCCGATGGCGCAAGCCACCACGGCATGTGGGACTTGTCGATTCTGCAGGTCGTGCCGAACATCCGTCTGGCCGCCCCCCGTGATGCAACGCGACTGCGCGAAGAACTCGGCGAGGCCGTAGCGGTGGATGACGCGCCGACCGTCGTCCGTTTCTCGAAGGGTTCGGTCGGCACCGAGTTTGAGGCCGTTCGGCGCACGCATGACGGTGTCGATGTGCTGCGTGAGGCGCCCCATAAAGACGTTCTCATTGTGACGGTGGGCCCGATGGCCAAGATCGGTCTCGAGGTCGCTGAGCGGCTCGCTGACCAAGGAATCGGCGCCACCGTCATCGACCCGCGTTGGGTCGTGCCCGTGCCCGAGAGCGTGATCGATCTTGCCCGCGATCACCGAATTCTCGTGAGCATCGAAGATGGTGTGCGCGTCGGCGGAATCGGAACCCGTATTCGTCAAGACCTGCGCGCCGCGGGCGTCGACACCGCGGTTGATGAGCTCGGCCTTCCTGACGAGTTTCTTGAGCACGCGTCGCGCGATGAGATTCTCGAGCGTGTGGGGCTCACCTCACAGGCGATCGCTCGTGACCTCGTTGCTCAAGTTCTCGGCACCAAAGTTCCGGTTGCCCGGCCGCTACCCGACGAACAGGGCGCGAGCGTCGATCACGACGAGCGCACGCGGTAACGCAGCTCGACGGCACCCGCCGAGCCAATCGGCTGTGCTGATTCGAATTGCCAGGCGACACTCGTGCGCGCGTGCGGAAGGACGCGTAGCCCGGCGCCGAGGGTGATCGGCATGACGGTGAGATGAAGCCGGTCGAGAAGTCCAGCGTCGATGAGTGAGCCCGCAGTTGCCGCGCCTCCTACGACCCAGACATCGCGCCCTGCGGCGGCAACGCGAGCGGCCTCGATAGCGGCCCCGGCGTTGTCGGTGGCGATGAACGACGCTCCTGGGATGGCAGGGAGCTCACCGCTTGTCAGCACCCAGACAGGGGTCCCCGCATAGCCCCACGGCTCGCCCGATGCGGCGAGCCAGCGCACGGTGCCGGCGCCCATGACAACCGCGCCCACGCCAGCGAAAAAGTCATCGTACTGCTGCTGAAAATCGTCGAACCCGAAGGTGAGTAGCCAGTCGAGGCTCTCGTCACGATCGGCGATGAAGCCATCAAGGCTCTGGGCAACGTAGCAAACGGTGTCTGCGGTCACGACGGCAGGGTACCGGCGACCTCCGATACCGGGAGGTCGCCGGTCCGCTGTCAGCCGATGCCGCGGATGCGCGGGTTGTGGAACGTCGCCCCGAAGACGCGCTCCGACGCCCCGACGCGGTCGAGGAACGGCGTGACGCCACCCATTTGGAACGGCCAACCGGCGCCGAGGATCATGCAGAGGTCGATGTCGTCGGCGGCATCGACGACCTTGTCGTTGAGCATCCGGTGAATCTCATCGGCAAGGCCGTCTTCGAGTCGCTGGGTCAGTTCGTCGACCGTGTACGGCTGTGCATCGGCGGGCCGGTGCTTCGCGACGATCTCGAGGGCCTTCTTGTCGATGCCCTTCGACTGACCCTTGGCATCTTTCTCGAGCAAGACCCCCGCCTCGGCGAGCTCGTGCAGGGCGCGCGACTCAAAGAAGCGATCGGGAAAGGCCGTGTGGTGCGTGTCGAGCACGTGGGCGCCGACCTTGAGACCGACGAGGTCGAGGAGAACGAACGGATCCATAGGCAGGCCGAAGTGGCGCTGCGCCTCAACGACCGTCTCGAACGGGGTGCCGATTTCGACGGCGTGCATCGCCTCACCGAGAACCTTCGCGAGGATTCGGTTGACGACGAAGCCGGGCGTGTCGGCCGTGATGACGGCGTTCTTGCGCAGAGCGGCTGCCGTGGCCATCGCGGTGGCCAACGTGGCTTCGTCGGTGGCGGGCGTCTTGACGACCTCGATGAGCGGCATGACGGCGACGGGGTTGAAGAAGTGGAAGCCGACAACGCGCTCGGGGTTCTTCAGCTTCGCGCCGATCTTTTCGACCGAGAGTGACGACGTGTTCGTGGCGAGCACCGCCTCGGGCGAAATGTACTTCTCGACCTCGGCGAACACATCTTGCTTGATCGTCAGCTCTTCGAACACGGCCTCGATCACCCAGTCGCAATCAGCGAAGTCTGCCTTGTCGACGGCTCCGCTCAGCAGTGCACGCAGGCGGTTGCCCTCGTCGCTGTCGATGCGACCCTTCTGCTCGAGCTCGGCAATCTCGCCGCGGATGTAGTCGAGTCCCTTGTCGACACGCGCCTGGTCGAGGTCGGTGATGACGACGGGCACTTGCAAGCGACGCAAGAACAGCAGGGCGAATTGGCTCGCCATGAGGCCGGCGCCGAGCACACCCACCTTCGTGACCTTCTTGGCGAGCGCCTTGTCGGGAGCGCCGGCGGGCCGCTTGGCGCGCTTTTGCACAAGATTGAACGCGTAGATGGATGCCCGAAACTGGTCGCCCGCGACGAGGTCGGCGAGGGCCTTGTCTTCGGCGGCGAATCCCTCGGCCTTCGTCGAGCTCTTGGCCGCCGCCAGAAGCTCGAGTGCTGCGTAGGGAGACTTCGCTACCTTTCCGAGGCGTTTCTCGAGCGTCTTGCGGGCGATGCCGATGGCGACATCCCACTTGACGGCGCGCTCGATCTTGCCGGGCGCGTTCGGGCGCTTGACCTTCACCGAGCCCGACAGCACGCCGTCGGCCCAGCGGATGGAATCTTCGAGAAAGTTCGCCGGCGCGAGCATGACGTCGGCCATGCCGAGTTCGAACGCTTCGGCCGGCTTGAGCATGCGGTTGTTCTTGAGCGGGTTCTCGACGACAACTTTGAGCGCGTTCTCAATACCAATCAGGTTCGGCAACAGCCACGCTCCGCCCCAGCCGGGGATGATGCCCAAGAAGACCTCGGGAAGCGCGAGAGCAGCCGCACTCGAATCGAGGGTGCGGTAGTCGCAGTTGAGTGCGACCTCGACTCCGCCACCCAGGGCGAGACCGTTGATGAAGCAGAACGACGGCACTCCGAGTTCGCCAAGCTTGCCGAGGGCGTAGTGGCCCAATTGGGCCATCTGCAGACCGGCTTCGTAGCTCGGGATGTCGCCGACCTTCGAGAGGTCGGCACCCGCGGCGAGGATAAACGGCTTACCCGTGATCGCGAGCGCACGAATCTCACCGGCGGCGGCACGTGCCTTCTGCGCGTCGAGAACGCTTGCCAGCTGCATAAGGCCCTCGGGGCCGAGCGTGCTCGGCCGAGTGTGGTCGCGGCCGTTGTCGAGAGTGACGAGAGCGAGCATCCCGCCGCTGGGCAGGGGCACGTCACGCACGTAGCTGTGGGTGACGACCTCGTCGTCGCTCAGCGCGCGAAGCTCGGCGAACTGGTCGGGGGAATACTGCGCAGTTGCGCTCGTGGTCGCCACGGTTACGCCTTCTTTCCGGTGTAGTGCGGGTTCTCCCAAATGACACTGCCGCCCTGGCCGAGGCCGACACACATGGCCGTAAGGCCATAGCGAACGTCGGGGCGCTCTTCGAACTGTCGGGCAAGTTGAATCATGAGGCGAACGCCCGAGCTCGCGAGAGGGTGACCCATCGCAATCGCCCCACCCCACGGGTTCACGCGCGGGTCGTCGTCGTCGATGCCGAAGTGGTCGAGCAAGCTGAGCACCTGCACCGCGAAGGCTTCGTTGAGCTCAAAGGCCCCGATGTCGTCGATCGTGAGGCCGGCCTTCTTGAGGGCCTTCTCCGTCGACGGGATGGGGCCGATGCCCATGACCTCGGGGGCAACACCCGCGTACGCGAAGCTCACGAGACGCATCTTGGTGGTGAGACCGAGCTCTTTCGCAGCGTCCGCGCTTGCGAGCAAGCTCACGGTGGCGCCGTCGGTGAGCGGTGAAGCGTTGCCTGCCGTGACGCGACCGTGGGGCCGGAACGGGGTCTTGAGACCGGCGAGCCCGTCCATGGTGGTGTCGGGGCGCAGACCCTCGTCGACGGTGGCGAGACCGAAGCCGGCCTCGCTCCGCAGGGCGACAGGCACGAGGTCGGGCTGAATCTTGCCCGCAGCGTACGCTGCGGCAACCTTCTGCTGGCTGCGCATGCCGAACCGGTCGGCGCGCTCTTTCGTCAGCGCCGGAAAGCGGTCGTGCAAACGCTCGGCCGTGAGGCCCATGTTGAGCGCGTCGCCGCTGACGAGCTTCTCGGCGAGAAAGCGCGGGTTAGGGTCAGCGCCGAACCCCATCGGGTGACGCCCCATGTGCTCGACACCGCCGGCAATCGCGACGTCGTAGGCACCAAAGGCGATGCCGCCGGCCGTCGTGGTCACCGAGGTCATGGCGCCCGCGCACATGCGGTCGATCGCGTAGCCGGGCACGCTCAGCGGAAGCCCCGCGAGAATGGAGGCCGTTCGGCCGAGGGTGAGGCCCTGGTCGCCTTGCTGGGTCGTCGCCGCGATAGCCACGTCGTCGACGCGGTCTTTCGGCAGCGACGGGTTGCGCTCAAGCAGCCCGATCATGGCCTTAACGATGAGATCGTCGGCACGGGTGTTCCAGTACATGCCCTTCTCACCCGCCCGGCCGAAGGGGGTGCGAACCCCGTCTACGAATACGACGTCGGCTCGTGCAGCCACGATGGTGCCTCCCAGAGAGTGTTGGACTGACATTCAGCCTAGGGAGGGCCGCGCGCCGGGGTCGAAACCCTTGCGTGTTCCTACGAATCGGCCTCCGAAGCCTCGACCGGCTCTTGGAGCGCCTCAACAAAGGCTTGCGTAATCGTCTGTGCGGTTGCGTCAATCTGCCACGGTCGCGCGCCCATGGCCGCGAGGCTGTCGGCGATGGACTCCACGCTCAGGTCGGCGGGTGGCTGCCAGGCGATGCGACGCACGTGTTCGGGAGTGAGCAGGTTCTCGACCGGAAGCTCCAACGAGTCAGCGATCGACTGCAGCATAGGTCGCACCAGTCGATAGCGGCGGTCGGCTTCGGGGTTTCGATCGGCCCATGAGCGCGGGGGAGGGATGCTCTCGTCCGAGCCGCGATGCGCCGGCAGGTCATCCGTCGCAAGTCCGGCCTCGATCGCCGCCCACCATCGATCGATCTGGGTTCTGCTCGCGCGCCCCATGAAGGCCTTGAGCGCAGCAAGGTCTCGCTTCGACGTCAAGGGAGTGCGTGCCGCAACGACGATGGACGCATCGGGCAACAGTCGACCGGGGGAGGTGTCAACCTCGATCGCATAGGCGTCTCGAGCACGCCAGAGCTCGCGGGCCACGGCGAGCGCGCGCTGGCCGCGCACGGTTGAAATGCCCGACAGCCGACGCCACGGTTCGGTCTTGGGCTCGGCCATCGGCTTCGCCAGTACGCCGGCGAACTCCTGCGCAGCCAGTTCGCTCTTGCCTTGAAAAGCGAGGCGCTCAGCAATGCGATCGCGAACATCGAGCAAGAGCTCGACATCGAGTGCCGCATAGGTCAACCACGACGACGGCAAAGGGCGCGTCGACCAGTCGGCGGCCGAGTGCTCTTTGGCGAGGTGAAGCCCTAGCGTTTCTTCAACGACGGCGCCGAGCCCCACGCGCGGGAGGCCTGCAAGCCGAGCGCCGAGCTCGGTGTCGAAGATCGACGGCGGCTCAAGCCCGAGCTCACGCAAGCACGCCAGGTCTTGACTCGCGGCGTGCAATACCCACTCGGCGTCGCCGATCGCGGCCTGAAGCTCGAGAAAGGAGTCGATCGCGGGTGGGTCAAAGAGGAAGGTTCCCGCGCCACGACGGAAGACCTGAATGAGGTAAGCCCGCTGCGAGTAGCGGAAGCCGCTGGCTCGTTCGGCATCCACCGCCACGGGACCGTCGGCACGGGCGAGCTCGTCGACGGCTGCGAGATAGGCCTCACGCGTGTCGATCACCACCGGGGTGCGGGCGAGTGTGGCCGTCGGGAGCGCGGGCGCTGACACGTCTTCGGAGTCGGGCGCGGAAGACGGTGAGGGTTCTGACCGCCGCCGCGAGGGAGGCGGAAGGTCGGGAACCAGAAATGGATCGGTGATCGGGGGGCGGTTAGCCACGAGGCTCCCGCCGAGGTTGCAGCACCGCCACACCGTCAGGAGTGGGCGGGTAGCCGGCGACCATGCAGAGCAATTCACCCCAACCCTCGACGTGTGCCGTGAGATCGCTATCGAGCGGAGTCCACGAGGCGCGTAACTCGATTTGCGCGCCACTGCCCTGGCTCGCGAGTTCGCCGTATCCCGTGGAGAGCACCTTCGTTGCCGTGCCGCTTGCTGCGGTGTAGTGCGCGCCTCGCGTGGCGAGGGCGTCAACGAGCCACGACCAGGCCACGTCGGCCACGAAAGGATCGAGACCAATCTCGGTCTCGAGCGGAGCTTGCGCGTAGCAAATCACGCGCACCGTGCCACCCCACCCTTCGGGTGCTGAGGGGTCAAACAAAACGATGAGCCGCCCCGTGCCAAGGTCTGAGTCGTCGGCGTGACGAGCCGGGTTGACGTCGGCGGCAAGAGCGTAGGAGTAGGGCGCGATACCGCCCGGAGCGGGAATCGGAGTCACCTGTAGCTCGTCGCGCAGTTCAGCCCGCTCGACCGAGGCCACAATGGCGTCGAAGACGGCCTGCGGCGTCGGCTCGTCGGCCGTGGCGTGAGACACGTGTGCAGAATAGGCGCTGTTGCTAGGTTCGGTGCGTGAGACTCGCCGTTCTGCCATCGCCTGCCATTCTGGACGCCTCGTGACGAGTCGTCGCCGGTGGGCCGCGCGCGCGACCGCGCTTGTCATCGTGGCGACCGGTGCGGCGGTACTGGGCGCCGCCGCCGTCGCGATGGCCGTCGCCCGAAACGTCGTTACACCGCCTCGTCGTCGTACCTACGACATCGAGATTCTCGCCGTCGATCACGAGGCCCACACAGTGTTGTTGAGCCGAACCGCCGACACGATCGTGAACGGACGCTACAGCCTGTGGTTCGACGGTGACCGCGGGCACGCGCGCATTGGCGAGGTGCTCGAGACTGATGAACGCTCGGTGTTGCGCCGGCTCGACAGTGTGCAGCGGGGTGACCTCGAGCGGGCATCCCATGGGCGATGGGCGGGGTGGTGGTATCTCACGCCCGCCGACCTGCGCGTGCCCTTCTCAGAGGTGGGCATTGTGACTCCCGTGGGCGTCGCGCCCGCGTGGCACATCGCGCCCGAGGCCGATCGTTACGACTGGATGATCGCCGTGCACGGCCGCGGAGTCACGCGCGCCGAAGGGCTGCGGGCGGTGGAGGTGTTTCGTGAGGCCGGGCATCACAGTCTGCTCATCAGCTACCGCAATGACGGCGACGCACCCGCCAGCCACGACGGTCGATATGCGCTCGGCGACGAAGAGTGGCGCGATGTGCACGCGGCGATTGCCTACGCGCGCGAACAGGGCGCGCGCCGCATCGTGCTCATGGGGTGGTCGATGGGTGGGGCCACGGTGTTGCAGTGCATCACTCGCTCGACACTCGCCGCACACATCAACGGGGTTGTTCTCGAGTCGCCCGTTGTCGACTGGATTTCGGTGTTGCGCTTTCAAGCGGCCGAAACCGGTCTACCCCCTGCGGTGCGGGATGCCGCCCTCGCGATGCTGTCGTCAGAGCACGCGGCGCGCTGGGTTGGGCTTGCTCAACCGATCGACTTCGAACGCCTCGACATCGTGGCGCGCTCAGCCGAGCTGAGCATCCCGATGCTGTTGCTGCACAGCGACGACGACGGATACGTGCCGAGCGACGGGAGCGTGGCCCTCGCCGCAGCGCGGCCCGACGTTGTCAGGATTGAGCGCTTCACGGTCGCGCGCCACACCAAACTGTGGAACTTTGACCCTGAACGCTGGAATCGTGCGATTCGCGTGTGGCTCGACGAGCAAGGGCTGCGAACCCCCGGCGTCACGACCGGAGCGACCACCGGCCGAACTGGGCGCTCGACTCGTCCACGAGCAACTGGGTCGCCGTCAGAGAAGTGATGCCCACGGCATCGCCCGCGAGCAACGGCAACGCCGGTCCGCCTACGCGCGGCATGACCGTGAGGCACAACTCGTCGACGAGGTCGGCCTGCACGAACTGACCCGCGAGAGTCGGGCCACCCTCGAGAACGACGCCGCGGAACCCCTGTTGACGCAGGTCGTTGAGCATGGCCGTGGGCGCGATGCGCCCGTCAGGCGCAGCCTCAAGCACGCGCACGGTCGCGGTCGGCGCGGTCGTTGCGGCGCGTTCAGCGCCCGCGGCCGTCGTGATGATCATGACGGGCATGACGCGGTCGGCGTGCTCGTCGAGCCGGTGGCCCGAGAGATCTCCGGTGGCCGTCACGATCGCGAGGGCCGCCCGGCGTGGACGGCCGAGACCTTCCCGCCGCACCGACTCGGCGCCCACGACAACGACATCGGCGAGCTCGCGGATGACCCCGAGAATCATGCGGTCGGCGCGCGACGTGAGCGACTCCGAGGTGCCGTCGGGTCCGGAGGCGCGCCCGTCGAGCGTCGTCACGAGGTTGAGCCGCACATACTCGGGGAGGCGCGACGCATACCAGTCGAGCAGGGTGGTGCGGGCATCCGGCGCATCGAGGTCGATCTCTCCGCCCGCGGCGGGAACAACGCGGCGCAGCACTACGCGGCCACCTTCGCGAGCACCTGGCGCTTGACGCGCCACAGCATGCCCGACATGCCGTTGAGACGCAGGGGGCTCACGGCGCCGCTGAGCCCGAGCATGAGCGCGAAGTCGTCGGGAACAGCCAGAACCTCGGGGGCAGAGAGCCCGCTCAAACCTTGGGCGATGATCGACGCAAAGCCGCGCGTTGTCGGGGCTTCAGCCGGAGCCGTCACGTGCACGTCGACGCGACCCGTCGGTGAAACATCGGCAATGAAATAGACGGGCGACTGGCACTCTTCGACGCGTTCGAGCAGTTCAGGACGTTCGCGATACTTCTGCGACACCTCAGGCAGCTCGTTCGAAAACTCGAGCAGCAGCTGCAGCCGGTCGGCCTCGCTGAACGAGAGAAAGTCGTCGCGAATCTCGGCGAGTGAGGCGGGAAGGTCGATCACGCCGTCAACGCTAGCGGCACGGCGTTCGCGCATCTGCGCCCCGGTAAACTCGAGACCACCGCCCACGACTCATGACCTGCACTCTGGCTGGGCGCCACGAGAATCCCCGTGAGTGCGCGAAGCCTGAGAGCGAACGATGACGGTGCACCCTGGCACGACCGCTGCGCGGCTCACCGACCGGCAGCCGGGCATGACCGCCGCCGAACTGGTCGGTCACCTCGTTCCGCCTCCGCAGTTCGCCACGGCAAGCCTCGAGAACTACGAGCCTGACCCGCGTTACCCCTCTCAGGCCGAGGCGGTCGAGGCCATGCGCACGTTCGCGGGCGAGACCGAGGCGCCCTCTCGGGGGCTCTTTTCGCGCCGGTCGTCGGCGCCCGTCGCCAAGCCAGGCATCTATCTCGACGGCGGCTTTGGCGTCGGCAAGACCCACTTGCTCGCCGCGCTGTGGCACCGCACGCGCGGTCGCACCTATTTCGGCACGTTCATCGAGTACACCGCGATTGTCGGCGCGCTCGGCTATCGCGACGCCGTTGCACACTTTCGCGGTGCGACGCTCATCGCGATTGACGAGTTCGAGCTCGACGACCCGGGCGACACCATGGTGATGTCGCGACTGCTCGGTGAGCTCGTCGCGAGCGGCACGCGCATCGCGGCAACCTCGAACACTCCGCCGCACGCGCTGGGTGAAGGGCGCTTCGCCGCTCAAGACTTCTTGCGCGAAATCAATGCGCTCGCCGACCGCTTCACGACCGTGCGCATCGACGGCGAAGACTATCGAAAGCGCGATATCGAAGGTCACGCCGTGACTCTCACGAACGATGAATTCGCGGCACGAGTCGAGGCCGAGTCAGGCGCGGTGACGGTCGACCGGTTCGCTGACGTGCTGGCCCATCTCGCGACCGTGCACCCGAGTCGATACGTCGGCCTTATTCGCGGTCTCGACGCGATCGGGCTGACCGACGTTGAGGTGCTGTCGAATCAGACGGATGCCCTCCGTCTGGTCGCTCTCGTTGACCGGCTTTATGACGCTCAAGTGCGCATCCACGCCACGGGGGTGCCACTCGATCAGGTCTTCCCCGACGACATGTTGAGTGGTGGATACCGCAAGAAGTACCTGCGGGCCACCTCCCGCATGATCGCCCTCACCACCGCGTAGACTCGAGAGCGGAGCGCCGGGAAGTCTGGTCGGCCCGCCGAGAGCACTCGGCGGATCGCTGATTGGTGAGTCTGGGCTCAAAGAGCCGCAGATCATGACCCCGGAAGGCCTCATGACCGAGTCGCCGCACCCTGTATCGATCGCCGCTCCTCTGACAAGCGCGCAACGCCGTTATCGCGAGTCGCTCTGGATTGAACGCATTCTGCGCCGTGAGACGGTCGGCGGCATTCTGCTGCTCGCGGCGACGGTGCTCGCCTTGATCGTCGCGAACTCCGGGTGGGGTGAGGCCTACTTCAGCTTGCGTGACACCTACCTCACGATTGGCTTCGGCGAAGCGTCGTGGAAGATCTCGGTCGGCCACATTGCAGCCGACGGCCTGCTCGCGATCTTCTTCTTTCTCGCGGGGCTCGAACTCAAGCGCGAGTTCATTGCCGGCGAATTGCGTGACCCGCGCAAGGCGCTCGTGCCCGTCGTCGCGGCCGTCGGCGGCGTCGTGCTCCCTGCGGTGATCTACGTCATCGTGACGCTCGACGCGGGTGCCGAGGCGCAGCGCGGCTGGGCCATCCCCGTCGCGACGGACATTGCCTTTGCCCTCGCCGTGCTCGCGGTCGTCGGCACGTCGTTGCCGCTTGCCTTGCGTACTTTCCTGTTGACGCTTGCGGTCGTCGATGACCTCATCGCCATCACGATCATCGCGTTCTTCTACACGACCGATCTTGCTCCGGCCTTCCTCATTGCCTCGTTCGTGGGCCTCGCGGTGTACGCGGTCATCGCCCAGCGATTCCAAGAGTTCTTCCGTGCCCGCGAGACGGCGGCGTGGTTCATCTTGATGCCGATCGGGCTCATCGTCTGGTTCTTCATGTACGAGTCGGGCGTGCACGCGACGGTCGCGGGCGTTTTGCTCGCCTTCGCCATCCCGGTAAGGGCGAAGGGTGGAGACGACGACGGGCTCGGCCCCCGCATGGGCCTTGCCGAGTTGTTCGAGCACCGGTACCGCCCCTTGAGTGCCGGTGTCGCGGTTCCGGTCTTCGCCTTCTTCTCGGCGGGCGTTGCCGTCGGCGGCTGGAACGGGCTGGTGGATGCTGTGACGAGCCCCGTCGCCATGGGCATCATGCTCGGGCTTGTGGTCGGCAAGACGGTCGGCATTACGGTGGCCACCTGGCTCGTGACGCGCCTTCCGGGAGTGTCGTTGCCGCGCGGCGTGCGGTGGGTCGACCTTATTGGGCTTGCGCTGCTCGCCGGCATGGGATTCACCGTCTCGCTCTTGATCAGCGAACTCAGCTTCGGTCAAGGCAGTGCGCTCGACGATGTCGGCAAGGTCGGAATCCTGCTCGGCTCACTGATCGCCGCTCTGCTGGCCGTTGCTTTGCTCGGTACGCGCAATCGGCAGCGCAAGCGACAACTCGCCGACGAGAAGCTCGATGCCGACGGTGACGGCATTCCCGACGTGTTCGACGACGACAGGGTGAGCTCCTAGGCGATTCGAGCATCCACGAAACGCGATGTTTACCTGAGGGCTGTGCGTGTAACACCTGGGAAACATGCCGACACACCTGCCGAAACCTCTCCGGCCAACACTGTGCATGTGCCCGGACTCGCCGGGGGAGTCATGTCCCGAACCTGAGTCCTCGAGTCGGGCAGTCCCTTTGCCACCATAAGAGAGGTTTGACATGGATCAGGGCAACACTGCCTTCCTCCTCATTTGCGCAGCGCTCGTGCTGCTGATGACTCCTGGGCTTGCGTTCTTCTACGGAGGACTCGTCAAGGCCAAGAGCGTCATCAGCATGATGATGCTGAGCTTTGGAGCTATCGGTCTCATCGGCGTTCTGTGGGTGCTGTACGGATACGCCATCACCTTCGCCAACAACGTCGGCATTGATGGCCTCATCGGCATCGACACGGGTGCGCTGGGCCTTGCGAGCTTGCTCGAGGTTCCCGAGGGCGCTGCCTTCCCGCCGCTCGCCTTTGCTGCCTTCCAGGCGACCTTCGCGATCATCACCGTGGCGCTCATTTCGGGTGCCATCGCTGACCGCGCGAAGTTCGGTGCCTGGATGCTCTTCGCGGGTCTGTGGGCGACCATCGTTTACTTCCCCGTCGCGAGCTGGGTGTTCAACTTCACGCTCGACCCCGAGACGCTCGCCTTCACTGACGGTGGCTGGATCACCTACGGCATGCAGGAGTTCTTCGGCGTCGGCGCGATTGACTTCGCCGGTGGCACCGCGGTGCACATCAACGCGGGCGCGGCTGCTCTGGCTCTCGCTCTCGTTCTCGGCAAGCGCGTTGGCTTCGCCAAGGGCGCGCACGTTCCTCACAACCCGCCGTTCGTGCTCCTCGGCGCTGGTCTGCTGTGGTTCGGCTGGTTCGGCTTCAACGCGGGCTCGGAGCTCGCCGCTGACGGCGTTGCCGCCCTCGCGTTCATCAACACGATCGCCGCTCCGGCTGCCGCGTTGCTCGCTTGGCTCATTGTCGAGAAGATCAAGGACGGCAAGCCGACCTCGATCGGTGCCGCGTCGGGTGCCGTTGCTGGTCTCGTTGCCATCACCCCTGCGTGTGCGTCGCTGACTCCGGTGTGGGCGATCGTTCTGGGTCTGCTCGCCGGTGCTCTCTGCGCCCTCGCTGTTGACCTGAAGTTCAAGCTCGGCTTCGACGACTCGCTCGACGTCGTGGGTATCCACCTCGTCGGTGGTCTCATCGGAACGCTGTACCTGGGCTTCTTCGCCAACGGCACCGGCCTCATCTACAGCGGTTCGTTCACGCAGCTGCTCGTGCAGGCGATTGCTGCCTTCACGGTGATGATCTACTCGTTCGTCATGGCGTACATCATCGGCCTGGCAATCGAGAAGACCATGGGCTTCCGGGTCACCGAAGAAGACGAGATCGCGGGCATCGACCCGATCGTGCACGGCGAAGCCGGGTACGTTCTCGACGCCAAGTAAGCACTCTGCTTCACCTCCCGTTCGCGGGAACCGGGGCGCTACTCTCGCAAGGGAGTAGCGCCCTTCGGCGTCGCGGGGCACGGTGGGTAGACAGCGATGTCTGTGAGACGGCGGAGTCGATGTGGGTGCGACAGACCCTCTGATGCACCTGGTGTGTGCGGGTGCAGTGCTGTGTGTTCCGTGGGCGCTCGTGATGGTCTTTCGTTCTCGGCGCGCGTTGGTGGCCGTGATGATGGGTGCTGGCATCGCGGCAGCGGTGGTGTCAGTCGTGGTGAGCGCAGCACTCTGGTCGGGCACAGACGGTGCCGCCACGGTCTTCAATGCCGCGGCGGGTGGTTCCCTGGCCGCATCCGTCGCCGTTATCGCTGCCCGATACCTCGGAGTACTCGGCGGCGCCGTGTTAGCCGTGACGTGGAGCCTGGTGGTGTTCCAGCCCGTCTTCGCCGCCCTTGTCGGCACCGTGCCGTCTCTCGTTCAGACGGTATTTGGAGCCATTGACTCCGCCGCCGTGCTCGCGACCCACGTGGCCGCAGCGTCGTCTCTCTGGGTGCTCAGTGGGCTCTCGAGGGCGCCGCGGGCCCCGAGAGACCCAGACCCGGCCGTAAGCCTTTCGCGAGCTTTCATCGCTACGCTGCTCGTCACGGTTGGGGCGACGGGATGGATGCTCGGTCTCGAGCGCGCGGTGAGCGAGTCGAGCGTGCGCATTGTCGTGAACTCTCTCGCAGCCCTCACGCTCGGCGCCGTGGTGTGGGTGCTCATCGAGCTCATCGCCGCGCGGCCCTTCCGTCCGGCTAGCTTGGTGGCGGGAGCCAGCGCCGCGTGGGCGTCGGTGGGGCTGGGCGCTGCGTTTCTCGCTCCGGTCGCCCTTGTCCTCGCGGCCGTAGTCGGCTCCGCTGGGGCAGCAGCAGTGGTCGCGCGAGCCCCCGATGGCGCAGATCTCGTGAAGAGGGGCTGTGTCGCCGTGATCGTCGCGGCCGCAATCGGAGGCACGGTGCTTGCTCTTCTCGCCGACGGCTTCGGGATGGCCGCCACGGGCTCGACCGCGCTCATCGCGGGGCAGCTCGGTGCCCTCGTGTCAGTCGGGCTCGCGTCAGCGCTCGGGGGAGTGGCCTGCTGGGCCCTCGCTGTCGGCGTGACAGCAGCGGTCGAGCGCTCCCGAAACAACTGAACTGAAGCACGGTGGCCTCGTCAGAAGGAGAGTTGTGGTGGGCGATACCAGACTCGAACTGATGACCTCTTCCGTGTGAAGGAAGCGCGCTACCAACTGCGCCAATCGCCCGTGCGCCCCTATCTTGCCATAAACCGTGGGGCGCTTCGGAACAGCGCCGAGCTCGATGACGCGGCAGGGCGGGTCGGTTTGGCCCAGACCGAAATCGTGGGCTAGAGTCTCACTGCACCCGGTTACGGGAGCGAAATGCGGATGTGGCGCAGTGGTAGCGCATCACCTTGCCAAGGTGAGGGTCGCGAGTTCGAATCTCGTCATCCGCTCGAGTAATGGCCCTCTGTGAGGTGGGCTGTTGCCCACGGTGGCGTGGCCGAGAGGCGAGGCAGCGGCCTGCAAAGCCGTGCACACGGGTTCGAATCCCGTCGCCACCTCACTCGCACCACCGAGTTTTCGTTCCACCAGCAACACCCCATGCGAATGGGCGATTGGCGCAGCGGTAGCGCGCTTCCCTGACACGGAAGAGGTCACTGGTTCGATCCCAGTATCGCCCACCATCGATTCACTCGAACCAGCGACCTCGCGAGCGCTGTAGCGCTCGCGCTGGTTCGATCCCCGTATCGCCCACCAGCACGTCACGCTCGTTGCCCCGTTAGGGGGCGAGCAACCGGAGCTTTTCTTGCCTAGGCTTGAGGCATGACTCTGGGGGGAGGGACATCGCGGCCTGGCGTGACCGACAGCGAGGCGTTTGCGCAGCTGTTGCTCGATGCGGGTCTCGTTACGCCCGAGAATCTCGCCTATGCGCGCCAGGTCAAGCAGCGCACGGGCGCTCACATCGACCAAGTTCTCATCAGCCAGGGGTTGCTCGACTCTGAGACTCTGTTGCTCGCCGAAGCCCACTCGTGGGGGATTCATCCGGTCGACCTCGCGGCGGTCAAGTTTGACGACGACCTCGTGCGGCGAGTACCCGGCCAGCGGTACATCGCCGAGAACTGGTTGCCCCTCAAGCGCAACGCTGCCGGCACGATCATCGTGGCCACCGCCCGCGGTGTGGCCCCGCAGCGGGTTGAGCGCATCCGTTCACTGCTCGGCGGTGGTGAGCTGCAGTTTGTCGCCACGACTTCGTGGGACATCAAGAACGCGTGCCTTCGGCTCTTTCACGCAGAGATCGCGGATGACGCGGCAAACGAGTTGTGGCGGCAGAACCCTGCCATGTCGGCGCGCATTACCTTCAGTCGCAGCCAAAAGGTGATCGGCGCGGTTTCTGCGGTTCTCGTCGTTGCCGCGGCCGTGGTGTGGCCGGCAGAGACGGCCATTGCGGCGCTTGCGGTCATGAGCATCGTCTTTCTGGCCGGAACGAGCTTCAAGTTCCTCGTGGCGATGCGCGGCGCGCGCTACGACGTCGTCGAGCGCATCACCAAAGCACAAGTGCATGCGCTCGTCGATCGTGACTTGCCGCGGTACACCGTGCTCGTTCCGGTGTTTCGCGAGGCGAACATCGTCGGCCAACTCATTCGCAATCTCGGGGGACTCGATTACCCCACCGAGAAGCTCGAGGTGCTCATTCTCATCGAAGAAGAAGACGATGAGACGCGGGATGCCGTGCTCACGTCGAACCCCCCGCCCCACTTTCGCATCGTCACGATTCCGAAGGGTCAGCCCCAGACAAAGCCGCGCGCCTGCAATGTGGGCCTGTTCTTCGCCACGGGCGACTTTCTCGTCATTTATGACGCCGAAGACACTCCCGACCCGGATCAGCTCAAGAAAGCGGTCGTAGCCTTCCGTCGAGGCGGCGACGAAACCGTCTGCGTGCAGGCATCGTTGAACTACTTCAACGACCGCGAAAACGCGCTCACGCGCATGTTCACGCTCGAGTACAGCTATTGGTTCGACTACATGCTCGCCGGGCTCGACTTGGGCGACCTGCCGATTCCGCTCGGCGGAACCTCCAACCACTTCCGCACGTCGGCGCTCATTGAGCTGGGGGGCTGGGACCCATACAACGTCACGGAAGACGCCGACCTCGGCATTCGCGCGAGTGCTCTGGGGTATCGCGTCGGAGTCATCAACTCGACAACCATGGAAGAGGCGAACACCTCGATTCCGAACTTCATTCGGCAGCGCTCACGGTGGATCAAGGGCTATATGCAGACGACCCTCGTGCACGCACGCCAGCCGGTTGCGCTCATTCGGCAGATCGGACTGCGACGATTCCTGAGTTTCGTGCTCTTGATCGCCGGAACCCCGGCCACGTTCTTGGGCGTGATTCCGTTCTACATCGTGACGGTTTTCACGATCTTCTTGCCGGTCGGGGCTCTCGTCGAGCTCTTTCCGCTGTGGCTCTTGTGGTTGACGTTGCTGAACTTCGTCTTCGGCAACGTCATCATGATCTACCTCTCGATGATGGGCCCCTATAAGCGCGGAACGTTCCACCTCGTGCTGTGGGCACTGTTGAATCCCGTCTATTGGCTCTTGCACTCGATCGCGGCCTACAAGGGCCTGTGGCAGTTGCTCACGAAGCCGCACTACTGGGAAAAGACCGAACACGGACTCACGACGCATGTCCAGCACGACTGAGTCACGTGAGTTGCGGCGTGACCGCCGCAACCGCACGGCGCCGCGCACTCGACTCGACCCCTTTCCGCGTGACCCGGTGGCGCGATGGATGCTGCGCCTGGGTCTCGCGACACCTCTCGTGTTGCTCGCCCTGCTGTTCGAGCGTGTTCCGCGCCCGACAAACTCGCCCAACGCCCATCTCATGGACGACGTGGCGGCCATCGACTGGACGCGTGGTGATGCCGAGTGGTTGGCGTTGCTCTACCCGCACGTGACGACCTTTGTTGCCGGCAGTAATCCCTTTGGCCGACTCGGGCTGAGCATCATTGGTGCGATTGCCGCGGGCTTCTTGCTGCAGAAGGTTGCCGAAATCATCGCGCAGCGGTCGATTCCTCGGTCGACCGGAACGATCTTGATCATCGCTCTCGCGGCGAACCCTTTGTTCGTCTACTTCGCCCTCGAGAATCTTCCGGCGTTCTTGGCCATGACGTTCTTCGGTCTTGCGCTGGCCGATCTCGTGCGATTCGTCAATTGGGGCAACACCGAGTCAGGGTTTCGGGCCGGCATTCTCATCATGCTGTCGGCGCTGAGCGACCCCGCCGGCATCATGTTCGCTCTCGTCGCTGTCTTCGCGTCACCATTCCTTCGACACGGTCGAGCCTCGGCGCCGGGACTACGCGCGGCCAACATGCTCGTCCTCGCGTTCCCGACCCTCGGTGCCTTCGCGACGATGATGTTTCTCAATCTTCTGTTCTTCGGCTCGCTCTGGCCGCTGGAGGATCTGCAGAACATCGTGAGCGGCATCCCCGACGCCTGGGGTGCCCTTGTGGCGGGGTACGGCACTCCCACGGGCTGGTTGCTCGTCGCGCCCGTCGCGAGTGCGTGGCTCGTCGCGGCGATCGTGCGGCGACCGGCGGCCATCCCGGTGTCGACGATCGTGTTTGCCCTGCTCACCGGTGCCTTTCTGCTCGGCGCGTTTCACCCGGGCGCGGCAGGAATCACCTTCACGCTGTTGACTCTTCTCGCAATCACTCTCATTCCTGCCGCGCGTACGCCCCTCACCAACGTGCTTGTTGACCTCGTCGCCGTGCTGCAGATCGCGATCGCGTGGGCCGCGGCCTTCGATCGTGATGTCGTGCTGGCCTGGATGCAGTCGATCGCTGGGGCATACGGTTTCGTGATCGGTTAGCGACGGTCACAGCGGCCCCGGCTGTCGCCCGAGCATGCAGACCCCGCCAGTAGAGTTGGGCGAGCCACGGGCGCGTCTCGCCCGTCCGTTTTCGAGAAACCCCAAGGAGCACGCGTGTCCGACGTCGCGGCAGACCAGCCCGCCCACCCGACTGCCCCGCAGGCCGTCGACGTGACGGAGGCCACCGACGGCTTCGGAGTCTTCAGCGACCGTTCGGTCGTCGCGATGCGAGTCGCTGGCGAATTGCGCGACCTCGCCTTCCGACTGCAGCCGGGAGACCACGCCGAACCGGTGACGATCGATTCGCCCGATGGATTAGCGATTCTGCGGCACTCGACCGCCCACGTTCTCGCGCAAGCCGTGCAGTCGATCAACCCCGAGGCGAAGCTCGGCATTGGTCCGCCCATCACCGACGGCTTCTACTACGACTTCGACGTTGCCACTCCGTTCACGACCGACGATTTCGCGGCACTGTCGAAGGCCATGGACCGTATCATCCGCCAGGGCCAGCGATTCGTTCGCCGTGTCGTGACGGAAGACGAGGCACGCGTTGAGCTGGCCGGTGAGCCGTTCAAGCTCGAACTCATTGGCCTGAAGGGCGCCGCGGCCGATGGCGCGGACGGCGAGAGTGTCGAGGTCGGTGCGGGCGAGCTGACGATCTATGACAACGTCGACGGCAAGACGGGTGAGGTCTACTGGAAAGACCTCTGCCGTGGCCCTCACCTGCCCAATACGCGCATGATCGGCAACGGATGGTCGCTCATGCGCGTCGCCGCTGCCTACTGGCGCGGCAGCGAGAAGAACCCGCAGCTCCAACGCATCTACGGCACGGCCTGGCCCTCGAAGGATGCCTTGCGCGAGCACCTCGGCCGCCTCGAGGAGGCCGCCAAACGTGACCACCGCAAGCTCGGCGTCGAACTTGACCTCTTCAGCTTTCCCGATGAGATCGGATCAGGCCTCGCGGTCTTCCACCCCAAGGGCGGCATCATCCGCGCCGAGATCGAAAACTTCATGCGCGAGCGTTTGCTCGCCAACGGCTATGAGCTCGTCTACTCGCCGCACATCACGAAGGGTCAGCTCTTCGAGACGAGTGGCCACTTGCAGTGGTATGAAGACGGCATGTTCCCGGCGATGCACCTCGACGAGGAGCGTGACGCCGATGGCACCATCACAAAACAGGGTCAGGACTACTACCTAAAGCCCATGAACTGCCCGTTCCACAACCTGATCTTCCGGGCCCGTGGACGCAGCTACCGCGAGTTGCCCTTGCGTCTCGCTGAGTTCGGAACGGTGTATCGCTACGAAAAGAGCGGAACACTCTCGGGCCTCACGCGCGTGCGGGGCTTGACGCAAGATGACGCGCACATCTACGTCACCCCCGACCAGGTGAAGAGCGAGGTGGCGAGCCAGCTCGAGTTCGTGCTCGAAACCTTGCGCGGCTATGGCCTCGATGACTTCTATCTCGAGCTCTCGACGCGCAACCCCGATAAGTCGTTCGGTAGCGATGAGCTGTGGACCCAGGCCACCGAAACGTTGCGCGAGGTCGCCGTCGACTCGGGCCTTGAGCTCGTGCCCGACCCGGGCGGAGCCGCGTTCTATGGCCCGAAGATCTCTGTTCAGGCGCGCGACGCGATCGGTCGCACGTGGCAGCTCTCGACGGTGCAGCTCGATTTCAACCAGCCCGAGCGGTTCAACCTCGAATACACAGCCTCTGACGGCACGCGCCAACAGCCGATCATGATCCACCGCGCGCTGCTGGGCTCGATCGAGCGGTTCTTTGCGATTTTGCTCGAGCACTATGCGGGTGCATTCCCGGCCTGGCTAGCGCCCGAGCAGGTCGTCGGCATCCCGGTCGCCGAGGATTACGCCGAGTACCTCGAGGGTGTCATCGGCGAGTTGCGGGCCGCGGGGGTTCGTGCGCATGTCGACCACTCCGATGACCGCATGCAGAAGAAGATCCGCACGCACACCACGCAGAAGGTGCCGTACCTCCTGATCGCGGGCGCCGACGATGTGGCGAATGGTGCCGTGAGCTTCCGGTTCCGCGATGGTACGCAGATCAACGGGGTACCCGTGGCGGATGCCGTTGCGCGCATCACCACGGCGATCTCGACGCGGTCGGCCGAGCTGTAGGCGGGCATCCACTCATGACCGAGACGGATGCCGCGGGAATCGACGGCGTCACCGCCGAGAACGGCGCTGACTTTGCGGCGGTTCCGGATGCTTTTCAACGCCTCTGGACCCCACACCGTCTCGTCTACATCGAGAACGGCCAGCAGCCCGACGACGACGCGTGCCCGTTCTGCCGGGCGCCTGAACTGGATGACGAGCAAGCCCTCATCGTCGCGCGCGGCACCCATGCTTATGTGCTCCTGAACCTCTACCCGTACAACAGCGGGCACTTACTCGTGTGCCCCTACCGCCATGTTGCGTTGTATGACGAGGCGACAGCGGAGGAGGTGGCCGAAATCGCCGCCCTCACCCAGACCGCGATGCGCGTACTGACCGCCACCTCGGGCTGCCAGGGCTTCAACATCGGAATGAACCAGGGCCGCATTGCCGGCGCCGGAATCGCGGCGCATTTGCACCAGCACATCGTGCCGCGGTGGGCGCTCGACTCGAACTTCTTTCCGATCGTCGCGGGCACGAAAGCCGTGCCGCGGTTGCTCGGCGAGGTGCGGGACGAGATCGCTCGCGCCTGGCCTTCAGACTCGCCGCAGTAGACTGGCGCACGCCGCCAAACCCCATGAATCTCTCGCGCGATCGCGCGGGCACCGTGCCAGAAAGGGCCGATAGACCATGACCGAGACCACGACGACGAGCGTGCAGGGCACGAGCCGCGTCAAGCGCGGACTCGCCGAAATGCTCAAGGGTGGCGTCATCATGGACGTCATCAATGCTGAGCAGGCTCGCATCGCAGAAGACGCGGGAGCGGTCGCCGTCATGGCGCTCGAGCGTGTTCCGGCTGACATTCGCGCGCAAGGTGGCGTTGCTCGCATGAGCGACCCTGATCTCATCGACGACATCATCGCTACCGTGTCGATTCCCGTCATGGCGAAGGCGCGCATCGGGCACTTCGTTGAAGCGCAGGTTCTCCAGTCGCTCGGTGTCGACTACATCGACGAGAGCGAAGTGCTGAGCCCCGCCGACTACGTCAACCACATCGACAAGTGGCCCTTCACGGTTCCGTTCGTGTGTGGCGCGACCAACCTCGGCGAGGCCCTGCGTCGCATTACCGAGGGCGCGGCCATGATCCGCTCGAAGGGTGAGGCTGGCACGGGCGATGTTTCCGAAGCCACCAAGCACATCCGCACGATCCTCGGCGAAATTCGTGCTCTCTCGGCGAAGACGCCCGACGAGTGGTACGTCGCGGCGAAAGAACTGCAGGCGCCCTACGAGCTCGTGGCCGAGGTTGCGCAGACCGGCAAGCTTCCCGTGGTGCTGTTCACCGCGGGTGGCGTGGCTACTCCTGCCGACGCCGCGCTCATGATGCAGCTCGGCGCTGACGGCGTGTTCGTCGGCTCGGGTGTCTTCAAGTCGGGCAACCCGGTTGCGCGCGCCGCGGCGATCGTCAAGGCTACGGCGGGTTACAACGACCCGGCCATCGTCGCCGAGGCGTCGCGAGGCCTCGGCGAGGCGATGGTCGGCATCAACGTCGCCGACCTTCCCGCCCCGCACCGTCTCGCTGAGCGTGGCTGGTAGTTCGCTCCCGCCGGTCGGGGTCTTTGCGCTGCAGGGCGACGTGCGTGAGCACGTCGCTGTGTTGCGAGAGCTCGGTGCCGACGTGCGCGAAGTGCGCACTCCCGCCCAGCTCGACGAGGTCGCCGGGCTCGTCATTCCGGGCGGCGAGTCGAGCGTGATGGACAAGCTAAGCCGCTTGTTTGGGCTGCAAGAGCCACTGCGGGCTCGCATCCGTGCCGGAATGCCGGTGTATGGCACGTGCGCGGGCCTCATCATGCTCGCGGACCGCGTGCACGACGGCATCGACGGCCAGCAAACGCTCGGCGGGCTCGATGTGGCAGTGCGGCGCAATGCGTTCGGAAACCAGCTCGACTCGTTCGAGACGGCTCTCGACGTTCCTGTGCTCGGCGAGCCGGCGGTTCACGCGGTGTTTATTCGCGCGCCCGTGGTTGACGAAGTTGGCCCCCATGTAGAGGTTCTCGCCCGCCTTGACGATGGTCGCATCGTCGCGGTCGAGCAGGGTCGGCTCTTGGGCACGTCGTTTCACCCCGAGGTCTCGGGTGAGCGCCGCTTTCACGAGCGTTTTCTCGGGCACGTCGCCGCGGCATCCTGATCACAACTGCTGAGAGCATGGAGGCATGACCCTCTACTCCGACTATCCGGCTGCTCGCACGCGACAGATCGTCGCTGACGTCGTGGGGGTGGTCGCGGTCATCATCGTCATTGCGATTGCGAGTGCAGTGACCGCGGCGATCCGCACTCTCGGCAGCTTCGGGCGTGACCTCGAGGCTGCGGGGCTCGACTTTCAAGAGGGCTTGAGCGGAGCGGCCGATGCCCTGGGCGACGTACCCCTCATTGGTGACGGGATTCGCGGCCCGTTTGACGCGGCGGCGGGCGCGGGTGCTGCGGTCGCCGAGGCAGGGCGCGGGCAGCAGCAGTTCGTCGAGTTCGTGGCAGTCAGCACGGGGCTCACGATGGCGCTCATCCCGTTGTTGCTGCTCACTCTGCTCTGGGTGCTGCCGCGAGTGCGGTTCGCGCGTCGGTCGAGCGCCCTTCGACGGATGCTCGCGGGCGGCATGACCGCCGACACGCTCGCCGCTCGGGCGGTGGCGCGTGCGCCGCTCCCGCAGCTCGTGGCCGTGCATCCTGACCCGGCCGCGGCCTGGCGGTCACACGATCCGAAGGCATTGCGGGCACTCGCGGCCATCGAGCTGCGGCGCGCCGGAATCCGCCTCGACGCCCTGCCCTAAACTGGCACCGTCCGTCTGTCTCGCAAGGAGCCCCATGTCCGGCCATTCCAAGTGGGCGACGACGAAGCACAAGAAGGCGATCATCGACAGTCGCCGTGCCAAGTCGTTCGCCAAGCTCATCAAGAACATCGAGGTCGCCGCCAAGATCGGGGGTGCCGACATGAGCGGCAACCCGACGCTCGTCGACGCGGTGCAGAAGGCCAAGAAGACGTCGGTTCCGAACGACAACATCGAACGCGCCATCAAGCGCGGCGCCGGACTCACGGGTGAGTCGATCGACTATCAGACGATCATGTACGAGGGCTATGGTCCGGGCGGGCTCGCGCTGCTCATCGAGTGCTTGACCGATAACAAGAACCGTGCAGCCGCTGAAGTGCGCACGGCCATGTCGCGCAACGGGGGCACAATGGCCGACCCGGGCAGCGTCGCCTACAACTTCAGCCGCAAGGGCGTCATCTCGATCACGAAGACCGACGGCGTGACCGAAGACGACATTCTCATGGCGGTTCTCGAGGCCGGGGCTGAAGAGGTCATCGACCAGGGTGGTGGCTTTGAGGTGATCACCGACCCGTCACATCTTGTTGCCGCGCGCACGGCGCTCACCGACGCGGGCATCGAGTACGACGCTGCGGAGGCCGAGTTCGTCGCCAACCTGCAGATCGAGGCTGACGCGGAGACGGCTCGCAAGCTCTTCAAGCTGGTCGACGCGATGGACGACCTCGACGACGTGCAGAACGTCTTTACGAACGTCTCGCTGAGCGCCGAGGTGCGCGCCGAGCTCGACAACGACGAGTAGTCGAACGTGCGAGTGCTCGGTGTCGACCCCGGCCTCACTCGCTGCGGAGTGGGCATTGTCGACATCGAGCCGAACCGCCGTGCGACGCTCGTCGCCGTCACCGTGATTCAGACGCCGCCCGATCAGGCTCTCGAATCACGTCTGTTGGCTATTGGTGATGGCCTCGCGACTCTGCTCGACGAGCATCGCCCCAACGCGGTCGCTCTCGAGCGCGTTTTCGCTCAACACAACGTGCGCACTGTGATGGGCACGGCTCAAGCCAGCGGAGTGGTGCTCTACGCCGCCGCGCTGCGCGGTTTGCCCGTGACGTTGCACACGCCCACCGAAGTGAAGGCCGCGGTCACGGGGCACGGCGCCGCCGACAAGAAGCAAGTGACGGCGATGGTGCAGCGCATCCTGCGATTGGATTCCCCGCCGAAGCCCGCCGACGCCGCCGATGCGCTCGCTCTTGCCATCTGCCACGGGTGGCGCGGCGCCTCGAGCCCAGCCGCACGAGTCGCGGGGGAGTCGGCCGCGAGTTCTTCGCACCTCACGCCCGCGCAGCAGGCGTGGCGCGCGGCGGAGAAGGCGACGCGCGCCCGTAGGCTCGACGGGTGATCGCTAGCCTGCGCGGAACCCTTGTTGCCCTCACCGGCACGCGCGCGGTGATCGACGTCGCTGGGGTTGGCTACGCGGTCGCGGTTACCGAGCGTCTCGCTCGAGACCTGCGCACGGGAGACACCGTTCGAGTGCACACGGCGCTAGTCGTTCGTGAAGACGATATGAGCTTGTTCGGCTTCGCCGACGAGGTTGAGCTCGGGCTGTTCGAATTGTTGCGCACGGTCTCGGGGGTCGGCCCGAAGTCGGCCTTGGGCGTGCTCGGCGCGATGACCCCTGACGCCATTGCGCGAGCGATCGCAGACGATGACGACGCGCCGTTTCGCGCCGTGAGCGGCATCGGACCCAAGACTGCGAAGCTCATCGTGGTAACTCTCGCCGGCAAACTCGTCGCTCCGGCGGGCAGCGCCGCGGCTGACGCCTCACGCGCACCGGCCGTCGTCACGACCTCGCTCGTCGCCGCCCTCACGGGTCTTGGCTGGCCTGAGCGCACCGCCCTCGACGTTGCGGCACAGGTTGTCGATGCTGACCCCGATGCCTCGACAACCGCGCTGTCGGTGCTCTTGCGCCGTGCGCTCGCCGAACTGGGCCCCGCGCGCGCCCGTTCTGCCGCAGACTCTGCCGATGGGTCGCGATCGTGAGTGACGACGTGCTGCGCGCCGAGCCCGAATCGGCGGCCGAACTGGCCTTTGAAGGTGCCTTGCGCCCGCAGAGCCTTGACGAATTCGTCGGCCAGCACAAAGTGCGTCGGCAGTTGCAGTTGCTCCTCGAAGCAGCCGGTCTGCAGAACCGCACGCCTGACCACATCTTGCTCGCAGGCCCTCCCGGTCTCGGCAAGACGACGCTCGCGATGATCGTCGCGTACGAAGGCCAACGGCCTTTGCGGATGACCAGTGGCCCGGCTATTCAGCACGCGGGTGACCTCGCGGCGGTCTTGTCATCGTTGGTTCCCGGTGAAGTGCTGTTCATCGACGAGATCCACCGCATGGCTCGCTCGGCCGAAGAAATGCTCTACCTGGCGATGGAAGACTTTCGTGTCGACATCATGGTCGGCAAGGGTGCCGGCGCTACGAGTATCCCGCTCGAACTCGCACCATTCACGCTCGTGGGGGCGACAACCCGATCAGGCCTATTGCCCAACCCTTTGCGCGACCGCTTTGGCTTCACCGCCCACCTCGAGTTTTACGAGCCTGAAGAACTTCACCAGGTGCTCGAGCGAGCGGCCCGTCTCTTGTCGCTGGCGATTGACGAGGATGCTCTGGCCGAGATCGCGCGCCGCTCGCGCGGCACGCCCCGCATCGCCAACCGCTTGCTGCGCCGGGTGCGCGACTTCGCGCTCGTGCGCGGGGGAGCCGCCGACCGCGCGGCAGTGCGCGCCGCGCTCGAACTGTATGACGTTGACGAGCAAGGGCTCGACCGCCTTGACCGCGCCGTCTTGCAGGCGATCGTCGAACGATTCGACGGCGGGCCCGTCGGGCTCTCGACCCTCGCCGTATCGGTGGGTGAAGAGGCAGAGACCATCGAAGCGGTTGTTGAGCCGTTTCTCGTGCGCACCGGACTGCTCTCGCGCACCCCGCGAGGCCGTGTGGCGACGGCACGTGCGTGGGCCCACCTCGGGCACGCGCCACGGGCCACCGAGGTCGATGACCTATAGTTATCGCTGGCCCTCGGCAGAGCATCCGCTCGCCGATCGGTGCTGTTGCCAGCGCCACGCCGCTCCCGTCTCTGAAAGGCACTGCGACTCATGGATCCGTTGACAATTGTCATGCTGGGCGTTCTCGCCCTGCTCATCTTTTTCATGTTCCGCAACTCGCGCAAGCGCAAGCAAGACCTCGAGGCGCTTCAGCTCAAGATGGTTCCCGGCGCTGAGGTCATGACGAACTTCGGCTTGTTCGGCACGCTCGTGAGCATCGATGACGATGCGAATGTGGCCGTTATTGAGACGAGCCCCGGCAGCACCGTGCGCGTGCACCGGCAGACTCTTGCGCGCGTCATCGAAGACGAGCCCGTTGTCGACGAAGAAGCAGCCGCCGAGCCGAGCCTCAACGAATCGAGCCTCGACGTACCGGCTGAGAAGCCCAAGCGCACCAAGAAGACCGAGAACTAGACCCCTCGCTCACATCGCGGGGCGCGCCGGTCTCTGGCGCGCCCGCCTCCCCTCGCAGAAATGAGTACCTCTGGTGGCCAGAAGCACCACTGAGCGCAAAGCCATTCGTTCCCTCGTCTGGCTGCTCGTCATCATCATCGCCCTGATTGCGGCGAATGGGGCGAGCGTGCTCTTCAACAACGGTCAATGGACTCCGAAGCTCGCGCTCGATCTCGAGGGCGGCACTCAGATCACGCTGAGCCCGCAATTGGCGAGCGGCGAGACCGTGACGCCCGAGCAGCTCGAGCGCGCGGTGGCAATCATTCGCCAGCGCGTCGACGCGAGTGGCGTGAGTGAAGCCGAAATCAACACCCAGGGCAACCAGAACATCGTCGTCTCGATTCCGGGTGAGCCCGACGATGCGACGCGTGAGCGCATCTCGAGCTCAGCCAAGCTCGAGTTCCGCCCGGTGCTCATTGCCGGTGCGCCGTCAGCCGACACGATCGGCGAAGAAGGCGCGGTCGACCCGAGCACTGACCCCTCGGCATCACCGAGTGCTGACCCGTCGGCTAGCGCGTCGCCGTCTGCCAGTGCAGAGCCGACGCCGAGCGCAAGCCCCACCGATGCCAGCGACATTGCGTGGATCACTCCCGAGCTGCAAGAACAGTTCGACACCTTTGACTGTGCCTCTGTCAACGCGGTTGGGGCCAACGTCGCGCCGACCGACGAGCCGCTCGTGACCTGTGAGCAAGACGGCTCGGTCAAGTACATCCTCGGGCCGGTCGAGGTGGCGGGTGAGCGCATCGCCGATGCTCGCGCCGGTCTCATCAGCTCGCAGACGGGCGTCACCACGAATGAGTGGGGCGTCTTCATGGAATTCGACGCCGAGGGAACGACCCAGTTCCGCACGGTGACCGAGCGTCTCGTGGCCCTCACGGGTGCCCAGAACCAGTTCGCGATCGTTCTCGACGGCAGCGTGATTAGCGCGCCGCGAACCATCAGCGCAATCACCGATGGCCGACCCCAGATCAGCGGCAACTTCACCGAAGAGAGCGCGTTGACGCTCGCTGACCAGTTGAAGTTCGGTGCATTGCCCATCGGTTTCGAGATCCAGTCGAGCGAGAACATCAGCGCGACTCTCGGTGTCTCCCAACTGCAGAGCGGAATCATCGCCGGCATCATCGGTCTGATTCTTGTCGGGCTCTACGCCTTTCTGCAGTACCGAGCCCTCGGTGGCGTCGTCTTGGCGTCGCTCGTCGTTGCCGGTGTGATCACCTACCTGATCATTACGTACCTCTCCAACCAGCAGGGATTCCGGCTCTCGCTCGCGGGTGTCGCCGGACTCGTGATCTCGATTGGCGTGATCGCCGACTCGTTCATCGTCTACTTCGAGCGCATTCGCGACGAACTGCGTGACGGTCGCAGTGTTGACGGTGCTGTGGAGGCGGGATGGAAGCGCGCCTGGCGCACCATTTTGATCAGCGACGTGATCAACTTCCTTGCCGCGGTGGTCTTGTTCGTTCTCGCCGTCGGAAACGTGCGCGGCTTTGCCTTCACTCTCGGCATCACGACGATTGTCGACCTCATTGTTGTGGCGCTCTTCACCCACCCGATGATGCAGTTGCTCGCGCGAACGCGATTCTTCGGAGGCGGTCACCCGCTGAGTGGTCTTGACCCGCTCGCACTCGGTGCGGTCTATCGGGGTCGGGCGCAGTTCCGGACGCCGGAGGGTGTGACGAGCACCAAGATCGCGAGCAGTAGCAAAGAGGCGCAGCGTCGCCAGACGATCGCCGAGCGCAAGGCTGCGCAACTCAGCGGCGAAGGGAAGGACGCTCGATGAGCAAGCTCACGCAGGTCGGTAATGACCTTTACACCGGAGCTCGATCGTTCGACTTCGTTGGTCGGCGCAACACGTGGTACCTCATCGCCATCGTGATGGTCGTGCTGGCCATCGGCTTCACGGCGTTGCGCGGTGGTTTCGTCTTCGGAATCGAGTTTCGCGGTGGTTCCGAGTTCCGCGTGCAGAGCACCTCTGTCGTCGAACAAGGCACGGCGGCGGCTACCGCAGTCGCTGACGAGGCCGTCGCCTCGGTCGTGTCGGGCGCCAACCCCCGTGTCTCCATCGTCGGCGGAGACTCGGTTCGCGTACAAACCGAGCAGTTGACGCCCGCTGAGACCGAAGAGGTTCGCGCGGCCCTGGCCGAGGCCTACGGCGTTGATGTCTCGGATGTCAGCTCGTCGTTCATCGGGGCAACGTGGGGTGCGGACATCACGCGCCAGGCAATCATCGCGCTCGCGGTCTTCTTGACGCTCGCCAGCATTGTGCTTGCACTCTATTTCCGCACCTGGAAGATGTCGCTCGCGGCGATCATTGCCCTCGTTCACGACCTCATCATCACCGCGGGCATCTACGGTGTTTTCGGGCTCGAAATCACCCCGGCTGCTGTCATTGGCTTCTTGACGATTCTTGGCTACTCGCTCTACGACACCGTCGTCGTGTTCGACAAGGTTCGCGAAAACACGAGCGAAGACGGAGTGGAGTCGCGCCGCACCTTCGCACAGTCGGTCAACCTCGCCGTCAACCAAACCCTCGTTCGGTCGATCAATACCTCGATCGTTGCGGTGCTGCCGACGGCGTCGATCCTCTTTGTCGGATCGATCTTGCTCGGCGCGGGCACGCTGCGCGATATTGCCTTGGCTCTCGCGGTGGGCACCGTCGTCGCAACCTACTCGTCAATCTTCTTGGCGGCGCCGCTCTACGTGCACTTGCGCGAGAACGAGCCCGAACTCAAGAAGCAGGGTTCGCGTCAGCGCGTTGCACGCACGGAGTCGGGCGCGGTGCGCTGAGTCTCGCGAGCTACGCCTGCCGTTGTCGGATGACGTTGATCGTCACGCCGTAGACTCGCATCGGAGGGCGCACCGATGACCGACACCACGCAGCAGAGCAGCGCTTCTCTGCGCGCGCTGTTGCCGAGAATCTTCTCTCGGTCGCAAACCGGTGGCGCGCTCGAGGCGCTCATCAAGACGGTTCGGGCGCAGCATCCCAAAGCAGACGTCGCGCTGATCGAGCGCGCCTATCACGTAGCCGAACGCGCCCACGAGGGCCAGACGCGCAAAAGCGGCGAGCCCTACATCACGCATCCACTCGCGGTAGCGCAAATTCTTGCTGACCTCGGTATTGGCGCCAAGACCCTCGCCGCCGCGTTACTGCACGACACCGTTGAAGATACGGACTACAGCCTTGACGAGCTGAGGCGTGACTTTGGCGATGAGATCGCAATGCTCGTTGACGGCGTGACCAAGCTCGACAAGCTCAAATACGGCGACAGTGCGCAGTCCGACACCGTGCGAAAGATGATCGTTGCGATGTCGAAAGACATCCGTGTGTTGATCGTCAAGCTCGCCGACCGGCTCCACAACGCGCGCACCTGGGGCTTCGTCGAGAGCTCGTCGGCGCAGCGCAAGGCCCAGGAGACGCTCGACATCTACGCTCCGCTCGCACACCGCTTGGGCATCCAGACGATCAAATGGGAGTTGGAAGACCTCTCGTTCGCGGTGCTGCAGCCGAAGATCTATGTCGAGATCGAGAGCCTGGTTCGCAACCGCACTCCCGAGCGCGAGGCTTTTGTGCAGCAGGTCATTGACGCGGTCAAGGATGACCTCCGTGTGGCCAAGATCAAGGCAGACGTGAAGGGTCGACCGAAGCAGTACTACTCGATTTACCAAAAAATGGTTCATCGCGGTCGCGATTTTGACGAGATCTATGACCTCACGGGCGTGCGCATTCTGGTCAATTCCATTCGTGACTGCTACGCCGTTTTGGGCGCCGTACACGCGCGGTGGAACCCTATGCCCGGGCGCTTCAAGGACTACATCGCGACCCCGAAGTTCAATCTCTACCAGTCGCTGCACACGACCGTCTTTGGCCCGGGTGGTCGCCCGGTCGAGTTGCAGATTCGCACGCACGAGATGCATCAGCGTGCAGAGTTTGGTGTCGCGGCCCACTGGAAGTACAAAGAGCGCATGGCCGGCTCGAGCCGCGGCGAGGCTGTCGCTGAGCGGTCAGACACCGATATGGCCTGGCTCGCACACATTTCTGACTGGCAAGCCGAGACCAGTGACCCCACCGAGTTTCTCGACAATTTGCGCTACGAAATCGGCGCGAAAGAGGTCTATGTCTTTACCCCGCAGGGCAAGGTCATTGGTCTGCCCGCTGGCGCTACTCCGGTCGACTTCGCCTATGCCGTGCACACTGAGGTGGGCCACCGCACGATGGGCGCCAAGGTCAATGGGCGCCTCGTGCCGCTCGAGACGGTGCTCAACAGTGGCGACTCGGTCGAGGTGTTCACCTCGAAGAACCCCGATGCTGGGCCCAGTCAAGACTGGCTGAACTTCACGACGAGCACGCGAGCCCGATCGAAGATCCGTCAGTGGTTCACGAAAGAGCGCCGCGACGAGGCCGTCGAGCAGGGCAAAGACGCCATTGCTCGCGCCATGCGCAAGCAAAACCTGCCCTTGCAGAGGCTCATGACGCAAGACTCGGTGGCGCACGTCGCGTCGCAACTTCGCTACGAGACGGTCGAGTCGCTGTATGCCGCCGTCGGCGAAGGGCACGTGTCAACGCAATCGGTCATCGAGAAGATTCTCGCCGCCTTGCACGTTGAGGCCGAGAGTGACGACGAGCCGTTCAGTGTTCCGACGCGGGGGCGCACCCCGGTGCGCACGAGCGATTCGGGTGTGTTGGTGCGGGGCGCGCCTGACATCTTGGTCAAGCTTGCGAAGTGTTGCACGCCCGTGCCGGGCGACGCCATCGTTGGTTTCGTCACGCGCGGCCAAGGCGTGAGCGTGCACCGGGGAGACTGCAGTAACGTCTCGTCGTTGTTGACGGAGCCCGATCGCATGATCGAGGTCGAGTGGGCCCCCACCGCCAAGAGCGTGTTCCTCGTGCAGATTCAGGTCGAAGCTCTCGATCGCAGCGGACTGTTGAGCGACGTGACCCGCGTGCTCTCAGAGCACCACGTTAACATTCTGTCGGCCAGCGTGAGCACCTCGAAAGACCGTCTCGCACTCAGCCGTTTCGTTTTCGAGATGGGCGACGTCACACACCTCGACCGCGTTCTCAATGCCGTTCGGCGCATCGACGCTGTCTATGACGTGTATCGGGTGAGCAGCGGCTGACGCGGAGTCTGACCCGATCCACCCACCTCGCCGTCGCGCGGGGCCTCGGCCATGGCTGCCACGATGTGACGTCGAGCGGCGCGCACGAACGACAGGTTCGTTCGCCCCGATAACATCGCGAAGAGGTGATCACGGTCGATTCGACTCTGGCGCAGTCCCCGCGCCAACAGGTCGTGAAGGTCGTTCCCGGCGTCGTGACGGGCCAGATCGACGATCGTGCGTGCGGGCGACGTGACCGCTATGTCGCCCAGCATGACCCGCTCGTCGTCGGCGATGACGACTTCTCGGGCCCTCAGCCGGCGGCGGTCGGGTGACGGGATGCGCGTCGCAATGGAGACGCAGGTCGAGACAGTGGGCGGCATCGCGCCCCAGCCCCAGACCCACGCCGCACTGCGATCAGCGATGATCACGCGGGAGTCAAGCACGACGGGCGAGAGTGAGGCCGCCCGAATGAACGGGGTGTCGGGTGAGTCGATCGAAACGAAGCCCTCGCCGAGGGTTACGAGCTCACCGTCTCGTGCCGCGCTCTGGAGTTCGCTCGCCGAGAGACGACCGTTAGGAATGAAGACTGCTGTGGATCGAGGCATGCGGGGGAGTGTGCCCCGTTTCGCCCGCGACCAAACGGTTGGCGCTGTATCTGTGGAGAAACGATCAGCGGTCGACCGCGCCGAGCCACGCGCGCCGTGCCTCGAGTGCCTCCGTGAGCTCGGCAATTCTCTTGGCGTCTTTCGCTGCCGTCGCGGCGGCGAGGTCGGCCTCAAGACCGGCAATCGCCTGTTCGAGTTGGGCGGCGAGCCCTTCTGAGCGCGCTTTCTTCTCCGGGTCGGAGCGGTTCCAGTGCTCTTCTTCGAGCTTCTTCACGGCCAACTCGATCTGCCGCATGCGGTCTTCGACCGACTTCACGTGGTCGCGCGGAACTTTGCCCGCGGCATCCCACTTGCGTTGAATGTTCGAGAGCGTCGCCCGCGCTTGCACGCGGTCGGTCGCGGTGAGCAGGGGTGCTGCTTCGTCGAGAAGGGCGAGTTTGACGGCAAGGTTCCCGGCGAACTCTTCGTTCTCGCGTGCGTCGACCTCGGCCTTTGCCGCGTAGAGCGCGTCGCCCGCAGCCTTGAACTGTGCCCACAGGGCGTCGTCGATCTTCTTGCCGGCCCGACCGGCGAGCTTCCACTCGTCGAGAAGGCGGCGGTGTGCCGGAATCGCGGCCGTGCCCTGCGATGCGAGGGCGACAGCCTTGTCAATGAGTTCTTGCTTGCGGGTGCGAACCTCTTTGTGCTCAGAATCGAGACCCGCAAAAAAGGCTCGACGGTTGTTTTCGACCGTGGTGCGCGCTGCGCGGAACCGCTTCCAGAGGTCGTCGCCAGCCTTCTTCGGCAGGCGAGGCCCGTTGGTCTGGTGGTCTTTCCAGCGAGTGAAGAGCTCGTCAAGCGCGGCAGACGTCTGTTTCCACTGCACCGAATGAGGGTCTTTCGCGGCGAGTGCTTCGGCGGCCTCAACAATGGCCGTGCGCTCGGCGAGCGCTGCTTCGGTGGCCGCCGCGGCCTCGGCCTTTTGCTCTTCGGTGAGCTTTTCGACCGTTGCCGTGAGTGCACCCACGCGAGTGCGCAATGATTCGAGGTCACCGACGGCCGCGGGGCTTTCGAGGGCAGCCGTCAGTGACGTAACGGTCTTGGCGACATCACTTGCCGGGGCGCCTGCCTTTGCCCGCTGTTCGAGCAACCGCACTTGGCCGTCGAGCTCGACGAACTTGCGCGTGAAGTAGGCCAGAGCCTCTTCTGGCGTTCCGTCAGGGTATTGGCCGACGGCGCGCTCGACGCCGCGGTCGGTGACGTAGACCGTACCGGTCTCATCAACCCGGCCCCAGGTGGTGTTCTCGTTGGCTGCCACGTCTGCTTCATCCTCATCGAGTGCGCACGCGCACGACTGTCATCGCGCGGTTTTTCAGCGTAGTGCACGGTCGGCAACGGGGGTCAGGATGCGCTGCCCTCGATGCGGATCGCTATTGGATCGTGATGCCCGTCAGCACCGCGGGAACAGCCGGGGGACCGTCTGTGCCGCCGCCCTCAACGCCTGCCGAGATGATGTCGGTGACGAGAGCATCCAACCCGCTCGTCACACGACCCATCACGGTGTAGCCACCCGCGTCATCGGCAGGAATCGCCGAGTCACCGTAGACGATAAAGAACTGGCTTCCCATGCTCGCGCCGTCACCACTTTGGCGCGCCATCGCGATGACGCCCGTCGTGTAGATGTTGTCGAGCGGCGCATTCTCAATGGGGCCGAAGCGATAGTCGGGCCCGCCCGTGCCGTCGCCGTTGGGGTCGCCGCACTGCAAAACGAAGATGCCCGCGGTCGTGAGTCGGTGGCAGGTGAGGCCATCGAAGAAGCCCTGTTGGGTGAGCGTGACGAACGACGCGACGGCCTGCGGCGCTGCGGCGCCGTCCAGCTCGTAGCCCAGCTCAAGGCCACCGTTGAGGGTCATCGTGCCGGTCCAGGTGCGCGACTCGCTCACCGCCGGGTCGGGTGCGGCCACCGGCGTCGGCGTGGGAGTGGGGCTGGCGCTTGCGATCGGCTCAGGGGTTCCGGGGCCGGCCGTGAAGTAGACGATTTGAGCGGTTGCGGCCAAAGCGCTGACGACCACGATCGCCACAACCGCGATGAGGTTGTCGCGCTTGCGTCGCGCAATCTTCGACTCGTGCACGGTCTGTCGTGCTTGGTAGCGACGCAGACGATCCTGCGCTTCACGGTTGTTGGCCGATGCGGCTGCCACTGCTCCTCCATTCGGCTGCGGGGTGCGTTCGTACCATCCGCGCCGCAGTGAACTCTAGCCGAGGGTCCGTCACCCCTGCGCGACTCAGCGAGCGGGTCGGTGACGGCCAGTAGCCTGTAGCCATGGATGCTCAGCCGGGCCTCGGCTCGTCCGCGGTTCCTCTCGCGGTACGCATGCGGCCGACGCGCCTCGATGAGGTCGCGGGTCAGCGGCACCTGTTGCGCGCCGGATCCCCGCTCGTGAGCCTTGCGAGCGACGAAACCGGCCGCGCCCCCAGCGCGGTCTCGGTTATCTTGTGGGGCCCTCCGGGCACGGGCAAGACGACGCTGGCGCAGGCGATTGCACGATCAAGTGGGCGCCGTTTCGTCGAACTCTCTGCTGTGACGGCGGGGGTGAAAGACGTGCGCGAGGTCATGGAGCGCGCCCTCGCCGATCGTGACCTCTACGGCACGTCGACGGTCTTGTTTCTCGATGAGATCCACCGATTCACGAAAGCGCAGCAAGACGCGCTTCTTCCTGGTGTTGAGAACGGGTGGGTCATCCTCATTGCGGCGACGACCGAGAACCCGTCGTTCTCGGTCATCGCGCCCTTGCTCAGCCGTAGTCTGCTTCTCACGCTCGAGACCTTGAGTGACGACGACCTCGGGGTGCTCGTCGACCGGGCGGTCAGCGACCCGCGCGGGCTCTCGGGTGCGGTCGTGCTCGATCCTGCGGCGCGAGAAGCCATCGTTCGGTTGGCCTCGGGCGATGCGCGGCGAGCATTGACAGCGCTCGAAGCGGCGGCACAGTCGGCGGTGGCTGAGTCGCGGGCCACGGGCGATGGCGACGACGCGAGCGAGCATCCGGTCATCACGCCAGAGATCGTTGCGGCGGCTGTTGACCGCGCCTTGCTTCGCTACGACAAACAGGGCGACGAGCACTACGACGTCATCAGCGCCTTCATCAAGTCGATTCGGGGGAGTGACCCCGACGCGGCTCTGCACTACCTGGCACGCATGATCGAAGCGGGAGAAGATCCGCGGTTCATTGCGCGACGCGTCATCATCTCGGCAGCAGAAGACATTGGGATGGCCGACCCCCAGGCGTTGCCGATCGCCGTGGCCGCCGCGCAAGCCGTTCAACTCATTGGCATGCCCGAGGGGCGTATTCCGCTCGCCGAGGCAGTGGTCTATCTCGCGACAGCGCCCAAGTCGAACGCGGCTTACCTTGGAATCGATGCGGCGATCGCCGACGTGCGTGCCGGGCGGTTGGGTCGAGTTCCGAAGCCGTTGCGCGATGCGCACTACCCCGGAGCCAAACGACTCGGCCACGGAAAGGGCTACGTCTACCCGCACGACGAGCCCATGGGCGTCGCGCAGCAGCAGTACCTTCCTGACCCGCTCGTGGGTCTCGAGTACTACCAGCCGACCGAGCGCGGTCATGAGCGAGAGATCTCGGCGCGCCTCGCGAAGCTTCGCGCCATCACACGCGGCGAGACTGCGGGCGACAAACCAGGGGAGTGAGTCGGGCGCCGACTGCCTCTGGTAGGCTTGCTCGGCCCGTCAGATATGGGCACACCCTCCCTCGTAGCATCCACCGAAGCGCCTCGGCGTGCGTTCGGACCGGACGGAGCGGTGTACGCCCGTGAGCCGCTGAAATTCTCGGCCACGCCCATGGAAGGAAACCGTGTCTACTAAGTCACGCACTCGTAGCAAGACCCGTCTCTCGCGCGCGCTCGGCATCGCCCTCACCCCGAAGGCCGCTAAGTACCTCGAGAAGCGCCCCTACGCTCCCGGTGAGCACGGCCGCACCAAGCGCAAGGCCGACAGCGACTACGCCGTTCGTCTGCGTGAGAAGCAGCGTCTGCGCGCCCAGTACGGCATCCGCGAGGCTCAGCTCAAGATCGCGTTCAACGAGGCCCGCCGCTCGGCTGGCCTGACCGGTGAGAACCTCGTTGAGCTGCTCGAGATGCGTCTCGACGCGCTCGTGCTGCGTTCGGGCTTCGCCCGCACGACGGCGCAGGCTCGCCAGATGGTTGTGCACCGCCACATCATGGTTGACGGCCAGCTCGTCGACCGCCCGTCGTTCCGCGTCAAGCCGGGCCAGCTCATTCACGTCAAGCCGCGCTCTGAGGGCACCGAGCCCTTCCAGGTGGCGGCCGCCGGCGGTCACGTCGATGTTCTGCCCAAGGTTCCGGCCTACCTCGAGGTCGAGCTCGACAAGCTGCAGTCGCGTCTTGTGCGTCGCCCCAAGCGCGCCGAGGTTCCCGTGACCTGTGAAGTTCAGCTCGTCGTCGAGTACTACGCAGCGCGCTAACACCACTCACTGTCACTCGGGGGTCCGGCATTACGCCGGGCCCCCGTTTGCGTTGGGCCGCTAGGCTGAGTGAGTTCACCACTCACGACTTCTCACGAGGGAGCACCCATGAAGAACGCCGCTTGGCTCATCGTTGGCATCGCGGTCGGCTTCGTCGCCGCCCACCAGGTCTCGAAGACCCCGCAGGGCAAGCAGTTCTTCGATGATGTCGACGCCAAGGCCCGTGAATTCAGTGCCGCCGTGGTCGACGGCTACAAGCAGCGCGAGGCCGAGCTTCGCGCCGCTGTTGCCGAGGCCGAAGACACCATCGCTGACCTCACCAACCGCCTCAAGTAACCGGCGGGGCTTCGCGCCCCGCCCCTTTTCGACACAGGACGCCACAGCCCCTCATGCAGACCGCCGACATTCAGCGCCGGTGGCTCGAGTTCTTCGGTACTCGCGGTCACACGGTCGTGCCCTCCGCTTCGCTCGTCAGTGACGACCCCACGCTGCTCTTCA